>SBGO01000090.1 GCA_006226565.1 Deltaproteobacteria bacterium | reverse complement strand
CGCGACCGGCGCCACACCGCCGGCCGCGTGCCCGTTCCTCGTCAGCACCCGCGTGCAGTCCTGCCAGGCGGCGCCCATCGCGAAGCTCATCCCGCGGAGCGACGACCCGGCCTGCCGCTGCAACGGCGACGCCCATCGCTACTGCGAGCTGTTCCTCGAGCGCGCGCACCCGCACGCCGAGCGCGAGGCGGAGCCCGCCGCCGACGGGACGGAAGTCCCCATCCCGCCCGAGGTCTGCTGCGCGCCGAACCACATGTGGCTCGACGTGGGCGCCGACGGCAGCTGCCACGTCGGCGTGGACGCCTTCCTCTCGCGGGTGGTCGGGCCGGTCGACGCGGTGACCTTCCTCTCCGGGCGCGGCCCGAGCGCGCCGAGCGTGGTCCTGACGCTCGTCGGCGCCGAGCTCCCGCTGGCCTTCCCGCACCCCATCGACGTCACGAGCGTCAACGCGGCGCTCCGCACGCATCCGGGCGTGCTCACCGCGGACCCGTACCGCCGCGGCTGGCTCTTCGAGGGCACGATCCTCGGCGAAGAGCGCGGGTACGGCGACCCGACGGTCGGTCTCCTGCGCGGCGGGCGCGCGCGGGCCTGGATGCGGGCCGAGGTGCGTCGCCTCTCGGAGGTCGTGCACGGGCTCCTCGCGGAGCGCGTGGCCGACCTCGGGCCCACGATGGCGGACGGCGGCGACTTCGCCGAGGGGCTCGCGCGCTACCTCGACCGGCGCGAGCTGCTCCGGGTGCTGAGCCTCTTCTTCGTGACCCCGCCCCCGCCGGGGCCCTGAGCGCCGCCGCAGCCGCCGGGGCCGAACGCCCGGTCAGCCCTTCCGCGGGTTGGTGATGTCGTAGCGCTTGAGCTTCTCGTAGAGGGTCGAGCGGTCGATGCCGAGGACCTGCGCCGCCTCCTTGACGTTGCCCTGGGTCCTCCGCAGCGTCGCCTCGATGGCCCGCCGCTCGAGGTCCTGCAGCGTCACCGTGCCGAGGTCGGCGCCGCCGTCCGGCGTGAGCGACGGCCGCTCGAGGAAGGCGAAGTCGGCCTCGGAGAGGACCGCGTCCCGCGCGCTCACGATGGCCCGCTCGATGGCGTTCTCCAGCTCGCGCACGTTCCCGGGCCAGCCGTGCGCCATGAGCGCGCGCACGGCGCCGTCCGAGAGGTCCACCATGGGCTTTCCAAGCTCGAAGGACAGCCGCTCGAGGAAGTGGCGCGCCAGGAGCGGGATGTCCTCGAGGCGCTCGCGCAGCGGCGGGACCTCGATCTCGATGACGTTGAGCCGGAAGTAGAGGTCCTGGCGGAAGCGCCCCTCGCGGACCGCGGTCTCCAGGTCGACGTGCGTCGCCGCGATGACCCGCGCGTCGAGCACCACCTCCTCGTTGCCGCCGACGCGGAAGAAGCGGCGCTCCTGGAGGACGCGCAGCAGGTCGGCCTGGAGCTTCGGCGAGATGTCGCCCATCTCGTCGAGGAAGAGCGTGCCGCCGTTGGCGAGCTCGCACTTGCCCTTGCGGCGGTCCTTCGCGCCGGTGAAGGCGCCGCGCTCGTAGCCGAAGAGCTCGCTCTCGAGCAGGGTCTCGGTGAGCGCCGCGCAGGAGACCGCGACGAACGGGCCGTCCGCGCGGTCCCCGCACATGTGGATGGCCCGGGCGAAGAGCTCCTTGCCGGTCCCGCTCTCGCCGCGGATGAGCACGGTCGAGCGGTAGCCGGCGACGTTCTTCACGAGCTCGAGCAGCTCGAGCATCCGGGCGTTCTTGCTGACGATGTTCTGGAACGAGTAGCGCCCGGTCAGCTTCTGCCGCAGCACGAGGTTCTCGCGCTCGAGCGTCTTCACCCGGATGAGCCGCTCCATGAGGAGCGAGATCTCGTGGGGGTTGCACGGCTTGACGAGGTAGTCGACCGCCCCCTCCTTCATCGCCGTGATGGCGGTGTCGACCGTCGCGTAGGCCGTGATGATGAAGACCGACGCGTCGGGGTGGAGCTTGCGCAGGCCCTGCATCGTCTCGATGCCGTCCATCCCGGGCGGCATCTTCAGGTCGACGAAGTAGACCGCGTGCTCCTGCTCCGCCGCCAGGGCGAGCGCCTCGCGCCCCGACGCCGCCGTGTCGACGGCGTACCCGTCCTCCTGGAGCCACGCGGCGAGCGACTCCCGCATGATCGCCTCGTCGTCCACCACCATGACGCGCCATTGGTTCTTCATGGGGCTCCTCCTCTCACTCGTCGGCGCCGGAGCGCGTCGACGGCGGCTCGACGGCCACCATGTCGTCGCTCTCGTGGAGCAGGATCGCGCAGGTCCTGCAGGGCTGAGGGCGTTTCGCGTCGACGCGCGTCACGTCCGTCGACAAAGACATCATGCAAAGGGGATCGCGGCAGTGCACGAGCCCGAAGGTGTGGCCGAGCTCGTGGACGGCCTCGGTCCGCACCCGCTCGAGCAGCAGCGGCAGGTCGGGCGGGAAGCCGTAGAACGCCTGCTGGAGCCGGGCGATCGAGATGAGCGCCACGCGCCCCCCCAGGATGGCCTGCCCGAAGACGAAGCTGAGCCCGGGCAGGAACAGGTCGCGCTCGGTGACGCCGAGCACGCGGACGGCGTCCAGCGGGATGCGCGCGGCGAGGTCGCGCAGAAACCCCGAGGACTCGTACTGGTTCCGCCGCTCGTCCCAGGCGACCGCGGGCGGCAGCGCGCGCGCGAGCCGGCGCACCGGGAAGCCGAAGCACGCGCCGATGGCGCCCTCCACGGCGTCGAGGACGACGGCCTCCACGCGCTCGTCGGGCGCCGTGTAGACGCGCCTCATCCGAGGATCCCTCCGAGGTCGTCGGCGGCGGGCTTCTCCGGGGTCACCAGCGGCAGGCTCACGGTGAAGGTGGTCCCGCTCCCGGGCGCGCTGACGACGTCGATGCTCCCGGCGTGGCCCTGGACGATCCCGTAGACCACGGCGAGGCCGAGGCCGACGCCCTTGCCCTCCTCCTTGGTGGTGAAGAAGGGGTCGAAGATGCGGGCCAGACTCTCCTTCGGGATGCCCACGCCCGAGTCGCGCACCACCAGCTCGACCCGCTCCGGCCCCTGCATGAGGCGCGTGGAGACCTCGACGAGGCCGTCGCGCGGGGTCGCCTCGGCGGCGTTCATCAGGAGGTTGATGACCACCTGCTGCACCTGCGACGCGTCGCACGGCACCGGGGGCAGGTCGTCGGCGAGCTTCAGCTCGAGCCGCACGCTGGCGAGGTCGAGCTTGTGCCCGACGAGGGCCGCGGTCTGCCGCACGATCGCGTTCAGATCCCCGTCCATGCGCCGCGGCGAGGACTGCCGCGAGAACGCCAGCAGGTCGGACACGATGCGCCCCACCCGGGCGGTCTCCTCGCAGATCGCCCGCACGTACCTGCGGAAGTCGGCCAGGCGCTCGGGCGGGACCCCCTGGTCGGTCAGCAGGCGCTCCATGAGCATGGCGAAGTTCAGCACGCCGGCGATGGGGTTGTTGATCTCGTGGGCGACGCTGGCCGCGAGCTGCCCCAGCGAGGACAGGCGGTCGGCCTGCACGAGCTTCGACTGCGCCACCCCGAGCTGCCGCGTGCGCTCGGCCACGCGGTCCTCGAGGGCGCGCGTGAAGTCGCTGATCTCCCCGAGCGCCGACTGCAGGCGGCTCGCCATGATGTTGAACGCCGCCGCGAGCTCGCCCAGCTCGTCGCGGGTGTGGATGTCGATGCGGCGGTCGAGGTCCATCTCCGCGACGGCCTGCGTCCCGCGGATGAGCTCGCGGAGCGGGACGCTCACCAGGCGCCGCGTCAGGAAGATGATGAACGCCGCCATGAGGAGCGTGGCCACGACGGCCGACCAGACCGCGTTGCGCACGATGGCGGCGCGCTGCTTGTCGACGCCCTCGGTGCCCATCGCCACGTCGAGGACGCCGAGCACGCGCTGGTCGGGCGGGTGCGCGTGGCAGGCGGCCGTGCTGCACGACGCCTCGTTGTAGATGGGGGTGACGATCGCGAGCTTCCGCGAGCCGTCCGCTCCCTCGAACAGGCGCGCCCGCGACGGCGCCTGGATGTGCACCAGCGGGACGTCGCGCTCGTGGCAGAGGAAGCAGGCCTCCGCGTTCTTGTCGACGCGCTCGGCGGCGTGGGGGTCGGTCGAGAACGTGACCAACCCCTCCTTGTTGAAGAAGCGGATGCTCGCGATGCCCTGCTCCCGGGCGATCGCGTCCATGATCGCGTAGGCGTCGGAGCGCCGGTCCGCGCGCATGGCGTGCCACGTGGCCGCCCGGATGCCCTGCGAGAGCTGGTCGGCGGCGGTGACCATCTCGTCGAGGAGGGCCTGCTCCTGGCTCTGCGCGATGAGGTACGCGGAGACGCCCGTGACGGCCGCCACGACGAACGTCAGCGCCAGGATGAGGCGGCTGGTCGTTCGCTTGAAGATGAGACGCATCGGGTTCGACCCCGTGTCGGCGGCCGCACGGCCAGCCCACAGGCCGCGCCGAGCCAGTCTCGACGCCCAGAGTAGGCCGGAGCGCGGCGCGACCGTCAAGGGCGATGGGGCCCCGCGGCCGCGCCGGGTCGCGCCCCGGCGGCCAGGAGCTACCGGCGGCCCGTCTCGGTGTCCTCGGGCTCGGGCTCGCCGCCGTCGGCCATCGTCGGGCCGAGGTCGGCGAGGTGCACGGTGTGGGGATCGGCCGCGTGGACCGGCTGCCGCTCGCGACGCATCGCGCGCCACTCCCGGACGCCCACGTAGACGAAGAAGCCGACGAACATGGCCGCGAAGATCAGCATCGCGATGCCGGCGAACGACATGCCCCCGCTCCCGCTGGTCGCCGCCACGATGGGACCGGGCATGGCCGCGAAGACAATGGACGCGCTCAACATGGCTCACCTCGTGGGTTCAGCTCGTGGGTCAGGTTCGAGGGGCCCGACCAGGGGCCCGCCTGAATCGCACCGGTGCAATGCCCGTGCCCGGGCCGCGAAGCCACCGGCGTGGGGCGCTCGAGCCGTGCCGCCCGGTCGGCCGTGTAGGAGATTCGGACGGCCGTGTCGGGAAGTCCCACACGCGGCGCCCCCGGGTCGCGCCGCGGGCCGCATCTATGCGGGTCGCGCGCGGCTGGCCCCGTCCTTGCTCATCGTCGTGGCGGGCGGTGTGGGCACCGCCCGAGTCGACGGCGAACCTCGAACCCGTGGAGAGGGGAGATGACCATCAGCCGACGAAGCTTGTTGAAGGGGGCCGGGCTCACAGGGGGCGCCTCGCTGCTGTTGGGCCCCTCCCGCGTGGCCTCGGCGTTCACCGCGCCCGCCGCGCCGGACGCCTACGGGGTCCTCGTGGACCTCAGCGTTTGCGAGGGCTGTCACGCCTGCGAGGAGGCATGCAACGAGCAGAACGGGCTCCCGAAGCCCGAGGCGCCCTTCGACGCCGAGGCGCCCCTGGGCGTCAAGCGCCGCCCGGGGGGCTCCACCTTCACCGTGGTCTCGACCTACCCCGACCCCGCCCACCGGGGTGAGGTCGTCAACGTCAAGACCCAGTGCATGCACTGCCTCGAGCCCACGTGCGCGTCGGCGTGCCCCGTCGGCGCCTTCACCAGGACCCCCGAGGGCGCGGTCGTCTACGACGAGACGATCTGCATGGGCTGCCGCTACTGCGTGGCCGCCTGCCCGTTCGGGGTCCCGCACTACGAGTTCGAGAGCGCGTTCTCGCCGCGGGTCCAGAAGTGCGTGCTCTGCCTCTCGCGCATCCGCGAGGACGGGCTCGTGCCCGCCTGCGTCGACGCGTGCCCGGCCGAGGCGACGACCTTCGGCAAGCGCGCCGACCTCATCAAGCTCGCGCGCCGCAAGCTCCTCGACCCGGACGAGGGCTACGTCGACCACATCTACGGCGAGCGCGAGGCCGGCGGCACGAGCTGGCTCTACATCTCGAAGGTGCCCTTCGAGGCCCTCGGCTTCCCGATGAACCTCGAGATGCAGCCCTACATCAACCTCACCAAGGGCGCGGTCAAGGCCGTGCCCCTCGTCCTCGTCCTCGGGCCCGCGTTCCTCATGGGGATGAACGCCCTCGCGAAGCGCATCGAGGAGGGGGAGCCCGCGCCGGTCCCGGTCGCGGCGCACCACGACGCGAAGAACGGAGGTTCCGGCCATGGTCGCTAACGTGGGTCGTCTCCGGCGCCATCTGACGCCGTTCAACATCATCGCCGGCCTCATCCTCGCGGTCGGCCTCGTGCTGACGGTCCTGCGCTTCGGCTTCGGCCTCGGCGCGGTGACCAACCTCGACGACGCCAACCCGTGGGGCCTCTGGATCGGCTTCGACATCCTCTGCGGGGTCGCGCTCGCCGCCGGTGGCTTCACCATCGCCACCACGGTCCACATCTTCCGCGTCAAGCGCTTCGAGGCGATCGTCCGGCCCGCGGTGCTGACCGGCTTCCTCGGCTACCTCTTCGTCACCGTCGGGCTGCTCTTCGACCTCGGCCGCCCCTGGCGCGTGGTCAACCCGATCATCGGCCACGTCGGCCCGAGCTCGGTCATGTTCGAGGTGGGCTGGTGCGTCTTCCTCTACCTGCTCGTGCTCTTCCTCGAGTTCTCGCCGGCGGCGCTCGAGTGGCTGGGCTGGAAGCGCGTCCGCGGCTGGGCCGTCAAGCTCACCATCGTGCTCAGCGTCGCGGGCATGGTGCTCTCGACGCTCCACCAGTCCTCGCTGGGGAGCCTCTTCCTGCTGACCCCCGGGCGGCTCCACCCGCTCTGGTACTCGCCCTACGTGCCGGTCTTCTTCTTCGTCTCGGCCATCGCGGCCGGGCTCGCGATGGTCATCTTCGAGGGCTGGCTGACCCACCGCTTCTTCCCCGACAAGATCGCCCACGACGCCGCGTCCCGCGCGCACTTCGACAGCCTGACGCTCGGCCTGGGCAAGGCCGCCGCCGTGGTCCTCTTCGCCTACTTCGGCGTCAAGGTCCTCGGCGTCGCCGGCGACAACCACTGGGCGCTCCTGGCCTCCCCCTGGGGCATGTGGTTCCTCGTCGAGCTCATTGGCTTCGTGGCGCTCCCGTGCGCGCTCTTCACCTGGGGCTACCGCAACCAGAGCGTCAAGGCGGTGCGCATCGCCGCGGTCCTCACGGTCCTCGGCATCGTCCTCAACCGCCTCAATGTGTCGGTCATCGCCTTCGGCTGGTCCGCCGCGGACCCGTACGTCCCGTCCTGGATGGAGATCGGCACGTCCATCGCCATCGTCACGACGGGCGTCGTGATCTTCCGGTGGATCGTCCAGCGGATGCCGATCCTGACCCCTCACCCCGACTACCCGCGGCACTGAGCGCAGCAGAGGTCCACAGGAGGTCCCATGTCCACGCTCCAAGAGTTCGTCACGCTGACCGAAGGGGTCTCGTACCTGATCGCGGTCGGGTTCGCGCTCAGCTTCATCGCCTTCTGGCGCTACCTGACCGGCCGCGAGGCGCCGGCGCGGGTGCGCGCGGCGGTCCCCGAGCGCGTCCCCGCGGGGGCCGTCCCCGGCGACCTCTTCTTCCACCCCAAGCACGCCTGGGCGGCGCTCGAGGCCAGCGGCGCGGTCCGGATGGGCGTCGATGACTTCCTCGCGCAGGCGGTCGGCCGCGTCGACGCCATCGAGCTGCCCCGGGTCGGCGACGCGCTGACCGCGGGCCA
>SBGO01000410.1 GCA_006226565.1 Deltaproteobacteria bacterium | reverse complement strand
GGGGACGGCGGCGAGGGTCGGGTGGCGCGCGAGGTCGAGCTCGGGCGCGTGGCGGGAGCGGAGCGGGCAGGTGACGACCTGGTCGAGGTCGGCGGCCGTGACCCCGGCGGCGTCGAGCACCTCGTCGATCGCTCGGGCGCCCGCGGCGGGGCGCAGGAAGGCGCGCTTGACGCGGGTGAGCCGCTCCTCCTGCACCGCGGCGAGCACCTCGCCGTCGCCGTCGAGGAGGCAGGCCGCGCCGTTGTGGGAGGCGGCGAGGCCGAGGACGAGCGGGCGCCGCGGCGCGCTCACGAGAGCGCGTGCTCCGCGAAGGTCCACCACCCCGTGAGGGTGTTGCGGCGGCGGCCCACGACGGGCTCCACCGCGTGCCAGGTGTCGGCGTCGGGCGCGAAGACGGTGACGTCGCCCGCGTGCGGGAGCCAGCGCTGGTCCACGACGAAGCCGTCGGGGCCGGGCTCGCCGAAGGCGATGGCGCCGCCGTCGCGGGCGCGCCAGCCCTCGCAGAGCCCGACGCCGAGGGTGCCCTGGTAGCGCCGGCCGTCGGGGTGGACGCCCATGTAGTCGCCGTCGTCGAGGCGCCACGCGTTCATGGTGAGCCCGGGCGGCAGCTCGCGCCCGAGGACGGCGCCGAAGAGCGTGCGCGTGGCCGGGGCGGCCATGAAGGCGCGCCAGCCGGCCAGGGCGTCGTCCGCGACGAGGCAGCGTGAGGCGCGGACGAGCTCGGTCTCGAGGCGGACGTAGGGGAGGGCGGCGACCTCGGCGGCGAGGGCCGCCACGGCCTCGCGGGTGAGGAAGCCGCGCAGCACCAGGTAGCGGTGCCCGGCCGCGCGCTCCTCGGCGAGCCGTCGCCAGCGCTCGGGGTCGCGCCAGGGCGCGGCGACCTCCGGGGAGAGCGCGGCGCAGGCGGCCGCCCAGTCGACGTCCGGGACCTCGCCCGCCGGCGCGATCTCGGGCCGGCCGTGGAGCTTGGCGTTCCAGAAGGCGGCGCGGAGCTGCTCGGCGCCGACGCCCTCGAGGAGGTTGTCGCGGTCGAGGCGCATCTCGAGCATGGGATCGCGGCGCTTGAGCGCGCGGGCCTCGCGCGGGCTGAGGGCGTGCACGCGCTCCGTCAGCGGATCGAGCAGGTCGAGCCCGCCGTCCGGCCGCTCGCGACGGAGGACTTCGGGGCGGAGGCGATCTTCGAGCGTGCGGGACCCTGAATCCATGCGCAGAGCATCGCACAGCCCGTAGGTCCGCGAAAACCGACCGCGTCTTCGGACCGGGTCCGCGAAACCGAACCCCGCCCATGATCATGAGGGTTGCCTCCGCGGACGCGGCCTCGCTACGGTGCCGGCCCGGGGATGACCCTCAGGAGGTTCACGTGACTGGTCGCTTCGTTCGCAGCTTGGGAATCACCTTCACGTTGCTGGCAGCCTGTCAGCAGACGCCCTCCGGGCCCGGCCTCAACACGGCCGAGCTGCCCATCGTCAACGGGGTGATCGAGACCGGCTGGCCGTCCGTGGGCGCCCTGACCGCCTACTACCCGCCCTCCTGGGGAGGCTACGCCGGGGCGTTCTGCACGGCGACCCTCATCCAGCCGCAGTGGGCGCTGACCGCCGGCCACTGCATGTTCGACGAGCAGGGCAACACCATCGTGCCGTCGCAGACGCGCTTCTTCCTCGGCAACGACGCGCGCCGCAGCAACACCTACAACGGCCCGATCGATGGCACCCTGTACGCGATCGACGCCGTCTACCCGCACTCGGGGTACAACGACTCGTCGCTGGCCAACGACATCGCGCTGGTCCACCTCTCGTCCCCCATCACCTCGACGGCGTCGATCGCCACGTCGACCGACTACCCGCAGACCGGGACGACGGCGACCTACATCGGCTTCGGCGCGACCGAGGGCATCAGCGAGACCGGCTCGGGCATCAAGCGCTCGACCACCTTCCCCATCAGCTACGTGTACTCCAACGAGGGCGTCTACGTGTCGGACTACAACGGCACGGGGACCTGCTTCGGCGACTCGGGCGGCCCGGGGCTCCAGCAGAAGAGCGGCGTCTGGAAGGTCATCGGCATCACCTCGGCCGGCACCGGCTGCGCGCCGGGGCAGACCTGTGACCCCGACCCCTGCAAGCGCCCGACCATCCACACCCGCGTCGACTACTACGCCTCGTGGATCGCGCAGATCACCAACACCCAGGCGCCGAGCTGCACGTCGAACCCCTCGATGTGCGCCTGCAGCCAGGCGTGCCAGTCCAACGGCGTGTGCAACAACACCATCTGCCAGACCGGTAGCTGCGAGGACACCTACGACTGCCTCGTGGGCTGCGCGGACGCGACCTGCCAGACGAGCTGCTACGACAACGCCAGCACCACCGCGCAGGGCCAGCTCGACGCGCTCTTCCAGTGCATCGACCAGTACTGCGGCAACGTGTCCGACAGCCAGTACGGCACCTGCGTCAACACCAACTGCGCGAGCCAGATCTCGGCGTGCTTCCCGGTCGGGAGCGGCGCCTGGACGTGCCGCCAGGTCTACGACTGCCTCGTCGACTGCCCGTCGACCGACGACACCTGCGGCGGCACCTGCTACGAGCAGGGGACGACCCAGGCCCAGAGCGAGCTCGACGGCCTCCTGAACTGCCTCAACGACAAGTGCGGGACGGTCTCCGGCGACGCCTTCCAGACCTGCGCGTCCCAGCAGTGCGGCAACGAGATCGACATCTGCCTGCCGACCCTGACCGGTGACGCCACCTGCGACGAGGTCGCCTCGTGCATCGGCGCCTGCTCCGACACGGCCACGGACTGCCCCTACGGCTGCTACGAGACCGGCACCGCCGTGGCGCAGAGCCAGTACATCGCGCTGGTCGACTGCGCGGACACCAAGTGCGGCACGCTGTCCGGCAACGACTACGTGAACTGCTACAGCCAGCAGTGCGCGAACGAGCTGAACGCCTGCTTCCCGCCGGCCAACTGCGCCATCACCGGCGGCGGCTGCGGCGCCGGGATGGCGTGCTACCCGATGCTCACCGGCGCGACCGACTGCTACCCGTCGAACGGCAAGGGCTTCGGCGTGGCCTGCGCCGACACCGACACCGCCCTCGACTGCGCCGACGGGCTCGTCTGCGTCGACGGCGTGTGCGAGGCCTTCTGCGGGACGAGCGCCCACTGCGGCGTCGGCCGGACCTGCCAGCTGCCCTTCGACGAGGCGACGCCGAACATCGGCGTGTGCGGCTGCACCGACGCCGACAACGACGGCGTCTGCGCCAGCGAGGACTGCAACGACCAGGACTCCAACATCCGCCCGGGCGCGGCCGAGGGCTGCGACGGCAAGGACAACAACTGCGACGGCCAGACCGACGAGGGCTGCGGCGGCTGCATCGACAACGACCGCGACGGCTACTGCGTCGAGGTCGACTGCAACGACGACAACAGCGCGATGAACCCCGGCGCGGTCGAGCTCTGCGGCGACAACCTCGACAACAACTGCAACACCGAGACGGACGAGGGCTGCGCGACCTGCGTCGACGCCGACCGCGACGGCTACTGCTCCCAGGTCGACTGCAACGACAACGCCCAGGACATCCACCCCGGCGTCGTCGAGGTCTGTGACGGCGTGGACAACGACTGCAACGGCGCGACCGACGAGGGCTGCGGCTCGACCGACGGCGACACCATCGGCGGCGACGCGACGATCGGCACCGACACCGGCGTCATCGGTCACCCCCAGAGCGACGGCTGCGCCGGCGGCGCCGGGGGCGGTCAGGGGCTGGCGCTCGTCGGCCTGGCGCTCCTGCTGCTCGCCGCGCTGCGCCGGCGGGTCGGCGGCCGGGCCTGAGCCCGATGGCAGAGTCTCTACGCGAGGCGCGCGCGCGCCAGATCGACGCGCGCCTCGCCGAGCTCACGCCGGACCCGAAGGTCGAGCTCGACTTCGAGGACGCCTGGCAGCTCCTCATCGCCACGATCCTGGCCGCCCAGAGCACCGACAAGCTGGTGAACACGGTCACGCCGGTGCTCTTCCGGCGCTGGCCGACGCCGGCGGCGCTCGGGGCGGCGGCCCAGGAGGAGGTCGAGGAGGTCGTCCACTCGACCGGCTTCTTCCGGAACAAGGCCAAGGCGGTCATCGCCGCCTCGAAGAAGCTCGCCGAGGACTTCGGCGGGGTCGTCCCGCGGGACATCGACGAGGTCGTCACCCTGCCCGGGGTCGCGCGCAAGACCGCGAACGTCGTGCTCGGCTCCGCCTACGGGATCGCCTCCGGCGTGGTCGTCGACACGCACGTGACGCGGGTCTCGCAGCGGCTCGGCCTCACCGCCGAGACGAACGCGGTCAAGATCGAGCGCGACCTCTGCGCGCTCCTTCCGCGCGACCGCTGGATCGGCGCGGGCCACCGCCTGGTGCTCCACGGGCGCTATGTCTGCAAGGCGAAGAAGCCGCTCTGCACCGAGTGCGTCCTCGCCGACCTCTGCCCCTCGCGCGCGTCGGACGCGTGAAGCCACGGGCCGCGGCGCCCGTGGCTCCACGCCTTCGGACGGCTACGGCGCGGCGCTGGCGGTGCTCGGCGCGCGCCGTGCGGCCGTGAGCCGCAGCGCTCCGCTCGCGCCGCGGACGTCCGGCGTGTAGTAGGCGTAGGCCTCCGCCGGGGCCTGCAGGACGTCGCACGGTGCCGTGGCCTCGAGGCGGTAGCGCATCACCAGCCCGTCGCCGGGGCCGAGCTCGGTCAGGTAGAGGCTGATGCGGTCCCCCGTCTCGTCGAAGCGGGTCACCGGGGTCTCGCGGACGAGCGCGGCGAGGCTCGCGCGATCGGCCGCGAAGCCAGGTGGGATCGGGATCGTCAGCGTCGGCATCCGCACCGCCTCCTGCGACGGGTTCGCCACGGCGACCGTCAGCTCGACCTGCTCGCCCACCGCCACTTCGCGCGTCGCGGCCTCGAGGTGCACGACCAGGCCGTCGCTCGTCGGGGCCGCGGGCGCGCTGCCCCGCCACGCCAGGCGCAGATCGGTCCAGAGCCGCAGCTCCTCCGGGCCGTCGAGGGTGAGCGCGTGGGTCCCCGGCGCGATCCCGGCCGGCAGGGTCAAGCTCGGCACCTCGTCGCCGTCGAGGTCGAGGGTCCCGATCGGCCGGCCGTCGAGCTGCACCGTCACGACCCCGGCGATGGGCCCCGTGCTCTCGGCCTGGGCCACGGTGGCGGCCCGCAGCGCCTGCACCGTCGCCTGGGTCGTCCCCCAGCCGTAGCGCGGGTCGCGTGCGGCCCAGAGCCAACGCAGCTCGTCGTCGGGCCGGCGGCCCGAGCGCGCCAGCGTCCGGGCGGTCGCGACGAGGGCCGTCGTGTCGACCTGGCCGATGCGCCCACTCTCCATGAAGAGGGTGCCGGTCCCCGCCGGATAGGTGGTCCCCTGGTCGTCGGTGACGCGCTGCGCGTCGAGGATCGCGAGCGGCGTCGCGGCGTCTCCGCCCGTCCGCGCCTCGGCGGCGGCCCAGAGCGCCAGGGCGTAGGGCCGATCGGCCAGGGCGCGGCGCTGCGAGCGCAGGTAGCTCAGCCCGCGCCGCACGCTCTCGTCGACGTGGCCCGTCTCGGCGAGGGCCCAGGTCACGAAGGCCGTGGTGGCGAGCCCGCCCGCGTCCGGCGCCCAGCGGCTCTCCGCCGGGAAGCTCCCGTCGCGCCGCTGCTGCGCCTCGACCCAGCGCCGCGTGCGGCCGATGACGTCGGGATCGACCGGGTAGACCGCCGCCATGTCGCTGAACTCCATCACGCCCAGCGCCGTCAGCGTCAGGTTCGCCGGCTTGTTGCCGAACCACGAGAAGCCGCCGCCCTCGACCTCGTAGCGGAGGAGGCGCTGGTAGCCCTTGCCGACCATCTCGCGGGCCCGCGCCACGACCGCCTCGGGCGCGGTCCGGCTCCCCTCGAGGAGGTGGAGGACGAGCAGGTTCGGGTAGGTCGTGCTGGTCGTCTGCTCGAAGCAGCCATGCGGCTCGCGGATGAGCCCCTCGAGGCCGTCGATGGCCTGGTCTGCGGCGCCGCGGTAGACGCGGAGGCGTCCGCGGACCGTGTCGGGGTCGGCGTCCTCGGCGATCGTCACGGGGATCTGCTGGGCGCCGTCGCGCAGCTCTCCCGGGACGATGGCGCGGTGGGCGAGCCCCTGCCCGGCGATCTCCACCGCTCGCGCGACGGCGTCACGCTCTCCGCGAGCGTCGCCGAGCGTCGCCACCAGGCGCCCCGTCCCGGCCTGCTCGGCCGTCACCATGAAGCGCGCCACGCGGGTCTCGCCCTGCGGGATGTCGAGGACCGCCGCCGGCGCGCCGTCCACACGGAGCCCGCCCTCGGCCTGGAGCGCCACGGTCAACGTCCCCGCGGCCTCGTGGTTGGTGACGAAGGCCGCCACCTCGTGGCGGTCGCCGACGGTCAGCTGCCGCGGCGTCCGCACCTCGACGTGGAGCGGCAGGTAGGTCTCGACGTGGGCGCGACCGACGCCGACCGCGCCGTCGACGGCCACGGCCTCGACGTGCACGTCCCAGCCGGTGACGCTGTCGGGCAGCGTGAAGGGGAGGTGGGCGCGGCCCGCCTCGTCGGTCGTCTCGCCGGCGACCCACAGGGCCGTCTCGTCGAAGCGCTCGCGGAGCGGCGCCGCCTCCGCCGCGCGGCCGATCCCGCTGACCACGCCCGCGGTCATCGCCCGCATGCCGTGGCGCATGCCGATCCCGCCGCCGCCGGCGCCGGTGCCGTAGTAGCCCATCCCGCCGACGAAGCCTTCGCCGTAGATGTCGTAGAGGGTGATGTCGTCCGGGGTGCCGTGGACGCCGTCGAGCCCCGGTGAGCGCACGAAGACCCAGGCGTCTTCAGGGTCGAGGCCCAGCTCGAAGCGCCCGCCCCAGGCGTCGGTGGCGAGGTAGGGCGCGTGGACGAGCCGGCCCACGTCGACGGTCCCGCGGCGGACGAGCGCCTTCACGCGGGCGCGCTGCGTCGCGACCCGGGCCACGATGGCGTCCATCCGCTCGCGCGTCACCTGGCTCGCGAGCACGGAGGCGGTCCAGCGCGGCTGCACCAGCGCGAGGTCGGCCCAGGTGCGGGGGACGCCGAAGGGGGAGACGACCTCGGCCGGCTTCCACCCGGCCTCCGTCAGGACCGCCTCGAGGGGCGTCGCCATCGCGTACTCGCCGTCGGCGCCGCGGGTCACGACGGCGCCGGGGGTCTTCGTCAGGACGGGCAGGGCGGCGACGGCCGCCTGGCTGTACCGACGCCGCTCGGCGACGAAGCGCTCGTAGGCCGGCAGCGTCACCTCGGGAGGCCGCACGTCGAGGGGCACGCTGGCGACGATGGCGCTCATCACGCCCTCCTCGACCGGCGTCCGCTCGGGGCGCCGCAGGAGGCGACCGAAGAGCTCGCCTCGCGCCTCGATGGCGGTCAGGTCGCCGCGCATGAGCATCGTCGGGAGGTCGACCTGGGCCGTGGCGAGGGCGAGCAGCCGCTCGTCCACGACCGCCGCGACCAGCCCGGCCCCGGCCGCCACCCGGCCGAGCGCGTCGCGCACCGTCACGTCCAGCGCCGTCCGCGCGCCCGGGCGGGTTCGCGCCGGCGCCTCGATGGCGACGTCCAGGGTGTTCGGCGCCAGGAAGACGTTGGCGACGCCGCGCTCGTGGACGGGCTTCG
>SBGO01000408.1 GCA_006226565.1 Deltaproteobacteria bacterium | reverse complement strand
GGCTTCCTGCTATCCAGTTTTCAAGGAGCGACGGCTCCAGCCGCCTTGGCCCGACCGGCCGTGTTTGGGGGCCGTTCCGTCGAGCGCCGCGAGACCTTACTCGCTTTTTTTCCGGCGTCAAGCTCTTTTTCAAGCGCCCCGCCGGGCTCCCGTTCGCGCCGCGTTGCGTCGCGTTGGGAAGGCGGACTCTAGTCAGGGCCGGTGGGAAGTCAACGCCCATGTTCGCGCTGCGGTGCACTTTTTTTCCTCCGCCATTGAATGCGGAGGGTTGGGGGAGCGTCGAAGCCGCCTGTCGCGGCGGGCGCGCCCGTCTCGACGGCGGATGCGGGCCGGAAGGGGATCCGGTACGCTGCCTCGAGAATCGAGGACGTGGTGATGAGAAAGCAGCTCTGGACCGTCGCGCTCATGCTCGTGGCCCTGCTGGCCTGGCCGAGTGGGGACGCCGCCGCCAAGCGGGGCACGATCTTCATCGTCGAGGGCCAGGCCGGCTACACGCTGGGGAGCGTGTTCTCCGAGGCGCCGGACGGGCTCGGGGCGCGGCTGACGCTGGGGGTCGGCGGGAAGTTCCGTGGATGGCCGACGCGCTTCTACGGGATCTTCAACGTGACGTCGGCGTCGCTGAGCGGGACCCACGGGAGCGGGATCGACCGCGCCGAGACGACGCGATCGTGGTTCGCGTGGTCGGCGGGGCTGCGGATGCTGAGCCCGATCGCGCGCAACGTGCGCTTCCTCACCGATCTCTCGATCGGCCGCGCGATGGTGGACAGCGAGGCGACGGTCCTCGTCGGCAACGAGCGCTATCGGCTCGAGGACGACGGGCTCCTCGTCGAGATCGGGATCGGGCTCCAGTACCGCGTCAGCCTCGGCCTCTCGCTCGGGGCGCGGGTCGACGTCGCGATCCCGACGAACCTCGACTCCTTCGATCTGCTCGGTGAGCTCGCGGGGGCGCCGTCGTCGGACGGTGGGCTGATGAACCCCTCGTTCCTCCTCACCGCAACCCTCCACCTCTAGCGGAGGCGCAGCCATGATCTCACGACGCCCTGTCGTTCAGCGGCTCCTGATCGGCGCCTTCGCGATCGCGACGTGCACGGCGCTCGGCGTGCGCTCGCGGCCGACCCAGGCCTCGCCCTGGGTCGACTCCAAGTTCAAGGGGCCCGCGCGCGCGGCGCTGACGATCCACGACAGCGTCCGGGCCGACGTCGAGACGGCGCCGCCGCCCTTCGACGTGTTCGCCTCCACGGTCTACGGGACCGAGGTGTCCCGGTTCGGGCACGGGATCTACCTGAAGACGACCTTCATCATCCCGAACAGCGAGGACAAGGCCGTCCTGATCGTCGATCTGAACCGCACGAGCAGCCGCACCGCGTGGAGCGGTGACGAGGGCGCCTACCTGTACGCGCGCTACTACACGGTCTCGCCGCAGACGGGTCAGATCTACTTCGACGCCCACGGCACCGGGGGCGAGGTGCAGCTCGAGAAGATCGCCATCGCGGCCGAGTCGATCGGCTTTCGGATCCGGGGCTTCCTCGAGCTCACCGATCCCGGCGACGATCGGATCATGGACACCGAGGACGACGGCGTGACCGAGATCGAGCTCGTGTTCGAGACGATCCCGCCGCCGGAGGCGATCGCGGCGGGCGCGCCCCAGCCGTCGCCGCTGCCGTCCGTCGACTACTGCGAGTGGCCCGACTGCTACGAGGACCCGGGCTACTACTACGACCCCTACGACGCCTACTACGACCCGTCGTGCGGCAACACGAGCGTCGGCTACAGCTACTACGACTACGACGACGGGACCGGCTGCGACGGCGGCGACACGGTGGTCGAGAACGACGATCCGAGCGCGTTCGACGACACGACCTGGGACACCGACACCAGCGACGGGTGCTCGTCCGACAGCAGCGACAGCAGCTACTACGACGACTCTTCATATGATGGATGCGAGGGCTCGAGCGACTCGTCGAGCTCCTCGGGCGGCTGCGACTCGTCCACCTCGAGCTCGAGCTCCTCGAGCGGCTGCAGCGACTCCGGCTCGTCGAGCTCGAGCGGCTGCGGGGGCAGCGGGTGCGAGGGCGACACCTTCGACGAGGCCCCGGTCCATCAGACCGAGACCCTGCAGCTCGAGGGGCTCCTGGGATGGGGACCGATGCTGCTCCTGCTCGGCCTCGTGCTCGGGATCCATCGCCGCAAGGAGTGATCGAGCGGGACCCCACGCAGGTCCCGCATTGACACGGGCGAAGCCCGGTTCGTAGCTTACCGGCGGCTCGACGGCGCGCTCCCGGGCGCGCCCCCCACGGTCCGCTCGGAGCGCATCATGAACAGAACCCGGCTCGCCTCCCTCCTGATCCCGCTGACGCTCGCCTGGCCGGCGGCCTGCGGCGGCGACAGCAACCCGCCCGACGACACCCTGAGCTCGGAGGACGGCGTCGGCGAGGACGGCGAGGACGGCGACACGCCGTTCAACCCGTGGGCCGCGCCCGAGGAGACCAACGACTGGCGGGTCCTGTTCAACTACCGGCCGCGGCCGGGGCAGACCGGCGTCAACGAGCTCTACCTCATGGACGCCGACGGCGAGAACCTGCGGAAGCTCACCGACTTCGCCAAGCTCGACGCCGAGGGGCTCTCCTGCGAGTACGGCTGCTTCCCGTCGCCCGACCTGCAGTGGATCGCCGTCGCCGAGGGGCCGCCGGACGCCAACGGCGGCTTCAACCTGAAGCTCGGGAAGTTCAACAACGACCTCGAGGTCCAGATCTTCAAGGGCGTCACGATCCCCGGGGTCATCGACTTCAAGTTCGCCGGCACCCGGATGTTCTGGAGCACCACCGGCACCTGCACCGGCCCCAGCTGCCAGTACGACTTCTACGTCGTGAACCTCGACGTGAACGTCAACGAGCGCATCAACTTCCTGACCTTCCCGCCGTCGGACATCGTCGACGACAGCACCTACAAGGGGCACTTCAAGGTCAGCAACGACGGCAAGAACCTCGTGATGCTGCAGACCACGATCCGCAGCACCGCAGTCTACCTGTGGCGTGACGGGACGGGCCTCGTCCAGCTCGACTTCATCTGCAAGTACGGCACCGAGGGCGACTGCAGCGGCACCGGCAGCGAGTACAGCGACCTCGACCCGGTCGCGATCAGCCCCGACAACCGCTACATCGTCTTCTTCACCTTCTCCGACCGCTGGCAGCGCGCCCGCGTCTACGACACCCAGAACCCCGACGACGTGCGGATCGCCGTGCTCGCGAGCGTCCCGAGCGGGCTCTACATCGAGCACGTCTGCGACGCCGGGGCGCTGGCCGACTGGCAGTGGCAGCGCGTCGAGGGCGACCCGGTCTTCACGCCGGACGGCACCGAGGTGGTCTTCCTCACCGAGACGGCCTGCACCGACGACGGGAGCCAGCCGGCGAAGCTCCTCACCAACATCTACCGGGTGAAGCTGGACACGCTGCTGTCGGGCAAGACCCTGACCGTCGATGACGTGTTCAACGTCACGAACAACCCCGAGGGCGACGTGACGGCCAACCACCTCACGACCGGCTTCGACATCTCGCCGAGCGGCGGCTCGATCGTGTACTCGGCGAGCCCGCTCCACGACCAGTCGGGGAACCTCCTGGCGGACGGCTCCTCGCGCCAGAAGAGCGACCGCGAGATCCTCAAGATCGCGCTCGACGGGACGGGCCTCGTCGAGCTGACGAACTCGCTGCCGGTCCTCGCCGAGTCGCCGATGGTGGTGCCGACCGCGCAGTAGCGCCCCGCCCCCCGGAAAAGAAAAGGGCCCGGCGCGCCATCCACGCGCCGGGCCCTCTCTATTTCGGACGACCGGGGGTTCAGCCGCGGGCGGCCTTCACCTTCTCGGTCAGCTCGGGCAGGACCTTGAAGGCGTCCGCCACCAGGCCGTAGTCGGCGACCTGGAAGATGGGCGCGTCCGCGTCCTTGTTGATGGCCACGATCGTCTTCGAGTTCTTCATGCCCGCGAGGTGCTGGATGGCACCCGAGACCGCGACGGCGATGTAGAGCTTCGGCGCGACGACCTTGCCCGTCTGCCCGATCTGCATGTCGTTCGGGACCTCCTCCCAGGAGTCGACGACGGCGCGGGTCGCGCCGATCGCGGCGCCGAGGGAGTCGGCGAGCGGGTTCAGCATGTTCCAGAAGGTCGGGCCGTCCTTGAGGCCACGCCCGCCGGTCACGATGAAGTCGGCCTCGGTCAGCTCGGGGCGCTCGGACTCGGTCGCGTCGAACTTCACGAAGCGCGCGGCGGTCTCACCGGCGTCCACGGACACCGCGACGACGGCGCTGTCGCCGCCGGTCGCCTCGGCGACGGCGAACTCCGCCGTCCGGACGCTGACGACCGTCTTGTCGGTCTTCGAGCGCACGGTGGCGATCACGTTGCCGGCGTACATCGGGCGCTTGAAGAGCACCTCGCCGCCGTCGGCCAGGCCGACGCAGTCGGCGACCATGCCGGCGCCGATCGCGGCCGCGACGCGCGGCATCAGGTCCTTGCCGGTGGTGCCGGCGGTCGAGATGATGTAGCTCGCGCCGCTCTGCTCGGCGATCGCGACCACGGCGCGCTTGTGGGGCTGCGCGAGGTAGTCGGCGAAGTCCGGGCCGTCGACGACGTAGATCGAGCCCGCGCCGTAGCCCTTGAGCTCGGCCGCGACGCCGTCGACGCCGCCACCGATGACGGCGAAGTCGAAGCCGCCGCCGACCTTGGCGGCGAGCTGCTTGGCGAGCGTGACGGCGGCGAGGGTGCCCTTCTTGAGGGAGCCGGCGTGGTGCTCGGCGATGACGAGAATGTTGGACATGGACCGCTCCTCCTACAGCACGCGGGCTTCGTTCTTGAGCTTCTCGACCAGCTCGTCGACCGACTCGACGAGCGCGCCCGCCTGGCGCTTGGGCGGCTCCTCGAGGCGCACGACCTCGATCTTGAGATCGGTGTCCTCGATCTCGAGATCGTCGAGGTCCATCACGTCGATGGTCTTGCGACGCGCCTTCATGATGTCGGGGAGCTTCGCGTAGCGCGGCGTGTTGAGGCGCAGGTCCGCGGTGATGATGCCCGGCAGCTGGATCGCGATCGTCTCGAGGCCGCCGTCGACCTCGCGCGTGACCGTCGCCTCCTCGCCGTCCTCGTCGAGCTCGATCGCCGAGGCGAAGCACGCCTGGGGGAGATCGAGGTACTCGGCGAGCAGCTGGCCCACCTGGTTGTTGTCGCCGTCGACGGCCTGCTTGCCGAGCAGGAAGAGGTCGACGTCGCCCTCCTCCTTGTACACGGCCGCGAAGATGCGCGCGGCGAGGTCCGAGTCGAGGTCGTGGTCCTCGACCTCCACGCGGATCGCGCGGGCGGCGCCCATCGCGAGGCCGGCCCGGATCGTCTGCTCGGTGTCGTCGCCGCCGATCGTGACGAGCACGACTTCGGCGTCGTGCTCCTCGGCGATCTGGAGCGCCGCCTCGAGGGCGTTCTCGCAGAACGGGTTGGCCTTGTACTCCACCGACTCGGTGTTCACGGCCGATCCATCCGCCGTGAGCTTGATGCGCGCGTCGGGATCGATGACGCGCTTGAAGGCGACCAGGATTTTCACGTGGGGTCCTCCAGCTAGTTGGCTTGCGGCCTCGTCACGAGACCGGAGAGAAAGAGATCGACCGTCTGCGCGCAGGCGTCCTTGAGCGAAGACTGACGACGACCCATGGCCCATTCGAGCGCGAGCTCATCGATGGCCCCGAAGAACGCGCGGGCCGCAATGCGTGGGTTCACGTTCGGGGAGAAGCGGCCCTGCTGCTGGCCCTCCTCGACGATCTGGGCGATCTCGCCGAGGTAGCGGCCGAACGGCTTCATGTTCGTGTTGCGCATGAACTTGCTCGATTGCCGCAGCTCGACCGTGATGACCTCGGCGAGCGCGCGACTCTCGGCGACGGCGTCGAAGTGGACGCGCGCGAAGGTCGCCAGGCGCTCGACGGGGTCGGTCACGTCGACCAGCGCCTCCTCCTGACGGCGGAGGATCTCGCTGATCGAGTCGATGAAGACCTGAACGAGGATGTCTTCCTTGTTCTTGAAGTAGAGGTAGATGGTGCCATCGGCGACCCCAGCCTCTTTGGCGACCTGGGACACCTTGGAGTTGTAGAAGCCGAACTGCGCGAAGACCTTGACCGCCGCGTCGAGGATACGTCGCCGTTTGTCGGGTTGAGCCATGCGCCGGGCCGCCTGTGTGAATGAATCACCATTCAGCCGCGGCAAGCTAGCATAGGTGTCGCGCGTTGCTCAAGCGCCTATGAGGACGCCCCGTTACGCGCTCCCCGAGGCCCCGGCTGGCCCGCCAGCGACGCCGATCCACGGGCACGCGCGGCCGCGCGCGGCCGACCATGCGGTATGCCTTGACGCGTTCAGAGCGACCCTCGACAATCAATTCGCCCGAAGCCGCGCCTGTCGCGGCAGGAACCACGACGAGGCGGTCGGCGTAGCCGGCCGAACGACACGGCGGGGCACGACAGGAGTCGGTGCTAATGGCGGAAGAGGCGAAGCGCGCGACGACCGACGGCGACGACGTCGGACAGCAGCCTCCGCCGGTGCGCGTGCTGCTCGTCGAGGAAGACCGCGTCGAGGGCGGGATGCTCGCGTTCCACCTGCGCCGCGAGGGGCTCGTGGTGATGCTCGCGGGCAGCGGGGACGAGGCCATCGACGCGCTCTCGTGGGCGCCGCCCGACGCGATCATGATCGAGGCGCACGGGCGCGAGCTCGACGGCTTCGAGGTGATCCGCGCCCTCGGGGAGACGCCGCTGCGGGTGTTCCTGCTCGCCGACGGGCTGCTCGAGCTCGAGGACGATCTCGAGGCGCTGCGCCTCGGCGTGACCGACGTCTTCACCAAGCCCGTCGACCCGGCCCTGGTCGCGCGGCGCGTGACCGAGCGACCGGCCGCGAGCGCCCGGGGGTCGATCCCGGACCTGCCGGACAACGGCATCTCCGGCGATCTGAACGTCCACTCGGTCGCCCACCTGCTCACGCTCTGCCACCGGCACCGGATGAACGCGCGCCTCCACGTCGAGCTCGACGGGGACTGGGGCGTGCTGCTGATCCGCCACGGCGACGTCATCGACGCCGAGTCCCCGGGCGCGACCGGGCGCGAGGCCGCCTTCGCCGCCATCCGGCGCGCCGAGGGGACCTTCGTGCTCTTCCCCCTCAGCCTCGACGCCGACGAGCTCACCCGCGACGACGTGGTGCGCGCCGACGTCGCCACGCTCTTCACCGAGGCGCTCGGCCGCCCGGCGACGCGCCAGACGCCGCTGGTGCGGCCCGAGGAGCAGCAGCACGTCATCGAGATCACCCTGCCCGCGCGCGAGTCGCCACGGGGGCCCCTGAGCCGCCCGGCGGCGCGGCGCCTGGTCGCGAACTCGAACGACACGCTGGAGTACGAGGCCACCCCGTCGGAGCTCATCGAGATGCGGAACCCGGGCGCCGATACCCGGGCCCGTATCCGGCGCCAGGTCGGCATCCCGGTCGACACCCCGCCGGCGCAGCCGCCCGAGACGAAGACCACGCCGCTGATGGGGGCGATCAACATCCCCGAGCTGGCGGCGCCCGAGCCGGCCGAGCCCGCCGCGCCCCGTGGCCAGAGCCGAGCCGACAACGCGCCGCGGCGCCGCGTCACGA
>SBGO01000452.1 GCA_006226565.1 Deltaproteobacteria bacterium | reverse complement strand
TCGTCAGCTGACGAGGGTCACGACCCAGCCGAGGCCGATCCACGCGCCGACGGCGCTGCCGATGGTGGCCGCGACCGCGACGATGAGGACCCGCGTGAAGGGGTTCCGGAAGAAGCCCCGGAAGCTCTGCACGTCGCGATTGATGTTCTCGCAGTCCTCGACGGTGGGCTTTCGCTGCCACGCCTCGACGAGGCCCACCACCATGCCCGCGCCGAGGAGCGGGTTGAGCGAGGTGATGGGTGAGGCGATGAAGGCCGTGACGATGCTCACGAGCGTGCCGCCGACCAGCGCCGTCAGCACCGCGGCGACGACCGAGTTGGGCAGGACCCAGGCCAGGAGCAGCTCGGAGAAGCTCGACGGGCTGTCCTGGTTCGAGATGCCGATGTAGAAGGCCGCCAGCAGGAGCGCGGGCACGATCCACTTGAGCAGCCCGAGCCAGCCCTTCTTCTTCGGGAGCTGGCTCAGCCGCTCGCGGTCGATGGGCTGGTCGAGCCACCCCTCCATGCCGGCGACGTGCCCCGCGCCGACCACCGCGACCACCTCCTGCCCGGGCGCCTCGCGCACCTTCGACATGAGGAACTGGTCGCGCTCGTCGATGAGCGGCTCCTTCACCTCGGGCATCAGGCGCGCGAACTCGGCCATCATCTCCGAGAGGTGCGCCTTCTCCTTGAGGTCCTCGATCTGGACGGCGTCGGCGCCGTCCTCCTTCGCGAAGAGCGAGCCGACGATCGCCCCGAGGAGCTTGCTCTTCTTCCAGAAGCCGAGGTTGCCCCAGGTCCGCTTGAGCGTGACGTGGATGTCCCGGTCGGCGAGCACCAGCTCGGCGCCCACCTCGCGCGCGGCCTCCGCGGCCGCCAGCAGCTCCGCCCCGGGCTTGACGCCCAGCTCCTCACCGAGCCGCCGCTGGTAGGCGCCGACCGCGAGGTTCGCGAGCAGAAAGAGGGTCTTGCCCTCCTTGATGACCTTGAAGATGTCGAGCTTCTTCCACTGGTTCTCGTCGGTGAGCGCGGTGTAGCGCGCCTCGCAGAGCTCGACGCAGACCGTGTCCGGCCGCACCTCGGCGATGACCCGCCGCACCTCGTCGACGCTCGCCTGGGAGACGTGCGCCGTCCCGACGAGGTAGATCGTTCGCCCCTCGTACTCGAGCACGGTCATGTTGTCGGACAGGGCCCGCGGGCGGGCCACCTGCGCGACCTCGGCGCCCGCTTCCGCGCCCGGATGCGGCGCGCTCTCGGCTTCTGGGGTTGCGATGCTCACGACGGACGGGGACCTCCGGATGTGGACCGCGGCCTATACCACGGTGGGGGCTACTTCGCGCAGCGAAAGCCCACGAAATCGGACCGCATCCGCCGCATGTAGCCGACGCGCTGGGACGGCGTGAGGGTCCGCGGGTCGCTCGCCCACGATCCCCCCCGGAGGGCCTTCTTGTAGTCGCGGTTGCCGTCGAAGTTGTCGGCGACCCACTCCCAGACCCCGCCCAGCATCCCGTGCAGGCCGTAGCCGTTCGCCTTGCCCTTCGTCGCCGCCGGCGGGCCCGCGCCCCCCGAGGCCCACGCCCACGGCAGGTCGGCGAGCTTCGCGTAGCGGGGCGCGTCGCTCCCGCCCCGGGCCGCGAGCTCCCACTCGTCGTGGGTCGGCAGGCGCCCGCCGACGAGCTTGCAGAAGGCGTCCGCCTCGTCCCAGCTGACCTGGGTCACGGCGCAGTCGTCGCAGGGCACGAAGGACGGCGTCTGGCCGGTCGCCTCGCGGTACATCCGCTGGGTCACCTCGGTCGCCATCAGCTGGAACGCCGCGACCTCGGCCTCCGCCTTGCGGACGAAGCCGCCGTCGTCGAGCTTCTCGCCGCGGATCCCCGTCACGTCGAGGCAGCGACCCGGCGCCTGGTCGAGGCAGCCCGGCGCGCGCGCGTCGTCCCAGGACGGCATGCGCTCGATGCGCACCACGGGGGCGCGCCGGCGGGTCATCGTCTCGTCGTTGCCGGAGTAGTTCATCATGTAGTTGAAGACCGCCTGGCGCCGCTCCTCGGCGGTCAGCTCGGCGGGCTTCTTCTTCAGCTCGCGCGCCCACACGCTGAAGGCGCCGCTGTGGTAGACGCTGGTCTGGAGCTCGTCCTTGGCGCGCTCGTTGGCGGCGCGCTGGGCGTCCTCCCCCTCCTGCGGCTCCATCAGCTCGTAGACCAGGGCGAAGACCGCCTTCGGCGAGCGGCCGCGGTACTGCCCGCGCACGACCAGCTCCTCCATCTGGAAGCTGGACAGGGTTCCGCCGATCTGGCGCTTCCGGAGCCCCTTCACGAAGTCGCCCAGCGCGCCCGCGTCGAGTCCCTCGACCTCGCGGGCGACGGCCGCGATGGCGGCGTCGTCCGCGGTCGCGACGTCGAACTCGGCGTACTTCCGCTCGGCGCCGCGGGGGAAGCTCCCGGCCGGGATGGCCACCCACTTCACCTTCGGCGCCTTGCCGCCCTTCGCCGCCCGCGGCTTCTTGCCCTTGGCCTGGTCGAGGGCCGTGCGCGCGGGCTTCTTGTCGTAGACGCAGCGGAAGCCGACGCGGCCGCTCGCCAGCGTGGCCACGGGGCGCACGAGGGCGTTGCACGGGGCGCCGCTCACGACGCCGGGCGCGTCGTGGTAGTCGCAGCCGGCGGCCTGGTTGTCGCCGTCGCGCACCCACTCGCGCACGTTCCCGAGGAGCTGCTCGGCGCCCTCGGGGGTGCGGCCGGCCGGCGAGACGCCGCGCGGCGCGAGGCCGAGGTAGCCGTCGAAGCGGTTGGCCGCGATGAGCGCGGCGTCCATCTCGTCCTTGCAGGCCGGTGAGTCGAAGTTGACGCCCGACAGGATGCAGGTCTCCTCGTCGAGGAGGTTGTCGGCGAGGGGACCCCACTTCGCACCGCGGGCCGCGGCCTTCCACTCGCTCGCGCTCGGCAGCTCACCGCCGCGCCAGGCGCAGAAGGCCTGCGCCTGCGCCTTGGTCAGCCAGTTCATCGGGTAGTCGTTCGGCGTCAGCGGGAGGCAGTAGCTGCCGACGTGGTCGTCCCAATCGTCGTCCTCGTTCTTGCCGCGGGCCTGGCCGCAGGCCGCCCGGCTCGGCGGCTGGCAGCCCCCCGCCGCCACGCAGGCGAGGAAGTCGTCGGCGGTGACCTCCCAGCGGTCGAACCAGCGGCCACCGGCCTCGACGGCCGTGACCCCGTCGCCCAGCGCGCGCTCGCGCTCCTGCGACGTCAGCAGGTCCCACTCGGTGCTCGAGATCGGCGTCAGCGGCAGCGCCGCCCGGACGAGCTCGCGCGCCGCGGCGTCCTGGCCCCAGCTGGCCGAGCCGAGCGCCACGACCGTCGCAGCCTCGCTCAGGTAGCGCCCCGGGTAGCTGCCCTCGTCCGCGCGCCGGTCCCGCGACTCGGCCGAGGCCACGAGCTCGGCCAGCTTCACGTGGCCGTTGAGGTACTCCACGAGCTCGCTGATCCACGGCGTGTCCTCGTTCTCGGGGAGCCACGGCGCGCCCGCCTGGACCTCCTTGAGCCGGTGGCGCGTCCGCTGCGCCGCGGCGAGGAGATAGACGTACTGGTAGTCGGCGCCCCAGCCGGTCAGCCGCGAGCGCCAGCCGCGCTGGGCGGTCCCGTTGAAGCCGAGGTCGAGCGACAGGTCGATGGCCGCCTCGTAGTCGCCGGTCACGAGCAGCGTCATCAGCTTGGGCTCGGGGTAGCGATGCCACGGCCGCCCGGCGACGCCGAACTCGCGCGCGAGGGACTCGGCGGGCGTGACCATCTTGCCGTTCCGCTCGCCGGCGCTCTGCACCCAGGTCCACTCGCCCTTGGCGATGACGCCCCACGGCGCCCCCTTGTCGGTGTAGCGGAGGACGATGGGGCGCACGTAGCCGGTCTTCTCCACCTCGGGCGTGCGGACCCACACCGGGCTCCCCCACGCGCCGGGCGGGCCCTCCCAGTAGGGCTGCATGTGGAGGCCGTGGTGCCCGTCGGCCTTCGGCGTGGTCCAGACCCGCGCGATGGCGTCGACGAGCTGCGCCGCGGGCCGCTCCTTGTTGGCCCAGAGCGAGTAGTTGAGGTTGCGCCAGTTGTTGTCGTTGACCCCGGCCGCCGCGAACCACGCGCCGAAGGGCGTCTCGATCTTGCGCCCCTTGCCGTCCTCGTAGCGCAGGGTCACGCGGACCGCGCCGGACGGCCAGGTGGCGCCCCGCTCCTTCTTCACCTCGTACACCGCGGCCTCGCCGTTGAGGGTC
The DNA here is from genome assembly GCA_006226565.1 of Deltaproteobacteria bacterium. Lineage (GTDB taxonomy): Bacteria > Myxococcota_A > UBA9042 > PHBI01 > PHBI01 > PHBI01. The sequence continues at coordinate 3,419 of SBGO01000452.1, read as the reverse complement.
CGGAAGGGCTTGAAGGTGAGCGGGAGCACGGTCTTGTCGGGCAGGACCAGCGACACGTCGCGGGGCGACGCCTCGGCGATGCGGACCTCGAGGCGGCAGCAGCCGTCGAAGGCGCTCGTGACCGGAGGCAGCACGAGGGCGCGGCGCTCGAGCCCCCAGCCCGGGATGGCCTCCTCGTAGTGCGCGAGGCGCTGCGCGATGCCCTCGCGCGCGGCGCGGGCGGAGGTGTTGGAGATGAACTGCCCGTCGAGCCCGTGGGCCGCGGCGCTCCGGTGCAGCTCGTCGAGGAGCATCAGCTCCTCGGCCTTCTCGTCGGCGGTCGGCTTCGGGTTCACCCCGGGGCCGAGGGCCAGCACGCGCAGCCACTGGGCCCGCGGGTCGTTGCGGTGGGCCTTGAGGAGGGCCGCCGAGCGCGCGTCCGCCGCCGCCGTCTCCTTCGAGATCAGCGCCGCGACGAGATCGGCCTCCGCGGCGTCGACCTTCGGCGCGAACTGCCGGACGTCCGCCGCGGTCGGCGCCTTGCCCGCGGTCGAGCGCACGTGGGTCGCGTAGGCGAGCAGGCCGTCGAGGGAGCTCGGGGCGACCTTCAGGAGCCCCTGCAGGTCCGTCAGGGCGGCGGCGACCTCGCGCCGCTCGAGGTGGATCTCGTGGTTGCTCCACCAGTCGATCGCCCGCGTCGGGTTGATCACCAGGCCGCCGGCCTTCTCGACGACGTCGGTGCGGCGCTCGAGCTCGGCCAGGCGCTTCTCGAGCTCGGCCAGGCGCTGCTGCGCGCGGGCGAAGGTCGGGTCGGCCTGGAGGGCCTCCTGGAGGGCCGCCTTCTCGGCCTTGGGGTCGTTCTTGTCGGCGGCGTCGAGGGCCTCGCCGTACTTCCGCAGGGCGGGCAGCGAGCGCGTCGGGGGCTTTCCGACCTGGAGCTTCTGGATCGGCGTCAGGCCGACCCCGATGGCGTCGAGGAGCTTCTGCACCAGATCCGCCTCGACCTTGAAGAAGTCGGCGCTCGGGCCGTCTGCCTTCGCCGTGGCGAGGATCTCCCCGGTCTCGACGGTGATGATGCGCGCGTCGACCCGCAGCGTCGGCTCGACCGCCGAGATCCCGCCGGTCAGGATCAGGTCGGCTCCGAGGAGCTTGCCCATCTTCTGCGCGGTCTGCGGGTCGATGGCCGCGGTCGCGTTCAGCTTCAGCTCGTCGAGGATGGCGTTGAGCCGCGAGCGCTCGACGAGGGTCAGCTCCTTGGCCACCGACAGGTCGGTGAGGAGCATGTCGGCGAGCCCCTTGGTGAGGCCCTCGAGCTGCGCCTGCCCGGTGTTGTTGTCGAAGTACGCCACCGCCATCGTGAGCGTCTCGCCGGCGCGGGCTGGCGTGGCGAGGAGCGCGAGCGCGAGGGTGGCGAGCGCCAGGTACCGTCCGGGACGAGCCATCACATCCTCCATCTTCCGCGGCACGACCCTAATTCATGCCCGTTGCCACGACCACCCTGCCCGGGTGTCTGATATCCTGTGGACCCCAGCTTCGGGAGACGCTCCATGAAGAACGCACGCCTCGTCACAACCTTCCTCGCCGCGGCGCTCCTGTCCCTGGCCGGTCTCGGGGCCGCTCATGCCGCCGCGCCGAAGGTGGACAAGACGCCGACCCTCGCCGTCCTCTACTTCGACTACAGCGGCAAGACCGAGGGCATGGATCTGCTCCGCAAGGGCCTCGCGCAGATGCTCATCTCGGATCTCTCCGACCTCGACGGCGTGCGCATCGTCGAGCGCGATCGCCTCCAGGACATCCTGAACGAGCTCGAGCTCAACAAGACCACCAAGATCGACAAGCAGACCGCGGCCCGGATCGGCAAGCTCCTCGGCGCGAAGTACCTCGTCCTCGGCGGCTACTTCGACCTGATGGGCACGCTCCGCGTCGACGCGCGCGTGGTCGAGACGGAGACCGGCAGGGTCGTGCGCTCCTTCGGCGCCGCCGGAAAGCCCGAGGAGTTCATCGTCCTCGAGTCGAAGCTCTCCGAGGACCTGCGGAAGCTCCTCGTCTCCGACGCCCTCGAGGGCTTCAAGGCGCGCCCGCCCGTCCGCACCGGCGACGCGCCGGACAAGCGCCCGAAGAAGCTGAAGACCGAGACCGCCATCAAGTACGGCAAGGCCCTCGACGCCAAGGACCGGGGCGACAAGGAGGAGGCCAAGAAGGAGCTCGAGGGCGTCCTCGCCGAGGCCCCCGACTTCACCCTCGCGGCCGCCGACCTCGACAGCCTGATCCAGTAGCGACCGCGCCTCGGCGCCGACGCCGCGGTCGGGACGACCGCAGGCCAGGGGGCCGGCGAACGTCCCCGTCCGCTGTGGATTCGGTCGGGACGACAGGCTCGGGCGCGCCGAGCCGGCGCTCTACTCGGTACAGAGCGCCTTGGCCTCCTCGGCCCCGAGCTCCTTCGCCTTGCAGAACGCGACCTGGCCGGCCGCGTCGTCGCCGCTCTGCTGCGCGGCCTGGCCGAGCAGGAGCCACGCCCGCGGGTTGGTGGAGTCGCGGTCGGTCTCGGCCTTGAAGTCGGCGATCGCCCGCTCCCACTGCTTGAGCCGCAGGTAGGCCTGCCCGCGCAGGAGCCGCGCGTTCGGGTGGTCGGGGCTCCGGCCGATGACCTCGGTGAAGGCCTGGATCGCCCCCTCCTGGTCGTTCTGCTTGAGCTTGATGAGCCCGATGTTGAAGCGCGGCGCGGCGTAGGCCGGGTCGATCTCGGCAGCCTTCTTGTAGCTCGCGACCGCCTCTTCGTTCTCGTTGAGCCGCATGTGGGCGTTGCCGACCGCGTTGTGAGCCGCGGCCCACGAGGTACAGAGCGTCTCCGCGCGGACCGCCGCGTCGAGCACGGCCGAGGGCTGCTGACCGGCGTAGAGCCGCGCCTGGGCCACCAGCACCCAGTACTCGGCGACCTTGCGAGCGCGGTCTTCGACCGCCTCGAGGAGCGCCAGCGAGCGCGCATCCTCGTCCCGGGCGCCACCGGCACGCCCCCCGTCGAGGAGCTTGATGGCGTCGATGAAGGCCCCCTCGACCGCGGCGTCGCTGGAGCGGCACGCCTCGGGGGGCAGCGAGTAGCCCATCGTCGTCAGGGCGGCGTCGAGCTCCGCGCGACGCTCGGAGCCCGGGCTGACCGGCTCGGTGTCGACCGCGAGGACCGTGTCCAGCTCGGGCGCGACGGTGTCCTCGACGTCGACCTCTTCTTCGGTGTCCGCCTCGGCCGTCGGCCCCGCGTCCACCGCCGCGGCGACCGTCTTGACGTCCTCCTCGGCGGGCCGCGTCGCGATCGTCCCGGCGTCCGCCTCTCCGGCGGTCGTCGCAGAACCCGCCGCGTCCGCCTCCGCGGCCACCAACGTCGCGTCCGGGCCGGGGGCCGTCGTCTCGGGCGGCGGAGGAGTCGGCGTCGGGCCGCCTCCGCC
>SBGO01000675.1 GCA_006226565.1 Deltaproteobacteria bacterium | reverse complement strand
CCTTCGGGCCGAGGCGGATCGGCTCCTCGGTGTAGGGGCCGAAGGCGAAGACCTCGGCCTCCTTCCAGGGCGCCCGGGCCGCGGTCCAGGCGTCGCGGGCGGCGGTCAGGGCGGCCTCGTCGGGAGCGGCGCAGAGGGCGTCGACGCGGGCGTCGAGGGTGTCGGCGGCGGCGGCGGTGGCGTCGTAGCGGTCGAGGAGCCAGGCGCCCCAGCTGCGGAGGAGCTCCTGGCGAGCGTCCGCGATGGGGGTGATGGCGCACGAGGTCGCCAGGGCGACGGCCGCGCCCGCCACGACGGCGGCGAGGGGGAGTCGGCGGCTCACAGGGACTTCACGAAGGCGATGAGGGCGTCCCGCTCGGGGGCGGTGAGCGCCTTGAAGGCGTCGCGGGCGGCCTCGGCCTCGCCGCCGTGCCACAGGATGGCCTCGGCGACGCCGCGGGCGCGGCCGTCGTGGAGGAGGCGGTCGTGCCCGTTGACGGCGGGGATGCGGCCGATGCCCCAGAGCGGCGGGGTCTTCCACTCCTGCCCCGAGGCGCGGAAGACGGGGCGGCCGTCGGCGAGGTCGGGGCCCATGTCGTGGAGGAGCAGGTCGGTGTACGGGAAGATGCGCTGGCCGGCGAGCGCGGGGCTGGCAGCGTCGTCGCCGGTGCGCGACTCGGGGACGTGGCAGGACGCGCAGCCGACGGTGGTGAAGAGGCGCTTGCCGCGGCGCACCTCGGCGTCGTCCCAGCGGGTGCGGACGGGGACGGCGAGGAAGCGCAGGTAGTCGGTGATGCGGCTCAGGATGAGGTCGCTGACCTCGGGGTCGCCGCCGCTGGCGACCGCGTCGCAGACGCTCTGGTGCTCGGTGCACTCGGGCTCCGGGTGGAGGCTCGAGGTGAGCCCCATGTCGCCGTGGAAGGCGCCGGCGGTCTGGGCTTCGAGGGTCGGGGCGTCGCCCTTCCAGCCGAAGCGGCCGAGGGCGGGGGCGCCGGTGCGCGGGTCGAGCACGACCTGCGCGCGGCCGGAGATGCCGTCGCCGTCGGCGTCGTCGGGGTCCTCGCGGGCGAGGAGGGCGGCGGCGGGGATGGCCTCGAGGAGGCCGAGTCCGATGACCTGCGGGGCGACGCGGGGCGACACCTCGAGGTCGTCGGGGAGGGCGCCGTAGGCGGGGGCGTCGAAGGCGTAGCGCGGGCGCTCGAGGGTGTAGGGCGTGCCGTCGTCGTAGTGGCCCTCGACGAGCTCGCGGGTGATGCGCGGGGTGGCCTCGGCCGGGACGCCGCCGAGGCCGAAGGGCTGGAGCTGCCCGCCGTAGACGGGGTCGGGGTGGGGGGCCTCGTCCTCGGCCGCGCCGGGAACCGAGAGGCGGAAGAGGAGCCCGAGGATCTCCTCGCCGTCGGCGAGCGGCGGGCGCCCGCGGCCGTCGAGGGCGTGACAGGCGCCGCAGGAGCGGGCGTTGAACATCGGGCCGAGGCCGTCGCGGGCGTCGGTCGAGGCCGGCGCCTGCACCCACGCCTGGCTGAAGAAGGCGTTGCCCGAGTAGAAGGCCAGCTCCTCGTCGAGGCTCAGGGTCTCGAGCGGCGGGGTGAAGGCGTTCGGGCCGAGGAGCAGCGTGTTGGTGCCGCTCCCGCCCGGCAGGCGCTCGGCGGCGGTGACCGGCGCCAGGCCGTCCTCCGCCGTGTCGCAGGCGGCGAAGGTCAGCGGCGCGAGCAGGGTGAGCGCGATGAGCGGGCGGGAGCGTGGCATCGGGGCTACTCGGTGACCGTGAGCTCGAGGCCGAGGGCGCGGAAGGCGTCCTCGAGGAGGTCGGCCTGCTCGTGGAGCGAGACGATGAGGGCCTGGACGCGCTGGCGACCGGCGGCGTTGGAGAGCGCGATCTCCTGGTCGAAGGGCGGCACGAGGGCCTGGGCCAGGGCGAGGCTGGCGTCGATCTTGGCGTCGATGGCGGCGGCGAGGTCGGCGTCGACGGCCGCCACGACCTCGCGGACGCCGGTGCCGGAGACGACGCTGCCGTCGAGGCGCGTGTAGCGGCCGACCCACACGTTCTTCACGCCCTGGATGTCCTGGATCATGTCGCGGTGGGTGTTGTCGGAGAAGCAGCTGTGCTCGTCCTCCTGAGAGCCCGAGTCGAGGGCCGCCTGGAGGCGCTCGCCGCCGGTCTCGAAGCCGCTCAGGGTGATCATCCCGGTCAGCACGCGGCGGAGGCCGTCGGCCGGGTCGGCGGCGACGAAGTCGGCGCGGTAGTTCGCGGCGTCGGGGGACCAGGCGTCGTGGACGGCGGAGAGGTCGGCGACGAGGAGGGCGGTGACGACCTGGAGGTACTGGCTGCGGCGGGCCTGGTTGGAGGCGGTGCCGCCGGCGATGAAGTCGGTGTAGGGCCGGTCGCCGGGGCCGTCGACGCGGTGGTCCTGGCCCCAGAGGAGGAACTCGATGGCGTGGAAGCCGGTGGACACGTTGGTGTCGCCGCCCACGGCGTTGAGGGAGACGAGGGCGTCGGTGTCGATGGCGGCGTCGCCGTTGATGATGCCGGCGGAGGCGTCGCTCTGGACGTAGTCGACGTAGTTCTCGTCCATCGGCCAGGCGTTGATGCGGCCCTCGCGGTTGTCCGGCGCGGCGTCGATGGGGCCGTCGTAGAAGCGGAAGACCTCGGTCTGGAGGTAGGGCTCGCGGGCGTCGAGCCAGGCCTCGCGGGCGTTGGCGAGGCTGGCCTCGGACGGGTTGACGAGGAAGGCGTTGGTCGCCGTCTGGAGGTCGATCGCGGCGGCGACCGTGTCCTCGTAGCTGGCGCGGACGAGCTGAGCGTAGGTAGTGACCGCCGCGGACGCGTTGCCAGGGAGTTGGGTGCGAGCGGCGTCGTCGCCGCAGGCGGTCACGATGAAGGGGACGAGCGCGATGAGAGAGCGCTGGCGCATGAGGGTCCTCGCGGGCTGGAGTGAAGCGGGGATCAAGGGTCGAAGGACACGATGGCTCGGACCCACAGCGGACCGAAGGCGTCGCCGACGGTGGCGCTGTCGCCGAGGTTGTCGAGGCGCACGTAGACGCCGAGGGAGAGCCAGGGGTTGGCGCTCGACAGCATGAGCGTCGGCCCGAGGTAGTGGACGGTCGTCGTGCCGACGTCGTCCTCGCTGCCGCCGGCGCTGGAGTCGAAGCGCCCCTGGGCCCAGTACTCGAGGCCGACGGTGACGTTCGGGGAGAGGTCGTAGCTGACGCCGGCGGTCGGGTGGTAGATGAGCTTCCAGGCGCCCTCCTGGAAGTAGTACTCCTGCTCGAACCAGAGGTTCGTCAGGAAGCGCCAGGCGCCGACGCGCTTGGACAGGAGGAGCTTCTGCTCGATCTCGAACTCGTCGGGCTTCTCGGCGATCTCGAGGTAGAGGCCGACGTCGACCGGCCACTCGCCGGGCTCGGCCAGGGCCCAGCGGATACGCTGCTTCACGCCCTGGAACGAGAGGGCGCCCAGGCCTGCGCCCGCGCCCTGGTAGAAGCTGAAGTACCAGGCGAGCTCGAGGCCGTGGCCGAGGCCGTACTCGAGCTCGGTCTGGAGGTCGAAGCGCATGCCGGTGACGGCGTCGGTGCCGTTGTCGGTCTCGCGCGCGACCCGCACCGGGCTCATGTCGGTGAGGGTCTCGATCTCGAAGTCGCCGGCCTGCTTCACGTCCGCGAAGTACGAGAACGGGAGCGGCTTGGGCGTCGCGAGCGCGTTCGTGGCGAGGAGGAGCGGGAGGACCAGGCCCCCGAGCGTCGCCCCGCGCTTCTTGATAACGGTTATCAATTTCATCGGAGCCGAGTTAAACGGCCGGCCCCGCCCGTGTCAACGCGAAATTGATATGGATCGCGTTCGGTATTCGCCAAGACGAGGCCTCGACCGACCGATCAAAGCCGGCCAGCGCCGCCTCCATCGCGCATCGGAACGCCACGTCGCGCCGGCACGACGCTCGCCAGTCCGGCCTCTCCTCGCGCCGTCGCCCTCCGGTGCGCGCACCGCGGCGCCCCCGGAACCCGCGCCGAGCGGGATCCTGAACCTCCACACCTCACCTGGTGCGCGAGGTGCGTCGCCGCGTCGCGCGTTCGGCTACGGCACGTCCGGCGCCGGCGTCGCGGGCTCGAGGCGCACGCACAGGTCGGAGGCGCAGGTGAGCCCTTCGTTGCAGGTGTGGTTCGGGTAGCAGGGCGCCCGCTCCACGCCCATCTTCGAGATATCGGGCGGCGTCGTCGGCGGCGTCGGAGGGGCGTCGCCGGACCGGCGGAACGCGATCCCGCTGAGCTCGTAGACGTTCACGAAGCAGCTCGGCGTGTAGTGCGGAGGCGTGTCGACGTCGATCTGGACGTAGTCGGCGCCGAGCGCGGCGGCCGCGTTTCGCAGCGCGTTGCGGGCGCTCTCGTAGATCCCGCCCTTGCCCATGCGGCCGCAGCCGGCGCCGTGCCGCCCCGTCACGCGCTCGAGCTCGACGTACTCCGGGCCCGGCTCCGCCTCGCCGGTGCGCACCTCGCGCGCGGCCTCGCTCAGCTCGGTCGCGCCGGCCGTCGCGAAGCATGCCGTCAGCAGCGCCGCGGCGAGCGCGACCCCCATCCCCCTGAGCACCCTGTCGAGCTTCATCGCGTCCTCTCCTGCAGCGGGCCCGACGATAGGCATGCGCGCCGAGGTTGTCGAACCCTCGCCGCGGTGGGACCGTGGCAAAATGTCTCGAACGGTGGATTCGTGCTCGACGTGGAACATCGTTCCATCGATGCTCGCGCGGCCACCGCTTCCAAGCGAGACCCCCACCATGCTTCTTCCCTTGCCGTCGCTCCGCCTTCTCACCGTCGCCGTCGCCCTCGTCGCCCTCGGAGCGCTGCCCGCCGCCGCGGAGGAGGGGGCGCCGGTGGCACCCGAGCCCGCTCCCGAAGGCGCCTTCGTCCACGGACACTTCGGCCGCCCCTTCCTGTCGGAGCTCCACAGCACCATCTCGAAGATCGAGATCGGCTACAACAAGTCCTACGACGAGTACAACCTGAACGAGGACGCGACCGCCGCGACGCGGCCCGAGATGGAGATCCACTTCGGCGTCGAGCTCCCGCTCTACACGACGCATTTCGGTGACCTGCGCCCCGACGGGCGCTCGGCGTGGAGCTTCACGATGTCGCTCCCGCTCAGCGTGCACGTGCTCGAGGACATGTTCGAGCCCACGACCGCGCCGGTCATCGACGCCGACTACCGCTTCGGGCTGCCGCGCCTGAGCCTCATCCACCGCTTCCCGAAGGGCGGCTGGCTCGACAACATCTCGTTCACGTGGCTGCCGGGCTTCCACGAGTGCACGCACCTCGGCGACGAGGTGGTCATCTACCGGAAGGACACGCAGCTCCCCATCACGCGCCTCAACGTCAGCTACGAGTACACGGAACTGCAGGTGACGGTGAACGACCCCGACGGGCGCTCGGGTAACATCCACACCGCCCGCGCGGGCGTCATGTTCCGTCTCAGCGACCGCGACTACGGCTGGTTCGGCATCTCGGAGGACGACACCAGCGGCGACTTCGACATCGCCCACAGCGACCGCCGCTTCGAGTACTTCCTGGCCTACCAGTTCCAGCGCACGACGGGCTTCCTGGCGAGCCCGACGGCGCGCAACATCTTCAGCGTCGAGCTCCGCAACCGCGTGCGCTACGGGGTCCCGCGCTTCAAGGCCGCCGACGGCGGGGGCTGGGACACGATCGAGGTGCGCGAGACGATGATGCTGTCGCTCAACGCCTACGTCGGCTGGCGCTTCCACCCCGACCCGGCCGACGACCAGGCGGTGGGCTTCTTCATCCACGCGTTCCGGGGGCTCAACCCCTACGGCCAGCTCCGCAACTACCCCGGCTACGGCTTCGTCGGCTTCTCCATCACCTACGAGCCCTGACCGCCACCCCGACCGCGCGCGCCCCCGTTGGGATGAGCCGGCGCGTTTGGTAGGCTGTGACCGCACGGTCAGAGCACGCGGGTCTCTGGCCGGTCGGAGGTCGCATGCGGCGCGGAGCGTCGGCGCGAGTCGCGATGGGCGAGGGGACGAGGCGCTGGTGGGCGCGGGCGGTCGCGCTCGCGGCCGCGCTGCTGGGGCTCGCCTCGGCGGGCGAGGCGCGCGCCGAGGTCGGTGACGACTGGGTCGGCGTCGGGGGGCAGCTCGGCCTGTTCGGCCTCTTCAACGTCGACGGCGAGCTCACCCACGGCGAGCTGGCGTTCGCGGTCCTGCCGGCCTACGACCACGACGTCACCCGCGTCCTGTCGGTCGGGGGCGAGCTGCTCGCGGGCTGGGTGCGCTCCGAGCGTGGCGAGGACCACCACCTCATCCTGAGCCCGATGCTGCGGGGGCGGCTGCGCTTCCCGCTCGCCGAGGACGTCGAGGTGGAGCTCCTCCTCGCCCTCGGGCTCACCTGGTGGGAGGGCACCGACGCCGAGGCGGCGCTGAGCCCGGCCTTCGCCGAGGCGCGCTTCGGCTGGAGCTTGCGGGCCGGCGGCGGCATCGCCTACCACCTCGACGGGCGCTGGGCCCTCACCCTCGACGCCGGCTACGGCATGAGCTCGACCTGGACCGACGACCTCCCGATCACCATCGACGGCTTCGTCATCACGCTCGGTCCGCGCGTGCGCCTCTGACTAGCGAAGGACGGCGAGCGGGTCGGGGCGCGTGAGGTCGCCATAGGTTCCGAGGGCGCTGACGCGGCAGCCGCCGCCGCAGGCGTCCCAGTCGGGGCAGCCGACGCAGGCAGCCGGAGGTTGGGCGGCCTCGGCGAGGGCCTCGCGGCGGGCGCGGGCGACGATGGCGGCGAAGGGCTCGTGGCGGAGGTCGCCGAGGAGGGTCGCCGAGGTGCTGCAGGCGCGGACGCGCCCCGCGGGGTCGATGGTGTAGCCGGGGCGGTCCGAGGTCATCGCGCAGCGGCCGAAGCGGAGGTGCGGATAGTCCGCGGGGTCGGCGACGCACAGCGGCAGGGAGACGGCGACCTCGACGTGCATGCCGAGCTGCGCGTTGGCCTCGTCGGCCACGGCGAGGGCGGCTCGGACCTGGGCGGCCGTCGGGGTGAGCGCGTCCGGGTCGGCCGTCCCCGCGCCGGCGGCGCAGAAGCGGCTCAGGGCGACGGTGTTCGCGCCGAGGGCGAAGCACAGCTCGACGACCTCGCGGAAGTGGTCGGCGTTGTCGCGCATCAGGATGAAGGCGACCGAGATCGGCACGCGCGCGCGGCGCAGGCGCCCGATGGCGGCGACGGTCTGGTCGAAGCTGCCTGGCGCTCCCTTGAGGCGGTCATGGAGGGCGCGGTCGGCGGCCAGCAGGGTCGGCTGGACCGGGCCGACGCCGAGGGCGGCGAGGCGGGTCGCGGCGTCGTCGTCGACGAGGACGCCGTCGGTCACGAGGGCGACCCGGCGGCCGCGGCGGCGGAGGTCGGCGAGGAAATCCCAGATACCCCGCCGGGCGAGGGGCTCGCCGCCGGTGACCTGCACGGCGCGGAGGCCGGCTTCGGTGAGGGCGGTGTCGACGAGATCGGCCAGCGTGTCGAGCGGGAGCTCGCGCCGGTCATAACCGTCGTCGGCCTTCCAGGCGTTGTAGCAGTAGACGCAGCGGCGCGGGCAGTGCGTCGTGACCTCGACCGCGAGGGTCCCGACGCGGGGCCGCTCAGCCGACATCGCGGAGCACCCCGCGGCCCGCGAAGCTGGCTCGCAGGGCGGCGCGCAGGTCGGCGCGGGCGC
>SBGO01000145.1 GCA_006226565.1 Deltaproteobacteria bacterium | reverse complement strand
GCCCCAGCCGCCGTCGGCGCCGCCGGTCGACGCGCCGCCGGCCGCGCCCCACATCCGCGCGTGCACGCTGTTGACCCCGGCCGGAACGACGAAGCTCTGGCTCGCCCCGGTCGGGTCGAAGAAGGCCTGGGAGGTCGCCGCGGCGACGCCGTCCTCGGCGTAGTACACGATGCGCAGCGGCGCGCTCTCGCCGTTCGAAGCCTCGCCGATCCCCACGACGACCACGTCGGTGGCCGGCACCGTGAACGGGCTGCCCCCGACCTCGGTCCACGGCCCCGCCGCGCTCGTGCTGCTGTAGCTGATCGACACGGTGTCGCCGGTCCGGACCCAGCGATGCCACCAGACGGCCGTGTTGGTCCCCTTCTCGCCGTAGAGGTACTGCCCCAGGTACGTCCCGGCGTAGCCGCTCGGGAAGCCGGTGGTCGACAGCGCGCCCCAGTACGGCCCGTTCGGGTCACCGCTCCAGCCGGTCACGTCGAGGTAGCTCACGGCGGGCCCGTGCACGATACCGAAGCCCGGGTAGTCGTGCCCCCAGCTCGCGATGAGCTCGAAGTCGCCCGTGAAGTCGCGCGCCAGCACCACCGCCTCGTAGCCGCGCTGGACGTCGGCCTCGCTCGCCCAGACCGTGTTCGGCGCGACCCCGTCGTAGAGCACGCCGCCGCCGGTCAGCGGCATCTCGTACCAGCCCGGCACGCTCGGCCCGGCCGGTATCACGGGCGCGCTGGCCCCGACCTGCCACTCGGCCGCGAAGCTGACGCCGGTCGTCGGCGAGTAGGTCGTGACGACCTCGGTGCCGCCGTCGAGGGCGTGGCGGGTGCAGACCAGGGCGTCGGCCGCGTCGGTGAGCGGCACCGTCCACGAGACGTAGGGGTAGCGCGTGCCGTCGGGGGTCGACAGCCCGGTGAGCGGGCCGTTCGACGCGGTCGCGGTGGCCGTGAGGGTGCAGGGGTCGAGCGGCCCGAAGGCGTCGGTGCTGAGCCCCAGCGCGACGTTCCAGTAGCCCTTGCTGTACGCGCCGAGCTGCTCGGTGCCGCGGTAGACCGCGGCCTGGAACAGGAGGTCCGCGGCGGGGTCGACGTAGCTCGGGTCGAGCTGCCCGGGGCCGGCGCCGGGGTCGACGGTGAAGCTCGTCGCGCCGCACGTGACGACGATGTCGTTCATGTAGAGCCAGGTGTCCTGGCTCTCACCGGCGGTGCAGGCGAAGCCGAGGACGATCGTCTGCTCGCGCACGCCGGTCTGCGGGTTGCTCAGGAGCGTCAGCGGCTCGTCCCCGCCGGCGCCGGCCTTCACGCAGTCGAGCTTGGCCGAGCAGAAGATGTCGTCGAAGGTGACGCCGATGTCGAAGAAGCCCTGCTGGGCCGCCCGGACCACGGTCAGATCGAAGGTCACGGCCGTGTCCGCGTCGGCGACGCAGGGCCGGACGAGGGTCACGGCGTCCCCGGCCGGCGCGGGGTTCATGTAGTCGACGCCGGGCGTGAGGTCGCCGCCCGCGGTCGAGAGGCTGTCGAGCACGAGCGCGATCGTGTTCGGGCTCGCGTCGGCGTCGCAGGGGCCGACGTAGCTGATCGAGCCGGCCCCGTCGCCGTAGCTCGAGGACGTGACGGTGCGCGACCAGACCGTCTCGGCGGCGCTGTTCGTCACGGTGATCGTGTAGGTGGCGTCGGTCAGCCCGGTCAGCGACAGGGGAGCGACCGAGATCGCGACGCGCCCACCGGCCTCCGGCCCCTCGGCCGCGACGCAGCCCGCGACGAGCCCTCCGAGAGCAACCAGCGTCGACGCGCAACGCGCGGCCCATCCTAGAGTCATCGTGTACCTCACCGGCGTGCGCCGGGAGCGGACCCCGGCGCGGCGCCTTCGCATTTGCAAAACAGTGCCCCATCGTAGGACGTGGGGCCGTCGGAGACAATCCGCTGCGCACTTGCGAGATCCGCCCCGCGGCCCGACCCGGGTGCGTGCGCAGGCAACGCGAGATCTGCTAGCTTGCGGCGGTGAGTTTCCAGCCGCACCCCGCCCTCCGCTCGGCGCACGCCCAGACGATCTTCCCGGCCCTCTTCCGCCGCGCGCCCGCGATTGCCTGGCGCCGCGAGCGCGTCGACCTCCCCGACGGGGACTTCGTCGACCTCGACCACGCCGGCCCGGACCGGGGGCGTCGGGCGCTCGTCGTGCACGGCCTCGGCGGAAGCTCCGACGCGCCCTACGTCCGCGGCATGGCGCACGCGCTTCTGACCGCCGGCTGGGCGGTGACCGTCCTCAACCTGCGCGGCGCCAGCGGCGTCCCCAACCGCCTCGCGCGCATGTACCACTCGGGCGACACCGACGACGCGCGGCTCATCGCCGGGCGCCTCCGCGCCGACGCCGACGGCGCCCCCCTCGTCGGGGTCGGCTTCTCCCTCGGCGCGAACGTCCTGCTCAAGCTCCTCGGCGAGACCGGCGAGGCGGCCCCCCTCGACGCCGTCGTCGCGGTCTCCCCGCCCTTCTCCCTCGCCGCCTGCGCCGAGCGGCTCGCGACCGGGGTGACCCGCGGCTACGGCCTCTACCTGCTCACGGCCCTGAAGCGTCACCTCCTCCGCAAACGCAAGCTCCTCGCCGCCCACATCGACCTCCGCGCCGCCCTCCGCGCGCGCGACTTCCGCGACTTCGACGGCCTCGTCACGGCCCCCCTCGGCGGCTTCGAGAGCGCCGAGGACTACTGGGAGCGCTGCTCCTGCTCGGCCTTCCTGCCCCGCATCGGCCGCCCGACCCTCATCATCCACGCCGTCGACGACCCCTTCATGCACCCCGACGTCGTCCCCGCGCCGGAGACCCTCCCCGCCCTGGTCCAGCTCGAGGCCCACGCCAACGGCGGCCACGTCGGCTTCGTCGCCCGCGGCCCGGCCGCCCGCCCCCGCTACTACGCGGAAGAGCGGGCGGCGGCGTGGCTCGCCGACCACGCCTGAGCCCCCGGGCGCCCAAGGCCTGCCCGGGGCGCCCGACGCGCGGTCAGCGAATCCAGATGACGACGTTGTCGATGCCCCAGGACTCGTCGTTGGCCGCCTGGTTCACCCCCGACGAGGCGCGCACGTTGGCCGACGTCGTCGTGTGGGCGATCGTCAGCGTCACCGGGATGCGCTGCTCGGTCCAGCCCGCGTTGGTCGAGCCGCAGACCTCCGTGCCCCCGATGAGCAGCTGGGTCCAATAGGTCCCGGTCGCCGGGTCGGCGGGCGGCTCGGTGAAGTTGACGTAGGCGGGCTCGGTGTCCCACGAGTCGATCTTGATGTAGTCGATGGTGAGGCGCGCCGTGGTGTGCGGGATCGGCGCGGCCCAGCTGTACGTCTTGAGCACGTAGTTGCCCGCGAGGACGTTGTAGCCGCCCAGGATCTTCCCGTAGCTCCCGCAGGTGGTCACGCTGAGCGACGCCGAGTTGTAGCTCCAGCCCGCCGTCGAGCCGGACTCGAAGTCCTCCGTGGCGACCCGCGTCCAGCCGCCGCCGTCGGTGGTCATGTCGCAGTAGACCCAGACGGGCGCGGCGCCCGTGGGGTCGACCCAATACCAGCCGTCGGTCGTGAGGCCGTAGCTGCGGAGCTCGTTGCAGGACGCCGCCGGGAGCGCGTTGCTCCCCGCGACCTCGCAGGCGCCGTCGACGCAGGTCCGCCCGCTGAGCGCGCAGTCCTCGACCGGCTCGACGAGCGTCCCGAGGCTGTTGCAGCGCGTCGCCACGGTGCCGCTACAGCCCCCGGCGTTCGGCGTGCAGGACTGGTCGCGCACCCACCACTGGGTCGTGCTCGCGGCGCTCGCGGTGCACGGGAAGGCCGAGTTCACGGTGCTGTAGAAGCCGAAGTCGTCCTCGGACGCGACGGCGCCGGTGTTCCAGGTGCGCGACCCGCAGGTCGTGAAGCTGGAGTCCGTGTGGAGGTGGTAGACGTCCACGGTCTGCCAGAAGGGGACGGTGCAGCCGCTGCAGCCGCCGGTGCCGCGGATGTTCGCGGCGGTGACGGTCTTGCAGATGTTCGCCCCGAGGTAGGTGGACGGGCTGAGGCTGGCGAGGCTCGCGCGGATGAAGTCGCTCGCCTCGCTGGTGTCGAGGTTGCAGGTCGCCATCCACTCGGTCGACGCCGCCTCGAGCGCCTGGATCTTGGCCAGCGACAGGCGGTGCAGCGCGAGGTTGGAGGGGCTCGTCTCGTTCAGCGGCACGTTCTGGGTGAGGCTCTTCGCGGCCACCTGGGCCTTGTTGGCGTACGAGAAGGACTCGTAGAGCGTCCAGCCGCGGGTGAGATCGCAGTAGGCGTCGAACGCCGCGAGGCCGACCCCGGCGCCGTCCGGGTCGACCTTGTAGACGCCGTCGGAGAGCCCCTGGCCGACGAGCTCGCCGCAGGTCTGCGCCGCGGCGACGCAAGCGCCGGCGACGCACGCCTTGCCGGTCGCGCCGCAGTCCTCGACCGCCTCGAGGGCGGTGCCGGAGGGGTTGCAGGCCATCGCGACGCCGCCGCTGCACTCGACGCTGCCGAGCGCGCAGGGGCGGTTGCGCATCCAGAAGTTGGTCGTGGCGGCGTCACTGGCGCTGCAGGAGAACGCCGGGTTCGCCGTGACGGCGTAGTAGCCGAAGTTGTCCTCGGACGCGACCGAGCCCGTCACCCACGGCTCGCCGCCGCAGTGGGCGCCGCTCGAGTCGATGTGCAGGTGATAGTTGGCGGCGTTCTGCCACACCGGGACGAGGCAGTCGGTGCAGGCGTAGCCGCGGATGTCGGCGGCCTCGGCGGTCGGGCACCCCGGGGTGCCGACGTAGGTCGTCGGGTTCAGCTCGTCGCGGGTGACGCGCACGAAGTCGCGGCGCTCGGAGGTGTCGAGGTTGCAGGTCGCCATCCACTCGGTCGACTTGGCCTCGATCGCCACGATGCGGGCCTTGGACAGGCGGTGCAGCGCGTCGTTGGCCGGCGTGCCCTCGTTCAGCGGCAGGTCCTCGGCGAAGTCGGCGGCGCGCGTGGTGGCGCGGTTGGCGTACGAGAAGGACTCGATGAGGGTCCAGCCGCGGTCGGCGTCGCAGTACACGTCGAAGGCCGCGGCCCCGCCGGCGCCGTCCGGGTCGATCGTGTAGACCCCGTCGGGGAGGCCCGTGCCGACGAGGTCGCTGCAGGTCTCCGGAGGCACCTCGCAGCCCGTTCCGGTGTAGCCGTTGTCGCAGGCGGTGCAGACGCGGGCGCTGCCGTCGTACGGATCGCAGGTCACGGCGCCGAGGCACTCCCCCTGCGCGCAGGGCTGACAGCTCGTCCCGTCCGCACCGTAGTAGCCGGTGTTGCAGGTGCAGGTGAAGCCGCCGGCCGTGTTGGCGCAGGTCGCGTTCACGTCGCAGTTGTCGGTGCCGCCCGCGCACTCGTCGATGTCGGTGCACGCCGCGCCCGCCGAGAGCTGGGTGTAGCCGCTCACGCAGGTCGCGCAGACCGAGTCGGCGCTCGTCGTGCACGTCTCCGCCACCGCGCAGTTGGCGACGTCGGTGCACGTGACGCACAAGCGGTTCGTCGTGCTCGTGCAGGCCACCGCCTCGTACTGGGTCGCCGTGCACGTCGCGGCGCAGGTCCCGCACACCTCGTCGCCGTCGTCGTAGGTCCCCGCGCCGCACGGGATGCAGCTCGACTGGCCGCTGTCGGGCTGCACCTGCCCGGCCGGACACGCCGTGCATGTCACCCCGTCCCCGGAGTAGCCGGGGTCGCAGGCGCAGGTGAAGCCGCCGACCGTGTTGGTGCACGCGGCGTTCGCGTCACAGTTGTCCGTCCCGTCCGTGCACTCGTCGACGTCGGTACACGCCGCGCCCGCCGAGAGCTGGGCGTAGCCGCTCACGCAGGTCGCGCACAGCGAGTCCGCGCTGCTCGTGCAGGTCTCGGTCACCGCGCAGTTGGCGACGTCGGTGCAGGACGTGCACACCCGGTCGGTCGTGTCGGTGCAGGCGGTCTCCTCGAACTCCCCCGCCACGCAGGCCGCCGCGCACGGCGCGCAGCTCGGCCCGAAGTAGCCGTCCACGCAGTTCGAGCACGCCTCGTCGTCGGGGCCGGTGCATGCCAGGCTCCCCGCCTCGCAATTCGCGATGGCGTCGCAGGCGGCGCACACGCGGTCCGCGACGTCGGTGCAGGTCGACTGCTCGTACTCCCCGGCGCCGCAGACGGTGCACGCGGCGGCGCAGGTCGGGCCCCAGAAGCCGGCCGTGCAGGCGCAGGTGTCGGGCGCCACGCACGTCCCGCTGACGCAGGCGTCGCTGCACACCGGGACGTCGCAGGCCGCGCCCGCGTAGCCGGTGCCGGTGCAGTCGCACACCGTCCCCGCCCCGTCGGCGACGCACGCCCCGTGCGCGCAGCTCGGGTTGCAGATCGGCGCGCCCGCGGACAGCACCTGCCCGTTCGGATCCGGCGGGTGGATCGGCTGGAAGCGGTGCTGCAGGTAGATGGGCCCGGGGCTCCACGTGAAGCCGTTCTGGAGCGGGAGGTAGCCGAGGTAGCTGGTCGCGACCCCGCCGTCGGCGCCGTCGACCTCGTGCTGCGTGCAGACGCGGCGCCCGTCGACGCCGGCGTCGTCGGACAGCGTCACGGCCCACTCGATGACCGGGTAGACGCTGCCGGCGGGCAGCGGGAAGCCCTCGACCTCCTGGGGGAAGGCCTCGGCCGACGCGGTGGCGCGGGTCCTCAGCACGCACACGCCGCTGCCCGCGAAGGTCGACGCGTCGAGCCCGAGCGAGACGTTCCAGTAGGCCTTGCTGGCGAACCCCTCGACGCCGCGGTACACGGCCGCGCCGAAGAGGTAGCCGCCGGGGTTGTCGCCCGCCGGGAGGGCGACGTTGCCGAGCCCGGTGGGCGAGACGCGCACGTCGCTCGCCAGCCCGCTGCAGTCGACGACCAGGTCGTCCATGTAGAGGAACGTCGTGCCGGTGACGGAGCCGGTGCAGGCGAAGCCGAGGACGACGGTCATGGCGCGCGCGCCGGTGGCGTCGTGCAGGAGCTCGAGATCGCTGCCGTCGTCGCGCTGGCAGTCGAGCTTGGCCGAGCAGAAGATGTCCTGGAACTGCACGGCGACGTCGAAGAAGCCCTGCTCGGCGCGCCGCGCCATGGTGATGTCGAACTGCACCGCCACGTCGCCGCCCTCGACGCAGGTCGCCTCACGGCTGACGGGCGTCGGGTTCATGTAGCTCGACGTCGCCACGACCCCGCTGGCGTCGCGGAGCTCGAGCAGCTCGAGCGTGACGGTGTTCACGCCGGTCGCGGCGTCGCAGCTCCCGACGTAGCTGATGGAGCCCGCGCCGTCGCCGTACTGCTGCGACGTCACCGTCTTGGTCCACACGACGTCCCCGGTGCCCCCCGGCCCGTTGTGGACGGTGAGGGTGTAGGTCGCGTCGCTGATCCCCGCCAGGCTCAGCGGGGCGACGTCGATCGCCAGCCGTCCCGTCGGCGGACCGGCGCTCCCGCCGAGGCACGCCGACAGCGAGGCCGCCACGAGGACGGCCCCCGAACCGAGGAAGCTCAGCGATGTCATGGGAACCTCGCGGACGCGACCGGCGGCCCGCCATGGGGACGGCAAGGCACGCTCGATAACCTGGGGATATCAACGATATCACGTCTTGTCGCAGCGCAACAACGAGAACCGCGTCGCCGGGCCGCGCGCTGAAACCGTCCGGGCCGACGACCGCGGCCGCGCGCGCCAGAGCGCAGCACGGCGCCCGCGGTGGGCGACGA
>SBGO01000459.1 GCA_006226565.1 Deltaproteobacteria bacterium | reverse complement strand
CGCACCCCACCGGGCGCCCGGAGGCCGCGGTGCGGCCGGATCCGTGAGGGCTCGCCCCCTGGTCGGAGCGCGAACGACGCGCGCCCCGACCGAGGAGACGCAGACCTACTTCGGGTCGTACTGAGCGATGATGGCGCGCCCCTCGGGACGCGGTCGCACCGACATGGTCGCCACGTCGTTGAGCGACTCGAGGTCCTTGATGAGGACCTCGCACCACCGATCGATGTACGCGTTCTCACGACCGCGCAGACGCATGACGAACTTCACCCGGTCGCCCTCGGCGAGGAACTTCCGGGCGTGGACGAGCTTCGTCTCGAGGTCGTGATCGCCCGTCTTCGGCCGAAGCTTGATCGTCTTGAGCTTGGCGGTCTTCTGCGGCTTGGTCCGCTTCGACACCTCGTAGCGGAACTTGCCGTAGTCCATGATCTTGCAGACTGGCGGCCGCGCCTCCGGGGCCACCTCGACGAGGTCGAGCCCGCTGTCGGCGGCGATCTGCCGCGCCTCATCCGGCGACATGATGCCGAGCTGCTCGCCCTCGGGGCCGATCACTCGGATGGTCGGGAAGCGAATCTCGCGATTCACTCGATGCTTGCTGGGGGGCGGCCCCCCACCACGCTGCCCTTTCGTAGGAGACCTCCTTGTCAGGAACTCGGCGAGTCGAAGGATGAATGGATGGGTATGGAAGTCCGACGAGCCTATCAACCGGACCACGCCGGCCGCAAGTCGAACCACCGCGTACGCGGCTCGGCGTGTTTATACAGAAGCTGAGCGCCTCCGCAAGCGTGGGGCCGAACTGCATGTTCGAACCCCTCCGCGCGCGCCTCAGAACGCGACCCGAACGCCCCCGGGTCCACCGCTCACACCCGCGCTGCTGCTGGGTGAGCCGTCTTCGACGAGGTACAGGACGAGGCCCGTCACGAGCAGCGCGGCGCCCGCCCCGTACATCACGATCGACGCCGTCTGGAGCGAGTCGAGGGTTCCCTGATCAGGGGCGCTCGAGCCCCGCTCGGCGAGGTACCCGAGGTTGAGGCCGATACCGCCGAGCAGCGCCGCAGCGCCGACGCCCCCGACCACGAAGGCGGCGGTGTGATCGGCGCCACCGTTGGCGTCGTAGAGGTGGACCCCGCTGATGCCGTCGGCGTCGAAGCTGCCGGTGTAGCCGATGCTCGGGGCCGTCGCCCCACGCTCCCAGCGGCCGATGTGCACCGTCTCCGAGGCGGACTGCACCACGATGGCCCCGTCGAAGCCGCCGGCCTCCGAGACCGCGTCGACCAGCGCCGACGCGTCCCCCTCCTCCGGGCGCGTCAGGACCAGCCCGCCGCTGCGCGACTCGGCCCGGGCGGCGAGCATCGCGCGAATCGGCACCCGCACCGTGAGCGGCTCGCGGCGCACGTCCACACGCTGGAGCCAGCTCCGCTGGAGGCCGCAGACGACCTGGAGGCTCTGGGGGCCGGTCGGGAGCTGGATCGGTCCGGCGAGCGGCATGCGCTCGATCTCGGCGCCGTTGACGAGGAGGCGGCAGCTGCCGGAGCGCTCGAGGTCGAGGGGCTGGACGTGGACCATCAGCGGACCGGCGCTCGCGAGCACCTCCGCCTTCAGCTCCTCCCACAGGGCGTAGACCGGCGGCGGGTGCTCGGTCCGCGTCGGCTCGGCGTGGGGGAAGCGGCGGACGAACTCGCGGAAGCGGCGGCGCGCCTCCGGGACGTCCTTCGTGGCCGCGGTCGCGTTCCGGTACCGGAGCGCCGCGGCGTCGGACAGCTTCTGGACGAGGTCCGCGCTCTGGTCGAGAAGCTCCGGTCGCGCGTAGGCGATCTCGAAGGCGCGGGCGAGGTGGTCCTCCGCCTGGGCGAAGTTGGTGGCGTAGTGCGCGGCCGTGCCGGCCTGGAGCTCCGCGGCGATGGTCGCGCGCTCGCCCGACGGCGCCTCGAAGAGCTGCGGGAAGGCGCGCCCCAGCCGCTCGCGCGACGTCTCGGCGGGGACCGGCGGGCCGGCGGCCTGGGCCGAGCCAATCGCGGAGTCGATGAGCGATTGCGACGGCACGTCACGCGTGACGAACAGGAAGAAGCGCGACTCGGCGAGGGCCGGCGGCGCCGCCAGCAGCCACGCGAGCGCGGTCAGCAAGAACAAGGGCTTCACGCTACGAGCCTCTCTCGTCTCCCGAGGGCGCCGCGCGCAAGGCGCAGCGACCGACAATAGGTCGTATCGGCACGGCGCGCAACGCAGGCCCCGGCCGCGCGCCGCACGCTCCGACGCGACCCGGCGACCATCACGACGCGCCGCAGCCCCAGTCCCCAAAACGAAGACGGCCACCGCGAGGTGGCCGTCGAAGAACGCGCTGGCGGGCGCCTCAGTTCGGCGTCTGCAGCCGCTGAAGCTCCTGCTTCGCGATGGTGACGTACTCCTGCTCGGTCGGGAGCTTCGCCGCCGCGTCCACGTAGCGCTGCCAGACGTCGATGGCCTTGGCGTTCTCGCCCTTCTCCTCGTAGGCGTAGGCGAGGTTGAAGAGCGCCTGCGGGTAGCTCGCGCGCACCACGAGGGCCTGCTCGTAGGCGGCGATCTCGGCGTCGAGGTTGCCGAGCTTGTTCTCGGCGATGGCCAGGTTGTACCAGCCCTTGTGGTACGAGGGCGCGATCTCGACGGCCTTCTTGTAGGCGTCGCGCTCCTGGGCGAAGAGCGCCTTCTTGGCGGCCTCGTCGGGGGCGCGCTCGGCCTGGCGGGCGTAGGCGATGCCGAGGTTGAACCAGGCGTCGGGCAGCTTCGGGTCGAGGGCGATGGCCTTCTGGTAGACGTCGACGGCCTTGTCGATCTGCCCGAGGCGTGCGCGCAGGATGCCCTGGTTCACCAGGGCGTCGACGGCCTCGGGCGACACCTGCTCGACGCGCTCGTAGGTCTTGAGCGCGTCCTCGAGGAGGTTGGAGTCCTCGTAGGCGATGGCGAGGTTGTAGAGCGCCTTCTCGTAGCGCGGGTCGACGGCGACGGCCTTCTGGTACGCCTCGATCTCCTTCTTGTACTTGCGCTGCTTCGAGTACGCGATGCCCAGGTTGTACCAGGCTTCCTTGTAGTCGGGCTTCAGCGCGACGCACTTCTCGTAGGCCTCGACCGCCTGGTCGACGAGCTTGCCGTTGAAGTACTCGTTGCCGAGCTTGAAGTACTCCTCGGCGGAGTCCTCGCCCTCGTCCGCGAGCGCCGCCGGGGCGGCGAGGAGGACCAAGCCGAGGGCCGCCACGCAGGTCGCGAGGAGGGTGCCCCGCTTGAAGGGCCGTGTGGGTCGGTTCACGGGCGCGCTCGCTGTCGAAGTTGGGGCTACGATCGTCGGACTCCATCACTAGAAGACCGGGGCAGCCATGTCAACGGCGGGAGCCGCTCTGGGGCACGGTACAGGCTGTCGCCGGCGTCGCCGCTGGGGGTCGCTGGGCATCAACGCGATCCCCCGAGCCCGCATTTCCCGAGCCCGCTCGTCCGGCCTCGCGCGGAGTGGATTGGACGCCCCGGGCGGGGGCGAATAGAGTCCTGCGCGCGAGCGTTGGCACGACGAACCGGAGGAGCCCCCATCACCATGCCGCCCCGTCTCCGCCTCATCTCCCTCGCCCTGGTCGCGCTGGCCGGCGTCGTGGGCTGCAAGCCCGCCTCGGAGCCGCCGCGCGCGGGCTCGGGCGGCGCGGACGCCGGCGTCACCTGGTCCACCGAGCGCGACGTGGGCCTCGCCCCGCCTTCCGGCACCATCGTCGTCGACGCTCCCCCGACCGACATCCCGCCGCTCGTCGGCGAGCTCGCAGCCCCCGAGGAGATCGACGCCGGGCCGAGCGAGGTCGCCGACACCGTGACCACGGCGGACGCCACGCCGGAGGACGCCGCGCCGACCGACGCGGAGGACGCGGACACGACGCTCCCCCTGCTCCCGTCGTCCATCGTGCTGCCCGAGGAGCTCGTCGCGAAGGTGCGCGCGAACCCGACGGCCCGCGAGGAGGACGACGCGCGCCGCTTCAACCGGTCGGGCCTCCAGAAGCACCGGCGGCTCGAGCTCGAGGCGGCGATTCGCGACTACCAGCAAGCCCTCGAGGCGTGGCCGGGGCACGCCTTCTCGAACTACAACCTCGCCTGCGCGTACGCCCTCACCGGCCACCCCGAGGACGCGCTGCGGCACCTCGCCATCCTGTCCGCCATCGGCGACGACACCGCCCGGAGCCGTCTCCTGTCGGCGCGGACCGACGCGGACTTCGACGCGATGCTCGACGACCCGCGCTTCCGCGAGGTCACCGGCTACGCGCCGGTCTACGTGACCTGGTCGCCCGGCGTCGACCGCCGGCTCGACGCACAGCGCATCGCGACGGCGCTCCGCGGCGTCCACGTCGCGGCCAAGGCGACGCCGACCGAGTGGGACACGCGCTACACCCGCCCCACCCTGCTCGTACGCGAGGGCGACGCCGTCGCCGCGCGCGCCGCCGCGGAGGTGAAGGCGGCCGTGTCCCTCGGTACCATCGATTATATAGAGAGCACCGCGATGGACCCGCGGAAGGTCGTCGTGCTGGTCCTCCCGGCCCCCGGCGACGCCCCGCCGGACGAGGGCACGGGCGACGAGGGCGCGGGCGACGAGGGCGTCGGCGATGCCTCCGCCGCGGTCGCCGTGCGCGGCGACGCCCGATCGCTGTCCGATCTCATCGGGGTGCGCCTCACCGCGCGCTCCGACGGGACGGTGCAGAAGCTGCTCCTCAAGCCGACCGGCTTCTTCGAATGGGAGATCGCCACGCCCGACGGAGGCCGCACGCTCCGCCGCGGGCGCTACGCCGTGAAGGGCGACGCGCTCGCGCTCAGCTACCGCGAGGACGTCCAGACCCCCGGGCCCGACCCGACCACCCCCGAGGTCCGCTTCGAGGAGGGGAAGACGAGCACCCACGCGTTCGCGCTGACCCCCGACGGCCTCGTCATGGAGGGCGCGACCTTCCGGCTCCAGTAGGGCGACCCCTTCGAGGAGCCGCCCCGGAGCTTGAATGGCTCCGTTTTCGTGGCTATGATGAGGCGTCTCTGGGGAGTCGTCTGCGCCAGCCTCTATCCGCGAGGCGGCGACGAGAGCGACGACGACATGATGGGTCGGGTTCCAGGGGATCGCTTCGGTGGCGTTCAATCCGGGCAGCGCGTATGCTCGGATCGCTGCGAAGCGGGCGCGATTGTCAGTACTCGAGTCACCGTGTGAGGTAGATCGATGGCCGGCCAGGACGACAAAGAGCTTCTCGACAGAGGATTCGAGGCGCTCGCCGAGGACCAGACCACCGAAGAGCAGGAAGCCCTCTTCGAGCACCTCGCGAATCGGATCGAGGAGCCCGGGCTCCAGGATCAGATCCTGGCGCGCTACCAGGACTTCGGCAAGACGCTCCTCGGAGACGATCTGCCGAGCCGCGTCGACCCGCGCATCGCCAAGGCCCTCGAGCCGATCCTCGGCGACGTGAGCAACGTCCGCGTCCACACCGGGCCGGTCGCCGCCGCCGCGGCCCAGGCCATGAACGCGCGCGCGTTCGCCGTCGGTGACCGCGACGTCTTCGTCGACCCCTCGCACCTCAGCTCGGACCCGAAGGAGAGCGGCGCCCTCCTCGCCCACGAGATCGCGCACACCCGTGACGCCTCGACCGGCTTCGCCCTGTCGTCGAAGCTCGGCAACGACAGCACGGCGCGCGAGCAGTTCGCCCACGAGGTCGCCCACATCTTCGCCCGCGAGTTCGACGACGACGGCGAGTCCGTGGCGCGCGACGAGTCGGAGCCGACCGGCAAGATGCTCCCCGGCGGCCAGATGGAGGAGCCGAAGGTCGACAAGGTCGCCCTCGCCTTCAAGGTCGTCGAGGTCCTCGAGCGTCAGGAGCGCCTGTCCGGCGACCGCATCGGGCGCTGGTAGGCCGAAGGCTCGACGTCGAACGCGAACGCGCGGCCCATCCGGGTCGCGCGTTCTTCGTTTCGGGGACGCGCGGCGCTCAGCCGGCGTACCAGCGCGCGACCTCGTCGTCGATCTCGGCCTGGAAGGCCACCTGGAGGCGCTCGGCGACCGGACCGCGGACGCCGCCGCCGACGGTCACCCCGTCGAGGGAGACGAGCGGCGCCACGCGCAGCGTCGACGAGGTGATGAAGGCCTCGTCCGCGGCCGCGAGGCGGGCGCGCGTGATCGGCTCCTCGGCCGTCTCGAGCCCGATGGCGGCGGCGAGCACGAGCACCTCGGCGCGCGAGGTCCCCGGGAGGATGCCGGCGCTGATCGGCGGCGTGACGACGCGCCCCCCCTCGACCAGGAAGAGGTTGGAGCTCGCGCCCTCGAGGAGGTGGCCGTCGTCGTCGACGAAGAACCCCTCGGCGCGTGGGTCGGAGGTCGTCTCGGCGAGCACGACCTGCCCGAGCGAGCTCGCCAGGTAGGCGAGCGTCTTGTGGTGGGTCAGGTCGTGGCCGCTCGCCGCACGGCTGTACGGGAGCACGAAGCCGTCGACGCCCACGGTCCGCTTGCTGAGGTGCCCGGCCGTCAGCCGGCGCGCGAAGGCGACCACCGTCGGCGGCCCGCCGATCTCGACGCCGCGCGAGATCGTGAGCCGGAGGGCCACCTCGGGCCCGCTCTCCGGATCGGCGATGCCGTTCTCGACGAGCAGCCCGCGCAGCACGCCGGCCAGCGTCTCGGCGTCGGGGACGCCCCGCAGGCGCAGGTACACGGCCGCCCGCGCGAGCCGGTCGAGGTGGCGCTGGAGCTGGATCGGGACGCCGCGGGTCGCGTAGACCGTCTCGAAGATGCCGTCGGCGACCAGGAAGCCGCGATCGAACGGGCTGATGGTGGCGCGCTCCGCCGGCATGAAGGCGCCGTCGAGGTAGACCGTCGGGTAGATCACCGCAGGGACTGTGTGCATGGGGCCTCCGGCGCCTCGCGCCGGCTCGCGGTCACGCGCGCTCCCGCCGGTTCGTCCCGACGAGACGCGCGCCAGGTGGGTCGATTGGCGCGCCTGGCAACGCTGGGGTATAGAGGATACCGGGGCTCGATGTGAAGGAGCGACGTGGCAGCGGCGCTGGACGAACTGCGAAGCGAGGTCGTGCGGAACCCGAGCGACGCCGAGGTGCTGACGCGCTTCGGGGTAGCGTGCCTCGCCGCCGGTGAGGTCACGACGCTCCACGACTGGATCGCGGGCCTCCTGCGCGACGCCGAGGAGCCGGACGCGATCCGGCCGACCGCGCGCGCGCTCGGCCGCGCCCTCGCGGCGCTCGCGGAGGACCTCGAGGACCAGGACGAGGCCCTCGAGATCTACCTGCGCGCCGCGCGCCTGCTCGGCGAGCTGGGCGACGCCGCCGAGGACGCCGCGGACGCCCTCGCCCGCGCCTGGCGGATCCGCCCCGACGAGCGCATCGGAGCCCAGGCCCACGCCCTGCTCGGTCGGCCGGCGATTGCCACCGCCCCCGAATACCTCCTCGTCGCCCTCAGCCAGGTCGGCTCGGAGTCCATGCGCGTCCAGTCGTTGCGCCGCCTCGCGGCCATCGAGCTCGAGGCGCGACGGATCGACCAGGCTCGCGCCCTCTACCAGGAGCTGCGCGCGCTGCGCCCCGAGGACGGCGACGCCGCCGCCGGGCTCGCGGCCATCGAGCGCATGCTGTCGAGCGCCGACGCCGACGCGCGCGAGGCCCGCGAGCACGTGCCGGGCGCGGCCACCAGCGGGGAGGACGCCGTCCTGGCGTGGACCCGGCTCGGCGACGCGGAGAGGA
>SBGO01000708.1 GCA_006226565.1 Deltaproteobacteria bacterium | reverse complement strand
GTGCGTCGGATTGCGCGTGCGGAAGGATCCGCCGCGGCTCAGTCCGCGGACTCGCCCCCGCGCTGCCCGTCGTCGTGTCCGCGTCCCGAGCGCCGCCGCCGCCGCCGCGGGCGCTTCTTCGGCGCGTGGGCGTGGTGATGCGTGGGGGCCTCGGGGACGGCCTCTTCGTGCGCTCCGTCGAGCTCCTCCTCGCGGGGCTCGAAGGGGGCGGGCCAGACGCCCTGGGCCTCGGCGTCCGCGGCCCACACCTCGTAGGCGTGCGGGTCGGCGCCGAGGAGGAACTCCATCCGGGCGACGGTCAGCGCGACCGGCAGCGCCCGCGACCGCAGCTGCCCGCGGGTCGGGCGGCGGTGCCCGACCTCCATCCGGCGCAGGAGGTCGCAGGTGTACTGCAGCATCTGGCGGTGCTTGACGGGCACCCCGAGCCGCATCACGAAGTCGTGCGTCGCGGCGCGCGCGAACTTCCCCCACTCGTGGCAGCGCTCGTTGCGCGCCTCGAGGGCGAGGCGGATGAACGGCCACGCCAGCAGGGTGAAGGTCGACGGCCGCGGGAGCGTGCCGTGGGCGCGCGTCTGGCGGTCGAGCTGGTCGAGCCAGTCGTAGAGGCGGGCGCGGGTCGGCGAGCCGTCCTCGAAGTGCTCCGCGATCTCGGGCAGGAGCGCCTCGAGGACGCCGAGCTCCGCCATCCACTCGAAGGCCCGGCGCGCGTGGCCGGACTCGCAGATGCGGAAGATCTCCTCGCTGACGCGAGGCATCGGGCACGTCGCGACCAGCGGCGCGATGTCGCGCGCGATGGCGGTGATGTCGGGGTCGATGTCGAAGCCGAGCCGCGCCGCGAGCTTGATGGCGCGCAGGAGCCGCACGGGATCCTCGCGCATCCGCTGATCGGCGTCGCCAATCGAGCGCATCACGCGCTGCTCGAGATCGCGGCGGCCGCCGACCCAGTCGAGGAGCAGGCCGGCCGACGGGTCGTAGAAGAGCCCGTTGACCGTGAAGTCTCGGCTGAGGGCGTCCTGCTCCGGCGGGCCGAAGGTGTTCGCCCGGACGACGAAGCCGGAGTCGTCCGGGGCGACCTCCTGGTCGTCGGGGAGGCCGCGGAAGGTCGCGACCTCGATCACCTTCGAGCCGGCGTGGACGTGCCCGAGCTTGAAGCGCCGCCCGATGATCCGGCAGCGCCGGCCGAAGACGCGTTTGAGCTCCTCCGGCCGGGCGTCGGTGGCGACGTCGAAGTCTTTGGGCTCGCGGCCGAGGATCAGGTCGCGAACACAGCCACCCACGAAGTAGGTCGTGTACCCGGAGCCCTGGAGCCGCAGCACGACATCGAGGGCGTCTGGGTCGAGCGATCCGGAGGGGAACGTGATAGGGAACGACACCGCAGTCACGCGCTGCGGTATAGGGGTTTTCCCGCAGAAGCGCAAACGTCTCGAGAAGGAGTCGCCGTGAATCGCGAGGTGGAAGCTCGGATCCCCCCGGAGGTGCTCGAGGCGCTGCGCCGCAACAGCGGCATCGGCCTCACCCTGGAGGGGCGCTTCACGCTTCACGGGCAGCCGCTCCCGAACCCGCGCGTCGAGGACCTGTTCCACCGCGGGATCGCGGTGCGCGGCGACGACGTCGTGCTGACGGTCGGCGCGCGCTGGTGCTACGTCGCCTGCGAGGGCGTCGCGCGCTTCGTCCACGGCATGCGCTTCACCGCGACCGCGCTCGTCGTGCGGCTCTCCGCGGGCGAGGAGCGCGAGGTCGCCGAACCTATCCTCGGCTACGGCCCCGACGATCGCTTCTACCTCTGGACGAGCGCCGCAGAGCCGCCGGCGATCCTCCTGCGATCGGCCCACCAGGAGCTGCTCTCGCGGATCGACGACGCGATGCGGGTCGCGACGCCGTGGGGGCCGCCCATCCCCGTCTGGCCCCTCGACGCCGTGCCGGGCGCGGCGACGCCTCCCCCCGCTGCTCGGCCGGGCGCGGGGGACGCCCTCGATGGAGGTCCCGAATGAGCTCTCGTTGGATCGCGTCGGCGCTCGCGCTGCTGCTCGTCACCGGCGGCGGTCGCGCGATGGCGACGGACGTCGCCGAGCTGGGCGCGGCGTGCGGCTGGCTCGACGCCGCGGTGGCCGCGAGCCCCGAGCGCGACGACGCCTTCGGCATGTTCATGCGCGCCATGCGCCCGAAGTGTCAGGGCACGCTCGAGGGGATCGGGCGCGGCGACGGCAGCGTCACGGACGAGACCATCACGGCGCTGGTCAAGGAGCTCAACGACCTGCGCTCCGCGATCGTGGACGCGCCGATGCCCACCCCCGCGACGACGCCCGACGCGCCGGTGGTGGCGCCTTCGGGCGACCCGGTCGCGGTGCCGCCCCCCGTGACGGATCCCGCGGTGGTGACGCCCCCCGCGGCGGATCCGGTGGGCTCGGTGGCGCCACCGGGCGATACGCCGCGCCGTGAACAATTCGATACGGCCCACGTGCGTGGCGCCGTGTCCGGCACGTGGTTCCAGGCGCCGCGTGTCGTCCTCGATCGGCACGTCAAGCGGACCCTCGACCTCTTCCAGGAGGGCCGGACCGTCCAGGGCGAGCTGTACGAGGAGGTCTGGTACGACGCCCCTGCGTCGTGGGTCGACACGAGCTGCGGGGGCAACGGGACCTTCCGTATGGTGACGACGGCGCGCGTCGCCGGCGACGTCGTGCGCGGCGAGGTCGAGCTCCGCCGCGACATCCCGCGGGTCCTCGCGTGCACGTGCCCGTCGCGGTGCCGGGTGGAGCAGCGGCGGCGTGGGTTGTCGCTCATGCTGTCGCCGTCCGGGATGCAGCTCAGCGACGACACCGGGGTCTTCGTGCGCGAGGGCGCGCCGCCGGTCGGTGCGGCGGGCGGCGCGCTCGGCGCCGCGGGGGACAGCTTCGCCGGCGAGTGGGAGACGCCGACCTTCGAGCGGCGCGGCGAGCGCCTCGTGCTGCACCTGCTGCTTCGCGAGGATGGGCGGCGCGTCGAGGGGACGCTCACGGTCAGCAGCGACCAGGCGCTTCCGCTGAACAGCTGGGCCGACCGCTTCTGCGGCGGCGCCGACCGCTTCTCCCACGTCGACGCCTTCGAGGTGGCCGGCGAGCGGAGCGGGTCCGGGCTGACGCTCTCGGTCAAGAAGGGGCGCGTGATGACCTGCACCTGCCCGTCGAAGTGCCTGACGCCGAAGCGTCGTCGGATGACGCTGACGCTGACCCCCGACGGGCGGTCGCTCACCGGCGACGAGGCGACGTTCGAGCGCCGCTGAGGGGCGCCGGGCGCGCCCGGAGCGCCGTTGACCCCGGAATGGCCGAATCGATATAGTCGGCCTCCCGGTGCATCCCGTGCGACCCCCAGGAGAGCCCACCGTGATCGACACCAGCTCTGGAGCCGCACGCGCGGCGCTCGCGGCCCTGCTCGTCGCGGGGTGGATGGCCGTGGCGGCGTGCGGCGGCGAGACCACCGGCGGCGAGGACACCGCGCTCGCCGAGGACACGCAGGTCGTTGACGACACGAGCGCCCCCGATGGGGTCGACGACGTGGACGAGGACTCGCTCGGCGACACCGGCGACGACGACGTCGCCGACACCACGCCCCCCGAGGACACCGCGGTCGCGCAGGACACCGCGACGCCGGTCGACACGACGGCGTCGGACACCTCGGAGCCGCCGAAGGGCTTCCCGGGCGAGGACCTCGTCATCCGCATCATCGACCCGAGCGGCCACGGCACCGCGGCCTCGGTCGGCTCCGTCGTGCGCCTCGCCGGTATCCTCTTCGGCGACGCCGACACCATCGTGTGGCAGTCCGCCGACCAGAACGGGGCCATCGCCCTCGGCTCGTTCTGGCAGTCGGGTCCGATTCAGCTCAAGCCGGGGGACAACACCATCACGGTCACCGCGAGCGCCGGCGAGCGCTTCGTGACCGACACCATCGTGGTCACGTACAACCCCGCCTACCGCTTCGACGCCGGGCTCGACGCGCGCCCCGCGGTGCTGTGGGTCGGGCAGCAGACCGACGTCGTCTTCTCCATCCCGACCTCGCTCTACAGCAACGCCGACATCAACACGCTGCGGCTCCTGCGGGTCGACGCCAACGGCAACCTCGTCTCGGACGTCGCCAGCATGAAGGACGACGGCGAGCTCAACGGCTCGGGCGACGAGATCGAGGCCGACGCGGTCTACACCTATCGCGGCAAGCTGACCTGCGCGAGCGCCGAGCCGATGTACTTCCGCGCCAGCATCCAGATCAGCGGCTCGCCGAGCTACACCGCCATCTCGCCGACCGTCCGGATCGACTGCCTCACCCACGTGCTGACGAGCGACTGCAACTCGCACAAGGCCGTGATCGACGGGGCCTCCCAGGACCTCGCCGGCGGGAGCAGCGTGGACGCGGTCGTCGCCACGCTCACCGCCAACGCTTCCGTCAAGGCGGCGGGGCGCGCCGAGGCCGACGGCGAGAGCATCTGGGTGCAGTTCAACGATGGCGTCCTCGGGGCGGTGCTGGGGACCGGCGCGGGCAAGCGCGCGGCGGGATCCAACCCGCCCGGCGCGGGCTTCGGCGCGAACGCGCTCACCACGGCCAACGGCATCGACGTCGGGTCCAAGCGCGCCATCGTGCTGGCGCCGTTCTCTTCGGAGTTCGCGGCGACCGACGACGGCGTCGACGTCGCCAACGCCATCGTCGCCACCGAGTGCCCGACCTACGAGCTCGAGAGCGGCACGGTGCTTCAGGGGGCCAACGCCTCCATCGCCCGCTTCCGCAACCTGTGGAGCTACGGCGTGGCCTCGATCAGCAGCCACGGCGAGGCCCTCTTCGGGGGCATCTCCGAGGCCGACATGCGCGACCTGTACCGCTGGCGCCACCACGGCGCGCAGGAGGTCCTGTGGACCGGGAGCCCGGTGACCTGCGCGCAGCTCATCCAGAACCAGCAGGCCTGCACGGTGTCGAGCATCTCCCCGACCGGGGGCTGCCCGACGGGGACCCGCTGCCTCGTCACCGAGGGCACGTCTTCGGGGGACGGGGCCTCGGGCAAGGGCGTGTGCGTCGATGAGACGCAGATCGACCTCCGGCTCGGCCGGGCCGTCATCACGAACAAGGGCTACGCGGTCACGCCGTCGTTCTTCTCCGCGCACAGCGGGCGCGGCTACCCGAGCAGCCTCGTCAACCTCGGCGCGTGCCGCACCATGTACAACGGCACGCTGGCGGCGTCGCTCTACGCCTCGGGGGCGAAGGCCATCACGGGCTTCTCGGGCTACGTCGAGAGCGCCTGGGCGCGCGACAAGGTGCTCGAGCTCTTCGACGACTTCGGGGCCGAGGGCGTGATCGGCGAGCGCTTCACGGCGGACGAGGACCCGGACAACCCGGGGACGTGGTGGCGCTTCGTCGGCGCGACCAACCTCAACCTCTCGAACGCCGAGATCATCAACGGCGACTTCGAGACCGGCAACACGACCGGCTGGACCATCGTCGGCGACGGGCGCGTGATGACGCAGCTCGGCAGCTCCTCGCCGGTCAGCGGCAAGTTCATGGGGCTCATCTCGACGGGGCTCGGCTTCACGGTCGAGACCGGCACGATGGAGCAGACCTTCTGCATCCCGGCGGACAAGGTCCAGATCGAGTTCTACTGGAAGTTCTTCAGCGAGGAGTTCCTCGAGTTCTGCGGCTCGCAGTATCAGGACACCTTCCAGGCGGTGCTGGTCGGGGCGGACGGGCAGCTGACCGTCGTGGACGTCCGGGTCGACGACCTCTGTCCCTACAGCGGCGCCGGGAGCTGCGCGTCGTGCGCCAGCCCGGCGCCGTGCGATCTGACGTGCATGGGGCAGACCGGCTGCTACGAGCCGGCGAGCGGCGGCGCCTGCACCGGGACCTACAACTGCGAGTGCGGTCGCTACTACGTCGGCGTGGACCCGGCGGACATCGACTTCGACCAGCAGGGCGTCTACAACACGCTCTGGCAGCACACCGTGAAGAACGTCCAGGCGCTGGCCGGGACCGGGCCGGTCACCCTGCGGCTCTTCGCCACCGACAAGGGCGACTCGGTCTTCGACACGGCCATCCTGATCGACGCCATCAAGTTCAAGTAGGCGACGCGGCGCGCGACGCGGCCGCGGGTCCCGTCGGGCCCGCGGCGCGGTCGTGTGTGGCGTCTGCGGGCCGGGGCGAGCGCCTCAGGCCGGGTTGTCGACGTCGATGAAGCGCACGGTGAGCTCCGGGAAGGCCTCCGCCATGCGCTCCGCGAGCGCCTCGGGGCCGAAGCGCTCGGAGCGGTGGTGCCCGAGCGCGGCGAAGTTGATGCGCTCCTCGCGCGCCGTGGCCTGGGAGTATTCGCCGGCTTCCCCGGTGATGTAGAGGTCGAGCCCCTGGTCGATGGCCTCGCGGACGTCGCGCGGGGCGCCGCCGGTGACGACGCCGACGGATCGGATCGGGTCCGGCCCGTGCGGGAAGTAGAGGAGCCGGTCGGAGAGGGCCCCGAGGCGGCGGCCGACCTCGTCGGCGGCGACGGGCTCGGGGAAGTGGCCGATGCAGCCGACGGCGAGGCGGTGGTGCTCGAAGGCGGGCTCGAGGTCCACGAGGCCGAGCGTACGGGCGAGGTTGACCGCGTTGCCGACCTCGGGGTGGCCGTCGAGGGGCAGGTGGTAGCCGACGAGCGACATGCGGGCGTCGATGAGCGTCCGGATGCGCCGGCCGAGGGCGCCGGTCACCGTGTAGGGCGCGCCGGTCCAGTAGAGGCCGTGGTGGACGACGAGCAGGTCGGCGCCGAAGTCACGCGCGGCCTCGATGAGGTCGAGGTTGGCGGTCACCCCGGTGACGACGCGTGAGACCCGGTCGCAGGCCTCCACCTGGAGCCCGTTGGGGCCGTAGTCCTCGATCGGCGTGGGCTCGAGCAGCTCCTCGAGCCAGGTCGTCAGGGTCTTGAGGGGGAGGTCGGTCTTGGCCATCGCGCGTCTCCGAGCGAGGTGTGTCAGGGGTGTCCCGCGGTTCGGGCGCGAGGCCGCGTGTTTGGCGGCCCTGCGAGCCCGTGCGACACCCGGTGTATCAGAAGGCGGGACAGTGGGACAGTCGGTCGGCGTCTAACTATCTGAAAAGACAAGCCCGGAAGCCTGGCAAGGAGATTGCTCTACCGAGGGCCGCGAGACGGACCGGAGGGAGCGATGACCGCCACGGCACGCGGAGTAGGGCTGATTGGGATCGAGGGGTGCCTCGTCGAGGTCCAGGTCGGGCACACCGAGGGGATGCCCGGCCTCGACATCACCGGGCTGCCCACGGCGAGCCTGCGCGAGGCGCGTCATCGGGTGCGGGCGGCGCTCCGCGCGTCGGGCTACGACTGGCCGCGGGAGCGCCTCGTCGCCAACTTCGCGCCGGCGGACGTGCCGAAGGGGGGGACGGCCTTCGATCTGCCGCTGGCCGTCGCCGTGCTCGCGAACGAGGGCCTCGTCCCGCGGGAGGCCGCCGCGAACGCGGTCTTCTTCGGCGAGC
The DNA here is from genome assembly GCA_006226565.1 of Deltaproteobacteria bacterium. Classification (GTDB taxonomy): domain Bacteria; phylum Myxococcota_A; class UBA9042; order PHBI01; family PHBI01; genus PHBI01. The sequence continues at coordinate 30,389 of SBGO01000708.1, read as the reverse complement.
TCGGGCTCGACGGGGCGGTCCGGGCCGTACCCGGCGCGATCAACGCCGCGCTCGCCGCCCGTGAGCGCGCTCCAGCGGTCCTCTTCGTGTCGGCGCGCAACGCCGCGGAGGCCGCGCTCGTGCCGGACGTCGCGGTGTATCCGGTCACGAGCGTCGTCGAGGTCGTGGAGGCGCTGCGGGGCGAGGCGACCCTCACCCCGGCGGTGCATCGGGGCGACGACGGCATCTCGGGCGCGGGGCCCGACCTGCGCCACGTCCGGGGGCAGCTGCGCGCGCGTCGCGCCCTCGAGGTCGCCGCGGCCGGCGGCCACAACCTCCTGATGGTCGGCCCACCGGGCTGCGGCAAGACCCTCCTCGCGCGGGCGATGCCGGGGATCCTGCCGCCGCTGACCCTCGACGAGGCGCTCGAGGTGACCCGGATCCACAGCGTGGCCGGGCTCGTCGACCCGGGCGCGCCGCTGTATCGGACGCGACCCTTCAGGGCGCCGCACGCGACCGCGAGCTACGCGGCGCTGGTCGGCGGAGGGAGCAGCCCACGCCCTGGTGAGGTGAGCCTCGCCCACGAGGGGGTCCTCTTCCTCGACGAGGCGGCGGAGTTCGGCCGCCCCGCGCTCGAGGCGCTGCGCGCTCCGCTCGAGGATCGGGTCGTGCGCATCTCGCGGAGCCAGCGGAGCGTGCTTTTTCCGTCCTCGTTCGCGCTCTTGATGGCGATGAATCCGTGTCCCTGCGGTCACGCTGGGGATCCGACGCGGGCGTGCCGGTGCACGCAGAGTCGGATCGACGCCTACCGGCAGCGCCTCAGCGGTCCGCTCCTCGACCGGGTCGACATCCACGTGACGCTGACCGGCGTTCCCCCGGAAGAGCTCGCGCGGCGACCGGAGGGCGAGCCGTCGGCGGCCGTGCGCGACCGGGTCATCGCGGCACGTCGGGTGCAGGCCGGACGCAACCGCGTCGGCGGGCGCGCGGTGACCAACGCGGCGCTCGATCTCGAGGGCCTGGAACGGCATGCGCCGCTCGGGCGCGAGGAGAACCTCTACCTTGCGCGCGCCGGGCGGGCGCTCGGGATCAGCGCGCGCTCGTGGCACCGGCTCGTCCGGGTGGCGAGGACGGTGGCGGATCTCGCCGGCTCCGAGCGGATCTCCCGGGCCCACCTGGGGGAGGCGCTGACCTACCGACCGGTCGCCGCGGGCGGCCCGCGGAGGGCGGTCGCGTGAAGACGACGGCGGCGCCGCGCGGTGCGGCCGCCGCCTCGATGGGCGGGCCCACGGGCTCGCGGGAGAGCGGGGCGTGCGCCCCCGGATGAAGGAGTGAGCGATGCTCAAGAAGAAGAAGCAGGGTGGGGGGATCGTGGAGATCAAGTCCCTCCTGAACAAGCGGTTCGGAGAGGGGACGATCATGCTGGCGGACGACGAGGCGGCGCGTGGGGTGGAGGTGTTCTCGAGCGGGTCGGTCTCGATCGACCTCGCCCTCGGCATCGGCGGCTTCCCGAAGGGGCGCGTCGTGGAGATCTACGGCCCCGAGTCGTCGGGCAAGACGACGCTGTGCCTCCAGGCCATCGCCGAGGCGCAGAAGGCCGGCTTCGTCGCCGCGTTCATCGACGCGGAGAACGCCATCGACCTCGCCTACGCCCGCAACCTCGGCGTCGACACCAGCACGCTCCTGCTGAGCCAGCCGAGCAGCGGCGAGGACGCGCTCGACATCGTCGACATGCTCACGCGCAGCGGCGAGGTGGGGCTCATCGTGGTCGACTCGGTGGCCGCGCTGACGCCCCGGGCCGAGATCGAGGGCGAGATGGGCGACTCCCAGGTCGGGCTCCAGGCGCGGCTGATGGGCAAGGCGCTCCGCAAGGTGAACCCGGCGGTCGGCGAGACCGGCACCACCATCATCTTCATCAACCAGCTGCGCCAGAAGATCGGCGTCACCTTCGGCTCGGGGGAGACGACCACGGGCGGAAACGCGCTGAAGTTCTACGCGTCGATGCGCCTCGACATCCGGCGCATCGGCGCGCTCAAGGACGGCGACGAGGCCTTCGGCAACCGGACCCGGGTCAAGGTGGTCAAGAACAAGCTCGCGCCCCCGTTCCAGAAGTGCGAGTTCGACATCATCTACGGTCGCGGCGTGTGTCAGGCCGGCGAGCTCCTCGATCTCGGCGTCGAGCACGGCGTGATCGAGAAGTCCGGGGCCTGGTACGCCTGGGACGGCGAGCGGCTCGGCCAGGGCCGCGAGCGCTCCCGCGCCGCCCTGATCGACGCGCCGGACCGCCTCGCGCGGCTGAAGACGGCGGTCCTGGCGGCGGTCGGCGCGAGCCAGCCCGCCGTGGACGCCGAGCGCGACGACGACGACATCGCCCTCGCGGCGGCGTAGGGGAGGGGGCCATGTCGATCAACAGCGTGACCCTGGTCGGCCGCCTCGGGGCGCACCCCGAGCGTCGTGTGACGTCGAGCGGCAAGAACCTCTGCAAGATGAGCGTGGCGACGGACTTCTGGGACAAGCAGCAGCAGGCCAAAGTCGCCGAGTGGCACAACGTCGTGGCGTGGGATCAGCAGGCCGAGAACTGTCTGAAGTACCTCGACAAGGGCAGCCAGGTCGCGGTCGAGGGCAGCATCCGCACCCGCCGCTTCGACGGGCAGGACGGCAAGCCCCGCTACTGGACCGAGATCATCGCCCGTCGGATCACGTTCCTGAGCAAGAACGAGCGATCGAGCGCGGGGGCTCTGGACGTGGCGATGGCGCCCGTCAACGACGAGGACATCCCGTTCTGAGGTCGGCTGGGCGCCGTGCCCGGTGATGGGCCGCGCGGACGGGGGCTCTTTGACAAGCACGGACGCGCTCGTCCTCGGCTTCTACGGGGACGAGCGCGGTCCGGAATACCGTCCGTGGAAGGTGCGTCGGCTACGGCGCCAGCGGCGTCGACTCGATCGGGGTCTGCTCGGGCGTCGGCGGGCGGTCGAGGGTCGCGTAGATCTCCTCGATCAGCCTGATCATCGGAAGTCCCCAGCTCGCGGGCTCGAGCTCCACCTCTTCGAGGTTCCCGTGCTCGTTGCGCCGCATCATATGGAGGTCGTGGATCGACTGCTCGACCCACGGACGGCTGGCGTTGGAGTCGTGGATCCGCCACACCCCTTGCCCGAGGCCGCACGGTACGTGCCCGATGTTGGTCTTCTCGAGGAAGAGCACCGCCCGCTGACCGACCGAGAAGACCGGCATCCCCGGGACCATCAGCGCCATGCCGTCCGCCCCGCGACCGCCCACGAGGCGCATCACGTAGCGTTTCGGGACGTCTTGCCCCTTGAAGACGTCGATCACGTCCATCGTGATGTCGGTGAAGAGCCCCTTGCCCTCGGCGCGGAGGTCGATGAACGCGACGTCGGTGACCCGGACCTGGACGATCCAGTCCGACAGCGTCGTCATCTCGCCGACGCCCACGAACAGCACCGTGGTGGCACGGGCGGGCGACGGCGCCAGCGACGCGATGAGCAGCGCGACGAGCAGGGGCATCACGTGTCGGTGAGGTCGCATCCCATCTCCTCGAGCGCGCGCGGATGGCCGCTCGTCGATGTGCGAACCGTAGCAACAGCCCGAGCGCCGCGGCAACATCGACCCGGCGTGGGGCCCCCGCCAGCGACGCGGGACCCGGCGACGAACGAGGCCCGCGCGGTCTCGCGCCGGGGATCGCGTGCGGTCAGTCGCGCTCGGAGCGAGCGCGGTCCATCTCCCGCTTGGCGTCGCGCTCCTTGAGGTCGTGCCGCTTGTCGTAGGTCTTCTTGCCGCGCCCGATCCCGATCTCCACCTTGGCCAGGCCGTGCTTGAAGTAGATCCGGAGCGGGACGCAGGTCCGCCCCTTGCTCTCGATCGCCTCGGCGATCTGCTCGATCTCGCGGCGGTGGAGCAGGAGCTTGCGCGGGCGCGTCGGCTCGTGGTTGTGGCGGTTGGCGTTGGCGTACTCGCTGATGTGCACGTTGACGAGGATCAGCGCCCCGTCCTCGTGCACGATGTAGCCGTCGCCGAGGGTGACCGCGCCCTCCCGGAGGGACTTCACCTCGCTGCCGACGAGGACGATGCCGGCCTCGAAGTGCTCCTCGATCTCGTACTCGTGACGCGCACGGCGGTTGACCGCTGCGTTCTTCTCGTTGCCGTCTTGGGCGGGCCGCGCCACGTCGTCCTCCTGCGGGTCTCACGCCTTCGCGGCGCCAGGGGAGCCCCCAATAGCGCTGTCCCGCGGTCGGCGCAACAGAAGGGGCGGCGGCGGCGCGGTCACGGGGTGGGCGCCTCGGATGTAACCCGGCCAGAGCCGCGGGGAGGCCGACGGTCCGCCTCCCCAGAGGTCACCCAGAATGCGCGATCGTGGCGTGGATCCGGCGGGTTGCCGACCGCCTTCCACAGGCCTTCTACAGGCCTCCGAGGCGGCTGTGGATACGGATCGCTCCCTTTTCTGGGCAGTTGCGGTTTTGGCTGGTTTCGATTCCGCAACTCCGCCCGTCTTGTGGGATGACTGAGCAACAACGTCGCGACAGCGCGGTGACAGAACTCTGACCCTGGGCCTCTGCCATATATGGCCCAACATAGAGGGTTTTTTTGACGCTCCCTACGCAAGATGTTGGACTCGGCGCAGGGCTTTCCGTTTGACGATCGCCCAGGCTTGTTCCATGAATGAGTCCCGCCTCAACGCCCCCCGGCCCCGCCACGGCGACCAGGTGTCCGACACCTGGAGAGGCCTACGATTCTCGCGAGCACGTCCGGCGTAGGTCACGACGCGCTAGCGCAATTCACTGTCGAACCGCCTTGCCGTGTTGCGTTGCGCTATGCGCCACGCCTCACGCAGCTTTGCGCACGAAATCGCGGCCCCCCACCCGTCGAGCAAAGTCATGAAGATTTCACGTCGCTATACGCAGCTTGGCCAGGATCCGTTCCACGCCATCCCCTTCGCGACCCGCGCCTCCCGCATCGCGAACCCCGACGGCACCGTCGTCTTCGAGGCGCCGGCGATCGAGGTGCCCACCTCGTGGTCGCAGGTGGCGCTCGACGTCATCGCGCAGAAGTACTTCCGCAAGGCCGGCGTGCCGGCGGCGCTGCGTCCGGTGGACGAGCCCGGTGTCCCGGCGTGGCTCCGTCGCTCCGAGCCGGACGAGAAGAAGCTGGCGAAGCTCCCGGAGGAGGAGCGGTACGTCGGTGAGACGGATGCGCGCCAGGTGTTCCGCCGCCTCGCCGGCTGCTGGACCTACTGGGGCTTCAAGCACGGCTACTTCGACGGCGAGGATGACGCCCGCGCGTTCTACGACGAGCACTGCTTCATGCTCGCGTCGCAGATGGTCGCGCCGAACTCGCCGCAGTGGTTCAACACCGGTCTCCACTGGGCCTACGGCATCAACGGCCCGGCGCAGGGGCACTGGTACGTCGACGCCGCCACCGGCGAGGCGCACCCCAGTGAGTCGGCCTACGAGCGGCCGCAGCCGCACGCCTGCTTCATCCAGTCCGTCGACGACGACCTCGTCAACGAGGGTGGCATCATGGACCTCTGGGTCCGTGAGGCGCGGCTCTTCAAGTACGGTTCGGGCACCGGGACGAACTTCTCGGCGCTGCGCGGCGAGGGGGAGCCGCTCAGTGGGGGAGGGCGCTCGAGCGGGCTCATGAGCTTCCTGAAGATCGGCGATCGCGCCGCCGGTGCCATCAAGTCCGGCGGGACCACGCGCCGCGCCGCCAAGATGGTGACCCTCGACGTCGATCACCCGGACATCGAGGCCTACGTCAACTGGAAGGTCCTCGAGGAGCAGAAGGTCGCGAGCCTCGTCCTGGGCGCGCGCAACTACAACCGCTACCTCAACGCCATCCTGACCGCCGTGGCCGACGGCAAGCGCAAGGGCCTCAACGGCGAGAGCGCGAAGGCCAAGAAGAACCCGGAGTTTGCCAAGGCCGTGCGCGAGGCGCGCGAGGTCGGCATCAGCGAGAACTACATCCGGCGGGTCGCCCAGCTCGGTGAGCAGGGCATCAAGGAGATCTACTTCCCGGAGTACGACACCAACTGGGACTCCGAGGCCTACTACACGGTCAGCGGGCAGAACTCGAACAACTCCGTGCGCGTGACGAACAGCTTCATGCGCGCGGTCGAGACCGGTGGCGACTGGGATCTCGTGCGCCGGACCGACGGCAAGGTCGCCAAGACCGTCCGCGCCGAGGAGCTGTGGGACCAGATCGCCCACGCCGCGTGGAGCTGCGCCGACCCGGGGCTCCAGTACGACACCACCATCAACGAGTGGCACACCTGTCCGAAGGGGGGGCGCATCAACGCCTCCAACCCGTGCTCCGAGTACATGTTCCTCGATGACACGGCGTGCAACCTGGCGAGCGCGAACCTCATGAAGTTCCGCCGCGTGGACGGGAGCTTCGACATCGACAGCTACACCCACTCGGTGCGGCTGTGGACGATCGTGCTCGAGATCTCGGTGCTCATGGCGCAGTTCCCGTCGCGCCGCATCGCCGAGCTCTCCTACGAGTACCGGACCCTCGGCCTCGGCTACGCCAACATCGGGACCCTCCTGATGGTCAGCGGCATCCCCTACGACTCGGAAGAGGCGCGGGCGATGGGCGGCGCGATCACGGCGCTGATGACCGGCGTCGCGTACGCGACCAGCGCGGAGATGGCCAAGGAGCTGGGCCCGTTCCCGGCCTACGAGGTCAACAAGGCCGACATGCTGCGGGTCATCCGCAACCACCGGCGGGCCGCCTACAACGCGCGCGACGACGCCTACGAGGGGCTCTCGATCACCCCGGTCGGCATCGACCCGCGCTACTGCTCGAAGCCGCTCCTCGCCGCGGCGAAGAACGCTTGGGACAACGCCCTCGCCCTCGGTGAGGCCCACGGCTATCGCAACGCCCAGACCACGGTCATCGCGCCGACCGGCACCATCGGCCTGGTCATGGACTGCGACACGACCGGCATCGAGCCGGACTTCGCCCTCGTGAAGTTCAAGAAGCTCGCCGGCGGCGGCTACTTCCGCATCATCAACCAGTCGGTCCCGGAGTCGCTCGTCCGCCTCGGCTACAGCCAGGACGCGGCCGACCGCATCGTCTCCTTCTGCAAGGGCACCGGGAAGCTCGATCGCGCGCCGCACATCAACCGCGAGTCGCTCCGCGCCAAGGGCTTCACCAACGAGGTCCTCGACCGCCTCGACGACGAGCTCGGTCGCGCCTTCGAGATCGGCTTCGCCTTCAACCAGTGGATCATCGGCGCCGACTTCATCACGACGAACCTCGGCATAGCCGCCGAGAAGCTCGCGACGCCCGGCTTCGATCTGCTGGCCGAGCTCGGCTTCACGCGCGCCGAGATCCAGGCGGCGAACGACGTGATCTGCGGCCGCATGACCGTCGAGGGGGCGCCCGGCCTCAAGGCCCACCACCTGCCGGTCTTCGACTGCGCGAACAAGTGCGGGCGCTACGGGACGCGCTTCATCGCCCCCGAGGCCCACATCCGGATGATGGCGGCGGCCCAGCCGTTCCTCTCGGGCGCCATCTCCAAGACGATCAACCTGCCGAACGAGGCGTCGATCGACTCGGTCAAGCACGCCTACTCGCTCAGCTGGAAGCTCGGGCTCAAGGCGAACGCCCTCTACCGGGACGGCTCGAAGCTGAGCCAGCCGCTGTCGACCTCGTCGTCGGACGACCTGACCGTCGAGGACGAGGCGCCGGCCGCGCTGCCGTCGCCGATCGAGCAGGCCGAGCGCGCCGTCGAGCGCTGGGGCGCCAAGCGCCGCAAGCTCCCGTTCCGCCGCGCCGGCTACACGCAGAAGGCCTCCATCGGTGGCCACAACGTGTACCTGCGGACGGGCGAGTACGAGGACGGCTCGCTGGGCGAGATCTTCCTCGACATGCACAAGGAGGGCGCGGCCTTCCGGAGCATGATGAACTGCTTCGCGATCGCCGTGTCCCTCGGGCTCCAGCACGGCGTGCCGCTCGAGGAGTACGTGGACGCCTTCCTCTTCACGCGCTTCGAGCCCAACGGCATGGTGCAGGGCAACCCCTACATCAAGCTCTCGACCTCGATCATCGACTACATCTTCCGCGAGCTGGCCGTGACCTACCTCGGCCGGCACGAGCTCGCGCAGGTCAAGCCCGACGACCTGAACGGCCCGGGGGTCGACGAGGTGTCGGAGCCGCGTCCGCTGGTCCCGCGGTCCGGCCACATCGACCTCTCCGCGTCCAAGCGCGAGGCGCCGGCCAAGGTCATGGCGGCGCCGGCCGCGACGACGACCGTCAGCTCCGGCGGCGGCCTCCAGATCGTCACCTCCGGCGGCGGGGGCTCGGCCGCCGACATCGCCCGGATGAAGGGCTACGAGGGCGACGCCTGCCCCGAGTGCGGGCACATGACCCTCGTCCGCAACGGCACCTGTCTGAAGTGCCTGACCTGCGGGGGGACGACCGGCTGCAGCTGAGCGCACGCCGCGGACCATCGACGGAGCTGCGGCCCCGCCTCGAGCCGAGGCGGGGCCGCGCCGCTTCTACGGAGCGGCAGCGCGGCCAGGACCGTGCACGATAGGGCTCGACAGGGGGCGACCACGGGGGTAGCAGGTGAAGGCCGTCGCGAACGCAGCGGCGGACCGAGATCTCGCCTCCGTCACCAGGAGCTCCATGACCCTGAGCCCTCCGAGCGAGCCAGGCGTCGGCGTCGCCCCAGGAAAGGCCATCCTCCTCGGCGAGCACTTCGTCGTTCACGGCGCTCCGGCGTTGGCGGTGCCCGTCCGCGGCCGCGAGGTCGAGGTGAGGGTGAGCCCCGGTCCCGGCGAGTGGCGCGTCCAGGGCAATGCGCTCGCCTACGTGCGGACGATGGTCGAGCACCTCGGGCTCGATCCCGACGGGCTCGCGCTCACCGTGGGCGGGACCCTGCCCATCGGGAGCGGCCTCGGCAGCTCGGCGGCGTTGGCCGTCGCCCTCGTCCGCGCGCTCGGCGTCCGTGACACGGAAGAGGTCCGTCGCCTCGCCCACGGCCTCGAGCGGCTCGCCCACGGGCGTCCCTCCGGGGTCGACGACGCGGTGGCGGCCTACGGGCGGCCCGTCTGGTTCGAGGGCGGCGTCGTCACGCCCATCGAGGCGCCCGCGGCGCTCCCGCTCTGGATCGCGACCACGCCGCCGGGGCCCTCGACCAAGGTCGCGGTCGCCTCGGTCGCACGGTGGGGAGAGGCCCACCCCGAGCGCTTCGGTCGCCTGCTCGACGCCTCCCGCGCGGACACCGAGCGTGGCCGAGAGCTGCTCGCGGCCGGCGCCTGGGAGCGCCTCGGAGCGCTCCTCGACGACGCGCACGTGCGGCTGAGCGAGGTCGGTGTCAGCACGCCGACCCTCGACGCCGTCTGTGCGGCGGCGCGCGAGGCCGGCGCGTGGGGAGCGAAGCTCACGGGGGCCGGGATGGGCGGCGCGGCGCTCGTCCTCGCGCCGAACGACCTGGACCTCCGCGCCGCGCTTGTGCAGGCTGGAGCGCAGGAGGTCTTTGCCGCATGAACCTCACCGTGACGTGCCTGTCGACCCCCCACGCCACCGGTCGCGAGGCCCGATGAGCGACCTCGTCATCGACGGCGCCGTCGAGGCGCGCGCCAACGTCAACATCGCCCTCATCAAGTACTGGGGCAAGGCCCCCGCGGATCGTCCCGAGGACAAGAACCTCCCGGCGGTCCCGAGCCTCTCGCTCACCCTCGACGGCCTCTACACCGTCACCCAGGTCGCTTTCGATCCCGAGGCCGACACCGATCGCGTCTTCCTCGGCGGTGTCGAGCTCGACGCCGCGGGCACCGCGCGAGCCCGCGTCATCCTCGACCGTGTGCGCGCGCTCGCGGATGTCGCGGCGCCGTTCCGCGTCGACAGCGTCAACCACGTCCCGACCGCCGCCGGGCTCGCCTCGTCGGCCTCGTCGATGGCCGCGTTGGCCGCGGCGTCGGCGCGCTGCGCGGGCCTGGACCTCGACGCCGGCGAGCTGAGCGAGCTGGCGCGCCTCGGATCGGGCAGCGCGAGCCGCAGCGTCTTCGGCGGCTGGGTCGCCTGGGAGGGGCGTCGTGCCCACCCCGTAGCGCCGATCGATCACTGGGATCTGGCCGTGGTCATCGCCGTCATCGGGACGGGGCCCAAGGCGATCGGCTCGCGCGCGGCGATGGAGCGCACGGCGCGGACCTCGCCCCTCTACCCGGGCTGGGTCGCGCAGGCGCACGAGACCTTCACCGACGCGCTCTCGGCGCTCGAGCGGCGGGACTTCGAGGCGCTCGTCGGCGCGATGGAGCGCTCGACGATGCGGATGCACGCCTCGGCGCTCGGCGCCGATCCGCCGGTCCTCTATTGGCAGGCGGCGTCCGTCGCCGTGCTCCGGGAGGTTGAGCGGATGCGGGCTGACGGGTTAGCGTGTGGGTTCACCATGGACGCTGGCCCCAACGTAAAGGTCTTCTGTGCCGGTGCGGACGTCGAGGCCGTGTCGCGACGATTGACGCCGATCCCCGGCGTGGCGCATACGTTCGTGGCGCGCCCCGGGGAGGGTGTCAGCGTTCGCCTCGTGAATCAGGAGCGCCCGTGATCCGCGCAAGCGCACCCGGCAAGCTGATGGTGGCCGGTGAGTACACGGTCTCCGGCCCAGGCGGCGTCGCGCTCGCCGTCGCGGTCGACCGGCGCCTGACCGTCGAGGTCCGCCCGGGGGGCACGTCGTGGAAGGTCAGCTCGGAGGCCCTCGGGTTGGTCGACGTCGCGCCCGTCGCGGTTCCGATCGTCGCCCACGCCCTCGAGCGCGTGGACGGGCTTCCGTCGGGGGGACAGATCCACATCCTGGGGGACCTCGGCGTCGGGCCGACCAAGCCCGGCTTCGGGAGCTCGGCCGCGCTGGCTGCGGCGTCCCTCACGGCGCTCCAGCGGCTGGCCGGGCAGGTGACGCCGAACGTCAAGGACGCGATCGCGCTCCACCGCGCGATCCAGGGCGGCCGAGGCAGCGGCTACGACGTCGCGACCGTGATGACCGGCGGGGTCACCCTCTTCGACAACCAGAGCGGGCGCCTCCTGTGCCGCGAGGTGGCCTGGCCCGAGGGGCTCCACGCGGCGGTGTTCTTCACCGGCGTAGGGGCCTCGACGGTGGCGCTCCTCGATCGGGTCGCGTGCTGGAAGGCCGAGGATCCCGAGGACATGCGCGCCTACCTCGCGCCCCTCGGCGAGGAGACCCGGGAGCTGGTGGACGCCTGGATGGCCGGCGACGTCGCGCGGATCCTGACCGCTGCGGCGCAGGTGCAGGAGGAGCTCGACACCTTCGACCGCGCCGGTGAGATCGGAATCTACGCCGGGGGCCAGATGCAGCTCCTCGCCGCCGTCGAGGATGCCGGCGCGATCGGCCGCACGGCGGGGGCTGGCGGTGGCGATTGCCTGTGGGCGTTCTCGGATCGCGCCGAGGTCATCGAGCGCGCGACCGAGGCCGCCGCGGCGCTCGGCTTCGAGCGGGTCGACGTGAGCTTCCCGGCGTCGGGCCTGGCGGTCGACGAGGTCGAGTGACATGACCGTGCTGGAACTCTCCGAGGTTCGCGAACGCTACCTCGCGGAGATCGAACGTCGATTGGTGGCGAGCGTCGCGAGCGATGAGCTCATCGACGTCGCGGCGCGCTACCACCTGGCAACCGGAGGCAAGCGTCTGCGCGCGCTGCTCCCGGTCTGGATCTGCGGCAACCTCGGCGGACGGAGCGAGGACGCCCTCGACTTCGGCGTGGGGTTCGAGCTCTTCCACAACGCGACCCTGGTGCACGACGACCTGCAGGACGGGGACACGCATCGGCGCGGACAGGACGTGGTCTGGGTCCGTTGGGGCGTCCCGCAGGCGATCAACGTGGGCGACGCGCTCTTCTTCCGGGCGCTCTCGCGGATCACGTCGGCGCCGCGCGGCGCGAGCCTCGTACCGGCCGCGCTCGACGCGATGGCGGCCGTGATCTGCGGGCAGGCGCTGGAGTTCCAGCTCCAGCTCCCCGCGAACGATCCGAGCCACCTCGCCGCGACCCTGGCGAGCTGGGAGCGGATGGCTGCCGGCAAGACCGCCGCGCTCTTCGCGATCTGCATGCGCGCCGGCGTCTTCGCGGCGGGCGGCGACGCGGCGGCCGAGGCCTCTGCGGCCGCGTTCGGTCGGCACGTCGGCCTCCTCTTCCAGGTGCAGGACGACCTGCTCGATCTCGTCGGCGACAAGGGACGCGGCGAGCGCGCGACCGACATCGCCGAGGGCAAGATCTCGTTCCCCGTCGCCTGGGCCGCCGAGCACGGTGAAGCCGGGCGCACCGCCCGGCTCCTCGAGATCGTTCGCACCCCCCGCGGGGAGACCTCACGGGCGATGATGGACGAGGCGCTCGACCTGCTCGAGCAGACCGGCGCCATCGCCGCGACCATCGACTGGATCCGCTCGGCGACCGCCGAGGCCGAGGCGAACCCGCTCTTCGGTGCGGTCCCCGGCTTCGTCGAGCGCATCCTGGACCCGATTCGGCACGTCCTCTGAGCGATCTGCGGGCCGCGGCCGCGCGGCGATGCGGTCGTCCGGTTCAGCGTGGGCCGGCGAGGCAGGTCGGCGGATACGGGTTGCAACGGCACGCGCTTCGCGCGACGTTACGCCGCCGTCGGCTCGGTCCACCGCTCGTTCGAGTGGACCGACCCCCCGCCGCGCCACCCACCTGAGCGCGGCCCGAACCAGGTCAAGAGGTTGCCATGCCGATCGCCGCGCTCCGCTCCATCTCGGATCACATGGACGAGATCGTCCACCACGTGAAGGCCAAGCGCCTCGCCGCCGAGGTGGCGCGCGCCGACAAGGCGTTCCACTTCCGTCACTTCAAGGGCCTGCGGCCGGAGAAGATCGGTCGTGCCCTGATCCGCAAGATCATCAACAAGGAGATCCTCACCGATCCCGGGCACGAGCTCTTCGCCAACCTGCTGATCATCCACTGGAACGAGGCCCACGCGAAGCTCTACGAGGAGATGGTCACCCACGTCCGGACGATCAACGAGGACGTCGAGGCCATCGAGCGCATCGAGGACGACAAGGCGCACGCGATCATCGACGATCTCCTGCTCCGCCACGATGTCCGTGACATTCTCCTCTGCGTTCGCCTCAACGGCGTCCGCTTCGACGAGGCGCTGACCGAGTCGCGGCTCGTCCGCGGCGAGCCTCGTCCCGAGGGGACCGCGGCTGCCGAAGAGGCCCCCGCTGCGGAGGCCCCTGCCGAGGAGCCGGCCGCCAGCGACGCCTGAGCGTCAGGCGGTCGCTCCGGCGACCGGTGGCGGCGCGTCGAGCTGACGCTGCCGCCGCCCGGGCCGGGCCGGGCGGATTGACGTAACGGCGGCTTCCGTGGCCAATGTTCGCATGGTCGAGTCGGGGGCTGATACCGGGCGCGATGAGCGCACGACGCTCCGCGAGGTGGTCGAAGCGGCGGCGGCGTGGGCCGCGGCGGCGGACCGCGACGCGGACACCGGCGAGCTGATCGCGCTCGAGGCGTCGCTCCTCGGGCCGCTCGGCCCGGCGGGGCGCGGGCTCTTTTTCGGGCTCGTGGGCGCGTCGGGGAGCCACGGCCGCGACGCGGGATCCGCCTTCGTCTCGGTCCGCTCGGAGGTCATCGAGGCCGGCGCCATCGTCGTCGCGCGCGCCCTCCACGGGGATCTCGACGACGCGGCCTCCCTCGAGCACTTCTGGAACGACTGCGTCGGCGCGAGCGGCGCGCCTGCCTGGCTCGGGGCGGTTGGCCTGGCGGTCACGGGCGTCCTCCCGCTCTCCCTCGAGTCGCTGGAGGCGCTCCACAAGCTCTCCGATCCGACGCGCCTCGCCCTGGTCGGCTACGCCATCGGGCGCAGTGCACGGCGCGGTGACGCCGCGGCCCGGCTCCTGGTCCGCGACGCCGTGGGCGACGTGTCGTCGGCCGACCTCGCGGTCGGCATCCTGAAGGGGCTCGGCGGCGGGATCTGGCGCGACGGGCTGGCGTGGCTCGGCGAGACGGCGGCGCACGCCGTGTTCGACGCCGACGGGTGGAGCCGCGCCTGCCGCGCGGCGACCGTGGCCGCCGTCGCCGAGACCCCGGACGACGCGGTCCCGGCGCTCGTCCACGGGCTCGCGGGCTGCGCCGACAAGGACGACGCCGTCGACTTCCTGCGGACGACGCTCGTCGCCGCGAGCCCGGAGTCGCGGCGACGCCTCCGGGTGGTCCTCGGCGAGCGGTGGAGCCGCTGGACGGCCCCCGTGCGGGCCGCCATCGTGACCGCCGAGGCCGGCGGCGATCTCATGACGCCCGATTGCTGGGTCGGCGAGCGGAGCGCGGTCGTCATCGCGGCCGTCCTCCGCAACATCGAGGGCGGCGCCCTGGTGCTCGAGCCGTCGGTCGAGCGACGCCTCCTCCGGTCGTGGGCCGACCACACCGACGCTGAGGTGCGCCGCGTCGTCGCGCGGCGGCTGCTGGTCAGCGGCCAGCTCGAGCCGCAGCCCGCGAGCCACGACGACATCGGCGAGCTGGTCGCGCTCCCGCCGGCGGCGCTCGTCAGGAACGCCCTCGATCAGCTCCGCGCCGCGCTCTGGACCGGAGAGAGCGACGACCTGGTGGAGCTGGCGCGCAATATCCCGGGGGAGGACCGCATCGTCGCCCGGGAGGCGCTCTTCGACGCCCTCGAGGTCCCCAACGCGGCGCTCCGTCGCGCTTGCGTCGAGGCGATCGGCTACATCGGCGCGGCCGGCGACGGACCGCGGCTGATGGCAGTCGCGCGGGCCTACCGCGCCCTCGAGGGGATGGTCGCCGCGGCGCTGCGGCGCCTGAACGCGCGCGGACAGGCCCCCGAGCTGGCGGAGCTCTATCAGCGCCGCCTCAAGTGGGCGGACGACGACGCCGTCGACGACTACTGCGCGCTCGCGGGCAGCGAGCGCGTGATGTTCCTCCGAGACGCGCTCGAGACGCGCTTCTATCCCGGCGCTCGCGCCGGCGCTGCGCGCGCCATCGCGCGGACCGGCGCGCACGAGGTGGTCTTCGCGCTGAAGAACCGCGGCCTCAGCGACCCGCAGGAGGCCGCCCGGGTCGCCGCGCTCCAGGCGCTCCAGGAGCTGACCGGCTCGGCCCCGTCCCCCGACGAGCTGGCCGGCTACGCGCTCCTCTTCCGCCCGACCGACGAGCTGGGCGACGCCGTCGAGCGCGCCCGGCAGGCGGGAAAGGCGGCGCTCCCTGGGCTTCGGCGGGTGCTCGCCAAGGGCAGCTGGAAGCGACGCCGCGCGGCCTGTGACGTGCTCGCGATGATTCCCGGGCGCGAGGCCGAGGGGACCCTGATCGAGACCCTCGTCGACGCCGACGAGGACGTCCGCATGACGGCGATGGAGTCGCTCCTCGAGCGCGGTTGGTCCCCCAGCACCGCGCGTGAGCGCACGCTCGTGACGATCGCCGCGCGGCGGCCGGGGCAGCTCCTCGACGATCCGCGCTCGGTGGACCTCGCGACGGTCGAGCAGGCGCTGCGCCTGGGCGGCTACGCGTTCCGGAGCGAGCTGCTCGCGGCGATGGATCGGTTCCCGGGCTGGCGCCCGACGGCGAGCTGCAGCGCGACGATCGCGGCGGTGCGTCTCCAGTCCGAAGGCGCGTTGCGCTACGAGGGGGGCGTCGAGGCGCTCCTGTGGGCGCTCGAGCACACATGGCAGGCGAACCCCCACCGCGCCCGGCTGACCCGTGGCTTGTTCGCGGTCGCGCCAGCGCTGCTCGCTCAGGAGCTGGTGTCGGGCGGCTGGGACTGGCGCGCGCGGGAGGCGCTGTGCCAGGCGCTCGGACGGCCCGGTGACGACGCCGGCGTCGAGGCCCTCGGGACCTGCATCCTCGACGACGACGACGACGTCCGCAGGGCCGCGCTGTCCTCGCTGGCGACGATCGGTACCGAGGCCGCCGCCGAGGTCGCGGCCCGCGGCTTCGAGAGCCCCTTTCAGGAGTATCGCGAGCTCATCGCGCTGACCCTCGCCGCGATCGGCGATCCGGCCTGGCCGGTCCTGCGTCGGCTCGCGACCGACCCGTGGTGGGAGGGACGACAGGGCACGGCGATGACGCTCCGCGCGTGGCGTGGCGACCGGCAGGAGGCCGCTGATCTCCTGATCGTGCTGGCGACCGACGGCGAGTACCGCGTCAGCCAGCCGGCGCGGGACGGGCTCGACGCTCACGGGTTCATGCCGAGCCGCGCGGCCATCCGCGAGGCGGTGGAGCAGTCGCTCGTGATGACCGTCGAGGGGATCGAGCACTGGGTCGGCGTTCGCGTCGCCGCCGACCCGGACCCCGAGCTCGCCGAGTGGCTCGACAGCATGGTCGAGACCACCTCACCCGACGCCCTGCCGCAGCGCCTCGGGCTCATCCCGCTCTTCCGCGCCGAGCACCTCGCCATCTGGCTCGAGGAGGCCGCCCTCGGCCGCTCCACCCGGCACGTCGGCATCCGGCTCGCGGCCGCCGACGCGCTGCGGGCGCTCGTCCGCCGCCACTGCACCGTGTGTCACGGGGAAGGCGTGGCCCGCTGCCCCGAGTGCGGTGGCGCCGGAGACCGGCCGTGCCTCCGCTGCGGTGGGCAGACCCTCGTCTCCGTGCCGTGCCCGGAGCCCGACTGCACGGCGCGTCAGACCATGCGGCGCATCGACAGCCGGCGCTGCCAGACCTGCCGCGGGACGGGGCACGTCTCGGTGCCGTGTGGCTGCGCGACGACCGGCGGCCGCGTGGCGTGCGAGCTCTGCAGCGGCACGGGGCGCATCGGCTGCCTCGCCTGCGAAGGCACGGGGGCGGCCCCCGGCGGTGTTGGCGTCGACCCGAGTTGACCGACCCGGGCGGGTGCGTACGCGTTTGGCGCTCCGGCCGGACCGGCCGAGCCCAGACACGGTTCAATTGTTCGACCGCTCACCCCACGAGAGCCCGAAATGACGACGACGGAGACCCATCGCTTCGAAGCCGAGGTGAGCCAGGTTCTGCGCCTGGTGATCAACTCCTTGTACTCCAACAAGGAGATCTTCCTGCGAGAGCTGATTTCCAACGCCTCCGACGCCCTCGACAAGCTGAAGTACCGGGGGCTCACCGAGCACTCGCTCGCCAAGGACGCCCTCGAGATCCGCGTCTACGCGGATGAGGACGCGGGCACGCTGACCATCGAGGACACCGGCGTGGGCATGACCCACGACGAGCTGGTGAAGAACCTCGGGACGGTCGCGCACAGCGGCTCGAAGGCCTTCATCGACGCGCTGGCCGAAGGGCGCGGCGACATGCAGCTGATCGGCCAGTTCGGCGTCGGCTTCTACAGCGCCTACCTGGTGGCCGATCGCGTCGACGTGCTGACGCGCGCGGCCGGCAGCGAGGCCGGGTGGCGTTGGTCTTCCGAGGCCTCGGACAGCTTCACCGTCGAGCCGATGGAGCGCGAGCAGCACGGGACGGCCGTCGTCCTCCACCTCAAGGAGGACCAGCGCGAGTACCTGTCGTCCTGGAAGATCCGCCAGCTGGTCACGCGGTACTCGGACTACATCAGCTACCCCATCAACGTGCGGGTCGAGAAGTTCGACGCCGGCGAGGAAGGGGAGGAGCCGACGCCCGAGCTCGTCTTCGAGCAGGTGAACCGCGGCGTCGCGCTCTGGCAGCGCTCGCGCGCCGACATCACGACCGACGAGTACGAGGAGTTCTACAAGCACCTGACCCACGACTGGGATCCGCCGCTGGCCTACAGCCACTTCCAGGTCGAGGGGCGCCAGATGTTCACCGGCGTGCTCTTCGTCCCCAAGCGGCCGCCCTTCGACCTCTACTCGCACGAGCACCAGCACGGCGTCCGCCTCCACGTGAAGCGCGTCTTCATCATGGACGAGTGCAAGGAGCTGCTGCCGTCGTTCCTGCGCTTCCTCCGCGGCGTGGTCGACAGCGACGACCTGCCGCTCAACGTGTCGCGCGAGATCCTCCAGGACTCGGCCACCGTTCGCTTCATCAAGAAGCAGCTCACCAAGCGCGTCTTCGACATGCTCGACGAGCTGGCCAAGGACCGCGCCGAGGACTACGTGTCCTTCTGGAAGGGCTACGGCGCGGTCATCAAGGAGGGCCTGCACACCAACCCGGAGAGCAAGGACCGCATCGTCCCGCTCCTGCGCTTCCGCTCGACGGTGACCGGCGAGGACGGGCTGACCTCGCTCGCGGAGTACAAGGAGCGCATGCCCGAGGGGCAGAAGGCGATCTACTACGTCATCGCCGAGTCCGATCGCGCCGCGCGGACGAGCCCGCACCTCGAGGCCCTCTCGAAGAAGGGCTACGAGGTCCTCTTCATGACCGACCCGATCGACGAGTGGGCGGTGCAGGGCCTCGGGACCTACGAGGAGCTGCCGCTCGAGGACGCGATGGGCGCGACCTTCGACCTCGACGACGAGGCCAAGGAGGAGCGTGCCGCCGCCGAGACGCGCGTCGCCTCGCTCATCGAGCGCGCCAAGGAGATCCTCGGCGAGCGCGTGCAGGACGTCCGCCTCTCGGAGCGCCTCACCTCCTCGCCCGCGTGCCTCGTGGTGCCGGAGGGCGGCCATCACGCGCACGTCGAGCGCCTCTTCCGCGCGACCCAGCCCGGCTACGTCGGCGGCAAGCGCATCTTCGAGATCAACGGCGACCACCCGCTCGTCGAGGACCTGAACCGGGTCCACGGCGCGTCCCCGGACTCGCCGCAGGTCGCGGAGTGGATCGAGGTGCTCTACACCCAGGCGCTCCTGTCCGAGGGGAGCCGCCTCGACGACCCGAGCCGCTTCGTCGAGCAGGTGACCCGGCTCCTCGCGAGCGCCGCCCACGATGCGGCCGCCGCGAGCCCCGCGCCCGCCGAGGAGGCGACGCCCGAGTCGCCGAGCGGGTCGGGCGCCAGCGCCTGAGCGAACGTTCACCGGCGCGTCGGTGCGGTGCCGCCGCACCGACGCGTCCCGGTCAGCGCGAGCGCGGTCACGGGGCCGGACCGGCGGGCGGGTGGACCTCGGCGGTCCGCGGGCGTATAGAAAACGCCGTCCACCTGAGTGCTGCGAGCACACACCGGAGGAGGAGAGGGTGCCCTACGTCCCTGCACACGTCGACGTTCACGCCCCTGGCCTCACCGAGCCGCGCGAGGTGGCGTTCCTGCTGCACGGCATCCTCGGCTCCGGGACCAACTGGCGGAGCTTCGTCCGCCGCCTGGTCGCCGACCACCCGACGTGGCTCTTCGTGCTCGTCGACCTCCGCAACCATGGCGACTCGGTCGGCGCGCTGGCCCCGCACACCGTCGCCGCGTGCGCCGCGGACCTCGCCGCGCTCGCCGACCACCGGGGCTTCGAGCCCTCCCTCGTGTGCGGCCACTCCTTCGGAGGCAAGGTCGGCGCCGTCTACGCCCGCGAGCACGCGCAGGACCTCGACGAGCTCTGGCTCCTCGACGCGCCGATCAGCGCGATCCCGACGGGGAGCGACCATCCGAGCGTCCACGAGATCGAGCGCGTCATGGCCGCGCTCCGCGACGTGCGGCTCCCGCTCCCGTCCCGCGGCGCGCTCGTGGAGGCGCTGAGCGCGCGCGGCCTGAGCGACTCGATCGGCCAGTGGATGACCACGAACCTCCGCCTCGGTCCCGGGGGCTATCAGTGGCGGTTCGACCTGCCCGCCATCGAGGCGATGCTCGCCGACTACTACACTGTCGACGCCTGGGACGTCCTCGAGTCGCCCCCGAACCACCTCGACATCCACGCGGTCCGCGGGGGCCAGAGCGACCGCATCGATGACGCGTCCCTGGCGAGGCTCGAGCGCCTCGGCGAGGGCGGACGTGTCCATCTCCACACGCTGGCCGACGCCGGGCACTGGATCCACGTCGACGACCCGGCCGGCCTCGCGACCCTCCTCGACACGGCCCTGACCCGCATCTCTCGCCGTCTGCACTGAGGCCGAGGCGTCGTCTCCGACGCGCTTGGGCCCCGTCGCGCGTGAGGGGAGGGCCAGGGTGGTTCGTCTGCGATCGCGACGAACCCTCGCGTCTCACGCGAGCGCCCGCAGGCGCGCCTCGAGGTGGCCCGTGTGGTGGCTCAGGCTGAGCTCGCGCGCGAGGCCCAGCGCTCGGCCCAAGGTCGCGCGTGCGTCCGAACGCAGGCCCATCTGGTCCTGGCACTCGGCCAGGCTCTGCAGGATGTCGCAGAGGCCCACGTCCTTGGCCGCCAGGCTCTCGTAGGTCGCGATCCCCTCGCGCAGGTAGGCGAGGGCGTCCTCGTAGCGTCCGAGGGCGGACTGCGCGAGGCCCATCGTCCGGAGCGCGTTGGCGGCGCCGAGGAACTCGCCGATGGACGTGTAGATGTCGCGTCCGCGGAAGGCGAGCTCGAGGGCCCGCTCGTGCTGGTCGAGCGCCAGCGCGATGTCCGCCAGGCTCGAGACCGCCTCGGCGACCCCACGGCGGTCGCCGAGGTTCTCCCGGATGCGCAGGGCTCGCTCGAAGAAGGGGCGCGCCTCCGCGGGGCGGCGCTGGGCGACGAGCACCTTGGCGATGGTCCCGAGGCACTGGCTGATGCCGACCCGGTAGTCCTGCCGGTCGAAGATCTCGAGCGCCTTGTTGGCCGCGTCGAGGGCCATCAAGAGATCGCGTCGGGCGTTCGCCGCGAGCGCGAGGCTGTAGAGCGCCTTGCCCAGGTCGAGGGACGCGTGGAGCTTCCGGAAGAGGTCGGCCGCGCGCCGGAGGTGGCGGAGCGCGTCGCTGGCGTCGCCCTCTCGGAGCGCGAGCAGGCCCAGCGCGTTGAACGCGTCGGCCAGCCCACGGTCGTCGCGCTCCTTCGCGAAGACCTGGCGCGCGTCGTTGTACGCCGTGCGGGCCTGCGCGGTGAGGCCCCGCCGCTCCAGCGAGCCCGCCCGCTTCAGCTCGCACCAGGCGGCGTCGAGGTTCTTGCCGAGGGCGCGGAAGCGGTCGCGGCTCGACTCGAAGCGCTCGGTCGCGGCGCCGTACTCGGCGAGGGCGTCCTGGACCTCGCCCAGCCCGCGCTCGGCGTGCGCCAACGACTCCTCGTCGCCAGCCTGGCGCGCGCGCT
This sequence comes from Deltaproteobacteria bacterium, assembly GCA_006226565.1. GTDB lineage: Bacteria > Myxococcota_A > UBA9042 > PHBI01 > PHBI01 > PHBI01. The sequence goes on along the minus strand of SBGO01000708.1, from coordinate 9,394 downwards.
CGCAGAGGCCCTGGAAGCTCTCGGCGGCCTGCTCGTAGAGCCCGAGATCGAAGTGGATCCGGGCGAGCTCGGCCACGATCTCGTGCTCGGCGTGGCCGACCGCGGCCGTGGGGGCGGCGCTACGGCCCAGCTCGCTGACGATCTCGGAGGCCGCCGTGTAGGCCTGGAGCGCGGCCTCGGTCGTGCCGGCCGCGCGGGCGGCCCGCGCATGCACGAGGTGGTGCTCCAGCGCCCGCTCGTAGTCCCCCGAGCAGGCGTAGTGGGTCGCGAGCTCGAGCGAGTGCTCCGCGCGGCTGCTCGGGGGGAGCGCCGCGATGGTCGCGGCCACGACGCCATGGAGGTGCTGGAGCGTGCGTCGGCTGCGGACCCGGCTCAGGATCAGCTCACGCAGGATGCCGTTGTCGAACCGCAGGCGGTCCCCGGCGCCGGTCACCTCGTGGAGGCACCCCTCGGCCACGAGCAGGTCGAGGACCTCCTCCACCGCGTCCTGCATCGCCGCGTCGTCCTCGCGCGCGACGCAGTCTTCGAGGAAGCCGATCTCGAAGGTGTTGCCCGCGAGGGCCGCGAGCCGGACGAGGCGCTTGGCGACGCGCGGGTCCTTGGCGCGCGCCATGGCGTGCTCGAAGTGGCGCTCGGCCTCGTCCACGAGCTCGAGCGGCAGCTCCGAGAGCTCGGTGCGGTGCCCGATGGGGTTCCACATGCGCGCCAGGTGCAGCCGTTCGGGCTCCGACTCGATCTGACGCACGAGCGCGGCCGCGACCCGCGGCACGCCGCCGCTGAGGTAGTGCAGGTAGTCCACGAGGTGGATGTAGACCTTGCCCAGCGACTGCAGGAGGTCCTTGAACTCCTCGCCGTCGAGGCGACGCATCGGGACGTGGCGCACGGCCGGGTTCGTCCCGCCTCGCCAGTCCACGGCCTCGAGCGCGCCGCGGAGCACCGTGTGCCGCGGTCGTGTCGAGGTGTCGATGCGCGCCATGACCACCAGCCGCGCCGGCGTGATCGGGAGCGCCGCCGCGACGTACTCGAGGAAGCGCAGCGTCATCGGCGCCGCGCGGTTCAGGAGCCCGACGTCGAGGAGCACCGGGCGGATCTTGCTCACCCGCACGAAGAGCCGGTACAGCGCGCTGAACAGCCGCTCGACCCCGGCCTCGCCCCGCGGGGCGGCGCCTCCCAGCGGCGGCCGCAGGAAATCGGTGAGGGCCGCGATGAGATCCGTCTCGACGTGGTCGGAGAAGGCCGGGTGATCCTCGAGCGCCTGGCTGAGCCCGGTCCGCTCGAGCAGCGTCACGCCGAGGAGGTGCTCGAGCGCGGCCCGGATCTCCGGCATGTCGTGGGTCGCGTGGGTCGCCTCGTGGCTCAAGGCGACGAGCGCGTCCTGCTCCTTGAGCGCCGCGACGGCGAGCCAGCGCGTGAGCCGGGTCTTGCCGAGCCCGGGCTCGCCGGTGATGAAGATCAGCCGTCCGTGCGGGCCCTGGAGCCCCTCCTCGACGGCGCGGCGCGCCGAGCGGCTCTGGTCGGGGCGCCCCACGAGGACCTTGGACCGACCGTCGTGCCCCGTCTGGAGCCCCAGCGAGGGCGTCTGCATCTCGCGCCGGAGCAGCTCGCGCGCGTCGAGCGCCTGTTGCGTGTCCGCGGTCCCGTGGGGCTTGTCCGGCCGAGGCGGTGGGGCTTCGACCCCCGGGAGCGGCGGCGGGGTCTGGTCGTCCTCGAGCGGCAGCTCCTCGGCGAGCGCCTCGAGCGCCTCGCGCACCTTGGTCGCCGACTGGGGCCGGTCCTCACGGCGCTTCTCGAGGAGGCCGTCGACCACCTCGCCGAGCCGCGGGTCGAGCGCCAACCACGGCTCGACCTCACAGAACGGCGTGGGCTTGGCGTGGACCTGCTTGTAGAGGAGCTCGAGCGCGTTGTCCTCGGCGAACGGCACCCGTCCGGTGACCATCTCGTACATGATGATGCCGAGGGCGTAGAGGTCGCTCCGTGCGTCGACGGACTCGCTGTTCGCCTGCTCCGGGCTCATGTAGCGCGGGGTGCCGAAGACCGTCCCGGTCTGGGTCAGCGGGCTCTGGCCATCCGGGTCGAGGAACTTCGCGACCCCGAAGTCGAGGACCTTGACGTAGTCGTTGGTCCCGTTGCGCTGCACCAGGAAGATGTTCTCGGGCTTGAGGTCGCGGTGGATGATCCCCTTGTCGTGCGCCTCCTCGAGGCTGCGGCAGATCTGGATCGAGATGCGCAGCGCGAGCTGGGCCGAGATCCGCTGCTCGACGCCGAGCAGGTGCCCGAGGGTCGTCCCCTTGAGCAGCTCCATCGCGAGGTAGAGGCTCCCGCGCTCTGTCTGCCCGAAGTCGAAGACGGTGATGGTGTGGGGGCTCTGGAGCCGGCGCGCGGCGCGGACCTCCCAGAAGAAGCGCTGCACCGAGGCGTGGTTGCCGTCCGCCCGGTGGTGCATGATCTTCATCGCGACGTCGCGGTCCATCGAGTGCTGACGCGCGACGTAGACCGAGCCCATCCCGCCTTTCCCGAGCAGCCGCTTGATCGTGTAGCGGTTGTCGATGACCGTCCCGGGGGCGAGGCCCGCGCCGAGGTTGACCAGCCGCGCCCCGTCGAAGGGGCACCGCTCGTAGCCGCTGCCGAAGACCCGTTCGCACTCGGGGCAGAGGAACTCCGGTGCTACCTGAGAGGCCTGTGTCAGCGGGGCGTCCTCCGGGCGGGCAGCCGGCGGGTGCAGAGCCGGTGCGGTCGATGGGCCGTGCGGTCCGGCCGAGATGGTGCGCCCCAACGCCCACCCAGCGGTCCGTGGAGCTCCTACTCTCGCCGAACTGAAACGTGATCTGTACTTGTTTCGACAGCCTGAACGCGAGTTTTTCCGCTGGGGGGCGACGTCGGTGCAGTGCGGCAACGCCTTGACAATCAAGGGTCGCGTCTCGATACTCCCGGCCTCATCGCCCGGCTCGGGCATGGTTACGGAGACCCGTACAGAATGACTCCTGCCCGCCTCCTCTCGTCGTCCGTCGCCTTGGCGCTCCTCGTCTCGGGGTGCGACATGGGCCTCCAGGAAAAGCTCGACCAGAGCAAGGAGCGTCGCTACGCCGCAGCCAAGGCCGCGGTCTATGCGGTTCAGACCGAGCGCTACGAGGGCCTCGCGAAGTCGGTGCCCGCCGCGGACGCGAAGGTCGAGGGGCGTGAGCATCCCATCCTCACGTGGCGCAAGCAGGTCCTGGCGCGCGACGACGCCAAGACCTTCGAGCACCTCGCGACCCGGACCAAGGCGGACGAGACCACCAAGGTGGGCGCCAAGGGCACGCCGGCGCAGAACGCCGCCGAGCTCGCCGACACCTTCGTGAAGGAGTCCGACGACTACTGGAACGGCAACTCCTCCCACGAGCGGTACTTCGGCTCCATCGACGCCTTCCTCGAGAGCGCCGCGAAGCACGAGGTCGAAGCCCAGAAGGAGAGCGCCCCCTACGTCGCCCCGCCGCTGATGGACGAGGCGAGCTTCGACCGCACCTTCGTCCACGCCGCTGGCTTCTACCAGCTCACCCTCGTCGACTCCCGCCTCGCGGAGCGCCGCGCGCTGCTCCCGTACTGGTCGCTGGGCTTCGACTTCCCGACCCACGCGGGCGAGGACGACGATCCCGACGCCTACATCAGCCGCATCTGCTACGCCGACGAGGCGATCAAGGAGCGCTGCAAGGGCATCCCCCACGAGTTCCGCGCCGCGGTGCTCGACCGCGCCTACCTCGAGCTCATCAAGAAGCAGGCCGAGCAGTTCAAGCCGGGCTCCGAGGAGGGCAAGGTCTTCGGCGACGTGATGGCGCGCTTCGTCGCCGATCTCACCGCCGCGACGAAGGACGAGCTGGCGATCGTCGAGAACCCGGTCCTGCCGGCGACCTTCGCGAAGCCGGGCGGCACCAGCGGGCTCATCTCCTACTTCCTGCCGGAGAAGGGCATCTTCCTCGCCGACGAGCAGCTCGCCGAGAGCTTCGACGGCTCCATCCCGAAGGACTTCTCCGCGAAGGCCCTCGAGGTGCTCAACAAGATCAAGAACACCCCCGGCAACATCATCAACTACACCCGCGCGGTGGTCGAGGCGCCCGGCTCGATGTCGACGGCCGCGATGCGCGACATCGTCTCGGCGTTCCGCTTCGAGGACGGCGTCGTCAAGAACGTGGTCTTCGTCGGCCGCCGCCACGCCGACGACAGCCTCCGCAAGGGCGTCCTGAACCTCCAGATGATGCACGTCGACGCCCCGAAGAACTCCTCCTACCAGTTCCCGGAGGACGCCCAGAAGACCACCTGCGCCCTGATGGGCTTCATGGGTGAGGCGCTCCTCGGCAACAAGAAGGAGTTCTACCTCGAGCTGAGCCCGACCCGCTTCCGCGCCGTCGCCGTCCACTACGACAAGGAGGCGAAGGAGTGGAAGAAGGACGGGGAGACCCTCGACCTCGGCTCGCCGTCGAACATCGACGCGCTCGAGGAGTGGCTCGACAAGACCGAGGGCCAGGTCCAGATCTTCCTGAGCACCAAGTTCTCCTACAACGACGCGATGGAGCTCCTCAGCCGCGTCCTGTCGAACTGCAAGGACACGCAGATCACCTTCCGCGATCCCAACAAGGCGCCGCTGACGCGGGCCTGCGGGGCCTCGGTGGACCGCCACGTGTCGGTCGTCCTGAGCATCTGCGGCGACTGAGCCGTACGCACGGATCCAAGGCGAACGCCGGGCCCGAGCGCCCGGCGTTTGTCGTTCGAGGGGGCGGGGACGCGCCGGAGGCCGGCTTGTCAGGCCTAGTGCGCTGCTATAGAACCACGGTGTCGCAGCATGTCCCACGGCACGACAGGGTGGTTCAGGGATGCCCGAGTTCGAGCAACATGGCTACCAGGGGTTCTGGCTCCCGGGGCGTCGTCTCAACGGCGACCACGGGGTCGTGGTGGTCATCAAGCGGCGGTACAACGTCAACACCGTCGAGGCCATCTGTGAGCCCTCCGACGAGACACCGCCGGTGGCGTTCGCGGCGGAGTTCCACGACGACGCCGACCCGCCGAACGTCAGCGTGCGCCAGCCGAGCGAGATCGCGCCGGAGAAGCGCTTCGTCGACGTGATGGTGCGCGGCACGGCCTACGCGCCGGGCGGAAAGCCCGTGCCGGAGTTCGCCGTCGAGATGCGCATCCCCGGGGTCGTCACGCGGCGGCTCCGCATCATCGGGGACCGGAAGTGCATCTGGTACCCGCCGATGAAGGAGCTCACCTACAAGGACCTCGCCAAGGGCGAGACCTGGGCGTGGCTCGATCCGGACTTCACCGATCCCGAGCCCATCGAGAAGCTGCCGCTCCGCTACGAGAACGCCTACGGCGGCTGGGGCAAGATCATCCTCAGCGATGACGAGATGGAGATGGCGGAGGAGGCGCAGGGCGTCGCCGAGGTGCAGGAGAAGCGGCGCGAGCGCAAAAAAGAGATCGAAGAGGAGATCAAGGCCGCCGAGAAGGCCGACAAGGACGCCGCCGCCAAGAAGAAGGAGCCGAAGCCGAAGGACGAGAAGGCGCAGAAGCTCGCCCAGAAGGCCTTTGGTGACGAAGAGGAGCACAGCGGCACCACCCGCGTGCTCGACGCCGACCTGGTCGCGCGGCTCAACGCCGAGGCGGACGCCGACGACGAGATGAAGGTCGTCAGCGCGCTGCGACTCGGTCGCGATCTCCCCGACCGTCCCGAGGACGTCGAGCCCGAGGACGCGGCCGCCGAAGGGGAGGGCGACGGGGACGAGGACGCCGAGGGAGAGGCGGCGCCCAAGGAGAAGGATCCCATGGCGGACTTCTTCTCCGGCAGCGAGAAGACGCAGTCCCTCGACCTCGAGGCGCTCAAGCAGAGCGACGAGCTGCGAGAGCTCCTCGAGGAGGAGGACGAGCGTCGCGCCCGTCAGCTCAAGGACGAGGAGGGGACCCTCCGCGACCGCGCGACCGAGTTCGGGGACATCAAGCTCTCGGGCGACGATTGGGCCGCGCAGTACATGCGGCAGCGGCCGAAGAAGAAGAAGAAGACGCGCGAGGAGAGCGAGTACCCGGAGATGCCGTACCCGGCCAACCCGTCGGGCAAGGGCTTCGCGTGCAGCCACCGTGAGGAGGCCATCGCGGACCTCCCGCTCCCGAACATCGAGGATCCCGACGCGCCGCTGACCGAGGAGGACTTCGTCGTCGAGCTCAACGAGGAGTTCGACCTCAAGAAGCTGCGGCCGCCCGCCGGCTGGGCGCCCTATCCGATGTCCTGGTTCCCGCGTGCGCAGTACTTCGGCATCTTCCCGTGGGACGAGGCGCTCGCCGAAGCTGGCAAGCAGATGGCCATGGAGAACTACGACCCGGAGGACCCGGACGACCAGCCCATCATCAAGAGCATCGAGGGCGTCGAGATCCCGCTCTTCAACATGCTCGCCTACCAGGAGGCCCACCCGAAGCTGTGGGTGAAGCACATCCGCGGTGACGAGGAGGTCTACTTCACCAACCTCACGCCGGAGGGCCACCTCTTCTTCCGCCTCCCGGGGCTCCACCCGACGGCGACCATCGACATGAGCGAGGGCCCGGTCCCGCTCGCGATGAACCTCGACCAGCTGCTGTTCGACCTCGACGACCCGGCGAGGCCGGCGGTCGAGCTGCTCTGGCGCGGCTGGCACAAGATCCGCGACTTCGACGAGCTCGGCGAGAAGCCCTTCCGCAAGGTCAACATCATCGAGGTCGACCAGGTCGACTGGATGGACGTCAAGCGCGACGAGGCGGCCGAGGAGGCCGGGCTCAAGAAGGGCGGCGTGACGGGCTTCATCGAGGCCATCGACGACGAGGATCTCGAGAAGGACGTCGAGCAGAAGTACCGCGACCAGTTCCGGCGCAAGGACGACCGCCTCGGCGTGCGCATGGACGGGGTCGAGGACGCCGTCGTCTTCAACCAGACCGAGGACCGGCGCCTCTACGGCGATGATTGGGACGAGAAGATCCGCGCCGAGAAGCAGGGCTTCGAGGATGACGCCGCCGCCCGCGCGGCGGCGGCCGAGAAGGAGCACGAGAAGGAGATCAAGAAGAAGGCGCGCGAGCAGGTCGACGAGGAGTTCGGCATCATCCGCGACGACGACGGTGAGATCCTGGTCATCGACGAGGACATGGCCGACGGCGCTCCCCCGAAGGGCAAGAAGAAGTAGGCCGACGCTCGCCTCCCGAGACGGCGAAGGCCGCGCCCCCTCGGGAGCGCGGCCTTTTTCGTGAGGTCGATGGGGCTATCGCCGAGACGGCGAAGGCCGCGCCCCCTCGGGGAGCGCGGCCTTCGTCGTGCGTGTGGCTCGAGCGCGTGCTCGGTTCAGGCCATGAGCGCCTTGCCGAGGGCCTCCTGCCCGCCGACCACCGGCCCGACCGGGATGTACGGCGGCGCGTAGGGCGGCACCGGGCCCTTGCCGAGCAGGTTCATCACCATCTGCATGACCTGCCAGAGCAGGAAGTTGAGGGCGATGGGGAAGGCGATGGTGTCGAACAGCGCCTCGTGCTGCTTGTCCGAGTCCTCGTCCTTCACCTTCTTGTCGAGCGCCTTGACCATCGCGTCCTTCAGCTTCATCTGCGTCATCTCGGCCATGGTCGCCGAGGGGCAGGTGACGAGCGGGAAGGGCACGTTGGGCATCGGCGGCGCCTGGGCCAGCGGGAAGGCCGCAAACGCCGGGTAGAAGGGCAGGCCGGGGATCATGACCTTGTCCTGCCACTTCTTCCACTGGCCGGACAGGCCCTCGACGACGGCCTTGATGTAGGCCTTCTCGTTGTCCTCTTTGCCCTGCCAGCTCTTGAACGGCGCCAGGGTCTTGAGCTCCGGCCCCTTGAGGCAGCCCGGGGTCCCGATGGCCGACACCGCCATGATCTTCAGGCTCTTGAACTCGGCCTGAAGCTTCCACATGTCGATGCACTGCTTGAACTTGTTCACCGCGTCGTGGGCGAACTTCTGGAACGGCTTGGAGATCTCCTTGGCCGTGTCCGCGTGGAGCTTGTTCGGCGTCGCGTTCCAGAAGTAGGGCCGCGGCGACGACGGACCGCCCGACATCAGCTTCACCTTGTCGGCGAGGCCGAGCCCGAACTGGTCGAGGAAGTGCTTGCGCTCCGGATCCCCCATCGGCTGCTTCCAATCGATAGGAAGCGTCTTCTTCAGGGTCGGGAACCAGATGTCACACAGCTTGTCGAGCGGCAGGGTGAAGCCAGGCATGGTGTCTCCGCAGCGTAACTGGGCGGTTGACTGGGCGTCATCGTGCGATTCCCGCCCGGCTCGGTCAAGAGCACGCGTGACGGGTGACCACCTACCCCCCGATGCCGTCCTAACGTATCATCCCGCGGCGCGACTTTTCAAGTTCACCGCGCCGCCCATGGAAGGTCCACATGTCCACCGATCTCGGCCTGCCCACCGACCGCGAGGTCACGCTCGAAGACCTCGGCGCCGCCCTCGACGGTGAAGCGCTTTGCGCCGCAGCACGCGCGATCGAGTCCGTCCGGAGCGACGACGACTCGCGGCTGCTCGCGGAGCACCACCGGCTGGCGATCGAAGGGCTGACGACGACGCCGTTCATGCACCAGGCCGCGGTGGTCGCGCGAGAGCGCGGGTACTTCACCTTCGATCGCTTCGAGCGTGGGCTGCTCCCCCGCGCCGCCAGCTGGGCCCACCCGGACGTCCCCGGCGACTACGGGGCCGTGGTCCGGAGCGGCGAGCGGGTCGAGACGCCCGCGCTCTGGCCCTTCGCGCAGGACGCGCCGGTCGGCGATTTCCAGCTGAACATGGCCCCGAAGTGGTGGAGCCACGGGCTCGTCCACGCGCTCGTCGGCTTCGGGTGGTGGCCGCGGCTGAGCGAGTGGGAGCTGATGCACATGGCCCGCCTCAGCGAGGCCCTCGCGTCGCTCCACTACTACTGGCTCGCCGAGCTCGGGCGGGCGGACGCGAGCGGGGTCGGGCTCGACCTCGCCGAGCTCAAGGGGACCGACGTCCTCATCTACGGGCAGCTCGAGCTCGACGCCCGGGACGCCGAGGTGCGGCTGCGCCGGCTCGACAGCGAGACCGCGCGCGCCATCGGCGAGAACGCGGTCGAGATCCTGAACTACGAGATGTTCGCCTACCGGCACGGGATGTACGACGGCACGCTCGTCGAGCCGACCGAGAAGTACCTCTCGCTCGGAGAGGCCGGTGACTACGCCAAGGTCCACCTGCCGCGCCTCCTGTCCGCGTCCTTCGCCCGCTATCGCGAACACTGCCTGCAGGCCGACGTCGACTACGCGACCTCCGCGGAGGGCTTCGAGCGCCGCGTGGCGGACGTGCTCCGGGCGCTCGTGACGCCGCTCCGTCCGGCGCCCAGCACCGCCGCGCGCCGCGGCCTGCGGGTGCTCCAGGACCTCGGTCAGC
>SBGO01000545.1 GCA_006226565.1 Deltaproteobacteria bacterium | reverse complement strand
CTGTCCTTCGAGAAGGTGAAGTCGCCGCAGCCGCCCTCGCAGCGGATGACGTCCTCGGCGGCGCGCGGGTCGGCGGCGGGCGCCATGCGGAGGTGCGCGGGGCGGTGGCCGTCGCTCTCGACCCAGGCGAGGTGGGCGCCGTCGGGGGAGAAGCGGGGGCTCGACTTGAACTCGCCGCCGGCGGTGAAGGGCTCACCGGCGACGACGCCCTCGGCCTCGACCCGGGCGCGCACGGCCTCGGCGCGGGCGGCGATGTCGGCGCGGAGGGCGTCGAACCAGTCGACGAGGGTCTTGCCGGTGGTGCGGCGGGCGATCTGGTTGAGGGAGTACGGGACGAGGCGGCGGCCGTAGGCGGTCGCGAAGCGCTTGATGGCGTCGTCGCCGGCCTCGCGGGCGATCGCGGTGAAGAGGTAGCCGCCGTACATGTACCAGCTGGTGCCGCGGGGATGATCGAGGGGCGCGCTGGTGAGGTCCGCGAGCGTCGGGAGGCGCCCGGCGAGCGCGGAGGTGCGCATGAGCATCTCCATCCGGCTCGCGCCGACGCGGCCGCCGCCGGTGAGGGAGCTCTCGACCCAGACCGCGATGCCCTCGATGACCCAGCGCGGCAGCGCCTGGTTGGGCTTGAGGGTGCGGCCGAGCACGGTGTTGACGACGTCGGGGACGCCGGTGGCGTTGTCGAGGTGCGCGATGTGCGTGTACTCGTGGAACACGAGCAGCCGCAGCCAGTTGGCGAAGTCGCCGAGCTCGCTCTCGGCCTCGGGGGGCCAGGCGTAGAGCGTGATGGCGTTGAAGGGCATGACCGACGCGAAGCCGTTGGCGCCGTCGCCCTCGTCGGTGAGGACGACCTGGACGCGCTCCTCCGGGGTCCAGCCGAGGGCGTCGTTGACGGCGGTCCACGCCTCCTCGCAGTAGGCCGCCGCCTCGCGCGCCAGGGCCTCGCCGCCGTCGTAGGTGTGGACGACGAAGTGGTCGGTCTCGATGGAGAACCAGCGCCGCGCCGGGTCCGTGCCCGCGCGCGCCGGCGAGCCGAGCGCGAGGGTGAGCAGGAGGGCGCTGACGAGCGCTGAGCGGGCGCCGAACATCCCGGCGACCTTAGCCCGGCGGCGCCCTCGACTCCATAGGCGCGAGCGTGAGCGTGGGCGTGGGCGTGGGCGTGGGCGTGGGCGTGGGCGTGGGCGTGGGCGTGGGCGTGGGCGTGGGCGTGAGCGTGACCGCAGGCGCGGAACGGCCTCACCCGTCCGACTGTCACCGACAAGCGTAGCGGAGGGGGCGCCTGAAACGTCTCGCGCTGAGGGCTCCCGCTGCGGGTTTCGCCCTCGCACCTACGAGCCTGCGTGCAAATGCCAGCGGGCGAAACCCGCAGTGGGATGCGCGAGACGTTTCATCCCGGGCGCCCCCGCAGCGGAGCGCCATGTGATCGTCATCGCATCGCCCGCAGCACCGCAGGCCCCGTGCACCTACGAGCCTGCGAGCAAATGCCAGCGGGCGAAGCCCGCAGTGGGATGCGCGAGACGTTTCATCCCGGGCGCCCCCGCAGCGGAGCGCCATGTGATCATCATCGCATCGCCCGCAGCACCGCAGGCCCTCTCCAAGGCCGGGGCAGACGCGCAGAGGCGCGCGCGTTCGTCCCGGCTACCGCTTGTACGCGGCCTGGATGAGGCGGCCCATCTCCGGGTGCGCGCCGCTCGAGACGATGGAGCTCGTGATGCCCTTGCGGCGGTACGTCACCACGTCGAAGCCGTCGCGGCTCTGCACCGAGGGGGCGCGGTCGGGGTCGAGGTCGTCGGGGTGACTGGCGACCTGGACGACGCTCATGCGCTCGCCGTCGACCTCGTAGTTGTAGAGCACCGCCGAGCGGCCGTTGACGCGGGTCAGCCGCGCCCCGATCAGGCGCACGCGCGGGTCGCCGTCGAACGGGACCTCGATCGAGAAGGGGACGTTGTCCTGGAGGAACTGGCGGATCTGCCGCTCGGAGCCACGGACCTCCATCGGCGGGTTGGTCTGGTGCGCCGCGACCGCCTCGCGGGCGATCTGGTCGGTGGTGTCCGCGCCGCCGCTGATGAGGCCGACCACCAGCACCGCCGCCGCGGCGAGGCCGATGCCCGAGGCGATCCAGCTCGGCACGCGTCGCCGGCTCAGGCGTGGCGCCTCCTCGCGCGGCAGCGGGGCCGGCGCCTGCTCGAGGGCGAGCAGGACCTTCTCCCGCAGCCCCACCGGCGCCACGACGCGCGGTGCGGCGTCGCGGACGCTCTCGAGGAGCCGGCCTTCACGGGCGATCAGGCTACGACACCGCGGGCACGCTTGGACGTGCGCCTCGAAGTCGACCTGCTCGACGTCCGCGAACTCGCTGTCGAGGTAGACGTAGATGGCGTTGTCAATGTCGTCGCAGTTCATGGGAACGCCGTTCGCGAGTGCGTGAGGTTCAGTGAGCGCTGGCGGCCTTCTTCCGGGCCCGGTAGGCGTCGAGCGAGACCGCGCCGGTGTCGTCCCGGGCCTCCTCGCGCGGGATCACGCCGAGCTCCACCGCGTAGTCGAAGAGCACCTCCTGGAGGCGCTTACGACCCCGGAAGAGCCGCGACATCACGGTGCCCACCGGGCACTCCATGATGTCGGCGATCTCCTTGTAGGAGAAGTCGTGCAGGTCGGCCAGGATGACGGGGATCCGGAAGTTGTCCGGCAGCGCCTCGATGGCCTGCTTCACGTGCTCCGGGAAGAGCGAGGAGAGGAACTCCTTCTCCGGCGAGTCGTAGAAGCGCGAGCGCTCGGAGACGATGTCCCCGCTGAGCTCCTGCTCGCTGGCGTCCATCGAGAGGATCACCTGCTTCTTCCGCCGGTTCTTGTTGATGAAGGTGTTGGTCAGGATCCGGAAGAGCCACGCCTTGCAGTTCGTGCCCTGCTCGTAACGATGCCAGAACCGGAACGCCTTCAGGAAGGTCTCCTGGACGAGATCCTCGGCCAGCGCCGCGTCACGCGTCATGTAGAGCGCAGCGTTGTACAGGCTGTCCATGTGCGGCAGGGCCTCGTCGTGGAAGGCCGCTCGCGCCGCCTCCTCGTCACGCCTCGCTCGCCCACCACCGAAGATCATCGTCTCCCCCTCGCCTTCATCGCTCGTGGGTCGCTCCGACCCCAGCTCAGTGCGCCGAACACCACCTTGTGGGGGGGTATTCCGAGAGTCGCCCAAGTTCTCGCGCTGGTCCCCGATCATGGTCTCGTCGTCCCCTTGCCGCGGTTGTCCCGAACGCGTCTGCGACGCCGCGTTCTTCGCTCTAGACGTTCTTCGGCGGGGTTTCGTCTGCGGGATAATTTCGGCGGGCCGTCGAAGATCCCCCTCGACGACCCGCGACACCGCCCCGGGAGCGGCCCGGCGGCGGTTGTAAAAGGTGTGTCACGGACGCGTGACAGTCCACCCCGAACGTGTCGTATCCCGCGGACGCGCTACTGGACGTTGGCGCGCCAGCTCGAATCGGGGGCGAAGGTCTCGCCGTTGTAGGGCCAGGTCAGCTCCCACGCGCAGGGGTTGGCCTGGGTGCCCCAGGCGTCCACCCAGCGGTCGTTGTTGCCGTCGACCGAGGCGCACCCCTGCCCGTCCGGCGTGCCGACGCTCATCGGGCCGTTGAGCTTGGACAGCTGGTTGCGGATGAGCGACGCCGCGGCCGGGATGCCGGCCTCACAGGCGGTCGGCAGGAACGGCGCGACCCACCCCGGGACCTGGTCCTCGAGCCGGTAGGCGAAGTAGTCGCAGCAGTCGTCGTAGTAGAGGCAGTACTGGTCGCCGAGAATCGTGGAGACCAGGTCCTCCCAGCTGTCGATCGGCGGCAGCCCGTTGGTGCCGTCGCCGAAGATGAGCGGCAGCAGCTCGCGCTCGAGGAGCGCGTTCACGAGGGGCCCGTAGGTCATCCCGGTGACCTCGTGGTAGGCGATGTGCAGGGCCAGGCTGTGGTCGATGCCGGCCGAGAGCACCTCGCTCGGGCGGAAGCCGTAGATCTCCTCGAGGGGGATGTTCTTCCAGCCGCAGTTCGCGATGTCGCCGCTGTACTTGCACTCCGGGCTGAACTTCCAGTGGAAGCGCACGTGGGTCCACTCCTCCTGGGAGGTCCCGCCCGGGAACATCGCCCCGTCGAAGCCCGGGTTCGGCACCGACGGCTCGTCGGAGAAGCCGATGTTCGACAGGAAGCGCAGGTCCTGGAAGACCTCGGACATCGTCTGCCCGGTGATCGTGATGTTCGACCCGAGCGCCGACTCCATCAGCGCGAGGAAGCCGGCGTCGGCGGCGTCCGTGACGACCGCGCCGACCACCGTCGGGTCACCGTAGTCGTTGACGAGGTAGCCGCAGACCGTGCCGAGGGTGCCGCTGGCGTCCTGGCAGGCCCACTTCAGGACGAGCGCGCCGGGGTGGGTGAAGAGCTGCGTGATCGCGCCCACCACCGAGCCGAAGGTCCCGCTCGTGCCGCTGACCAGGTCGACCCGGGTCTCGGCGCGGTAGCTGCCGCGGAAGCGCGGCGGCAGATCGAGGATGTAGACGAGGGCGGCGGCGGTGTCGCCGAACTTCACGCGCACCCCGTCGTTGCAGCCGACGGCGTTGACGCTGGGGCCGTCCGCCGGGCCGACGAACTGCACCGTCCAGAGCTGCTCGCCGTCCTGCTCGAGGCCGGGGAGCTCGAAGACCTGGGCCTGCTGGGCGAAGCCGAAGGGGCCGAGCTCGACGTCGGGCTCGGGCTGCTGGCCGCCCGCGTCCGGGTGGACCACGCCGCAGCCCGGCGCGCCGGTGGCGTTGGCCTTGAAGAGGCGCAGGGTGAAGTTGGCGACGCCCGCGTTGCCCACGTACTCGTGGGAGGCGAGGAGCACCGGCTTCGGCGGGACCGCGAGGACGACGACGAAGGAGACCTCGCCCGCGTCCGGGTCGCTCGACACCTTGGCGGTGACGGTGACGGTGCCGCCGGCGTCGAAGGAGCGCAGCTTCACCGTGGCGAGGCCCTGGGCGTCGGTGTAGGTCGAGAGCGCCGTGAGCCGCGCGAGGCTCTCCGGGGCGTCGATCGACCACTTCACCTGGGCGTCGACCTTCGGCTGGCCGGCCGCGTCCTTGTAGACGACGGTCAGATCACGGTCCTCGCCCGCCACCACGTTCCAGGTGCAGTACGTGACGCACGGCTGGCCGTCGGCGCTCGTCTGCCCGGGGCCGTACCCGAGGCTGTTCGAGCCCTGGGGCAGGGTGTCCTGGGGCGGCAGCTTCGTGTCCGCCTGGTCGGTGTCGGTCGGCGTGGTGTCAGCCGGCACGAGCGTGTCGTCGGGGACGAGGTAGGTGTCGGTCTCGACCTGCTGACCACCGTCGTCACCGCACGCGACGAGGGCGAGCGCGACGGCAAAGGGCGCGAGTTTCTTCATGTCGTGCACCATCGATGGGACGGGCTCGGATCGTAGCAACCCGCGGCGGCCCGCTGCAATGGGGGATTGGGGGATTGGAGGGCGCGCCTGTTACCGCACTCCGACCGAATAGCCCAGCCCCGAGTCACCGAGGTGGCGCTTTCGCCCCCTCAAAAAAAGACCAGCCCGAGGCCGATCTGCATGCCGAGCAGGTGGTGCTTGCCCGCGCTCTCGAGCGGCGTGACGTCGAGGGTCAGCTGGAGCCGGAGCCGTTCGACGAAGGACGCCGCGAGGTAGGTCTGAATCAGGAACTGGCTGCACCGGCGGCCGTCGTTCCGGACCTCGTCGGCGTCGCAGTCGCCGGTCGCGAAGTCGTCGCTCGACGAGAAGCGGTAGCCCGCCCGGACGCCGAAGGTCGGCTGGATCACCGGGCTCGTCAGGAACAGGAGCGACAGCTCCGCGCCACCGGCGAGATCGAAGGCGAGCGGCTCGTCGTCGGTGCCGGCGATGCGCGAGAAGAGCCCGTTGACCGAGGCGGCCAGGCTCGCGCGCAGCCAGGTCGTGCGGATGAACAGCGGCGAGAGGTTGGCGCCGACCTCCACGTTCGACCCGAAGATCGCGTAGCCGAAGTTGTCGGGGGGCTCGTAGGCGATCCCGTTGACGCCGATGCGCCCCGCGGTCAGCACCAGCGCCTCGGTCGACGGATCCTCCTGGGCGGCCGCGAGGGCCTCGGCCGCGGTCAAGAGGCGCCGGCGGACGGCGAGCCGCCCGTACTCGGCGTCGTCCGGGGTCAAGCCGAGGTCCCGCCAGGCGAAGCCGTACTCGTCGAGCAGCCGCAGCGAGTGATCGAAGTCGGTCTCCCCCTCGGCGTGACGGAAGCCGTCGCCGGCCTTCGGGATCACGCGCGGCGGCTCGGCGCCGTCGGCGGCGTGCGCGCAGTGGCGGTGGACCGCCGCGGAGGGGCGCTGATCGACCGGGAGCGCGTCGCACTGGGCGTAGACGCGATCGAGCGCCACCTGCACGAGGACGCGGAAGTTGGCGAGCGCGTCGCCCTCGCAGGCCGGGCGCAGCCGCTCCTCGCCGTCGAAGACCGCGAGCATGCAAGCGAAGGGGCGCCACGAGTCGGACATCGTCGCCGGATCGGCCGGGACCCACCCGGCCCGGACGTGGGCGCCGCCGAGCTCGTGATAGGCGTCGTACATCCCGAGGTAGAAGTCGAAGACGCGGAAGTCGCGCTCGAAGAAGCCGAGGAAGGCCGCGAGGTGCCCGCTCGCGGTCGGGAAGTAGCGCGCGGTGGCGAGCACCATCTGCGCCACCTCCTCGTGCTCCTCGAAGAGCGCGTAGAGCTCGCGCGAGCGCGCCGTCTCGATGAAGTCGCCGAACTTGTCCCCGAGCATCCGCACCAACGACGGATCGCTCGCGGCGCGCGCGGCCTCGGCGGCCGGCGTCGGCAGGAGCGTCCGGCTCGGGTTCACGTAGACGAGGCGCACGTCGGCGGGGATCCCCGCCCCGACCTCGGCGCTCAGGTCCCGCCAGCGAACGACGCCCCCGTCCTGGGCCAGCCCGCGCGAGGCGACGCGGTAGGCGAGCCGGAGGGGGCTGTTGTCGAAGACCCCGCCGTCGATGAAGCGCGCGGTCTTGACGTCGGCCGGCGCGCACCCGGGGCCCTCGGGGATCCCGGGGCGGCCGAGGCAGAAGGCCAGGGTCTGCGGCGGGAAGGCCACCGGGAAGGCCGCCGACGCCATGAAGAGGGCGCGCAGGTGGGCGAAGTTGCCGTCCCCGTCGCCCTCGACGAAGGGGAGCCGGGGCTCGGGGAGCGGGGCCTCGGGATCGACGTAGTTCTCGACCGCCGGCGGCTGGCCGGCGCCGCGCCCGCGGAGGCGGAAGACGAAGCGCTCGGTCTCGCGCCGGAGGCCGAGGTTGCCGGTGCGGATGGGCTCGGGGACGACCCGCGTGGTGGTCGCGCCGACGACCACGTCGCAGGTGGTCGGGAGGCCGGCCTCCCACAGCGGCGACAGCTGCATCGCCGCCCCCTTGAGCGCGCGGTCGCTGAAGACGTGGGTCGAGGCCACCTCACGCGGCACGTAGAGCGCGTCGTAGCCGATGCCGATCCACACCTTCCAGCCGGGATCCTCGCGCGGATCCGGGTTCGGCGGGAGGCACGAGCTGAGCGCGGTGGTGAAGGCGTTGACGCTCCCGGCGGAGGCGCCGGTCGTCAGCATGATCCGCCGCCGCGGGGTGCCGCGCTTGAAGATCTCGGACATCGCGTAGAGCGCGCCCGCCTCGTAGGAGCCGAGGGAGACCCCGCCGCTGATCGTGACCAGCACGGGCTCCTCGGCCGGGGCCGCCGCCGGGGCAGCCGCGGCGTCGGGGGTCCC
>SBGO01000327.1 GCA_006226565.1 Deltaproteobacteria bacterium | reverse complement strand
GGAGCGGTGTCGGCCACGACCGCGGGTGACGCGGTGTCCGGCTCGGCCGCAGCCGGGGCCGCGGGCGGCGCCACGGTCTCCGTGGGCGTCGGCGCGGGGTCGGGGTTCTTCTTGCCGCAGGCCCCGAGGGCCAGCGTGAGACAGAGGAGCGCGGTGCTGGAGTTCATGGCGCCATCATCGCGCGTCGGGGCGCGGGCGTCGACCGCGATTCAATTGATCATCATTGATCAATGAGGCTGCGAAACGCGGCGGTCAGCGCCGCGACCGGCACCCGCGACGGGGCCTCGAGCCCATCGACGTGGAGCGCGTCGCCGTCCGTCACGGCGCCGACGCGCGCGCAGACGTGGCCGGCCAGCGCGGCCTCGAAGGCGGCGACGTCGCGGGGCGCGACCTCGACGAGGAGGCGCCCCGGGCGCTCCAGGAAGGCGATCTGGCGCGGCCTCAGCCCGTCCTCGACCGGCACCGCGGACAGATCCACGGTCAGACCGCGCCGCCCGCCGAGCGCCATCTCGGCCGCGGCGACCAGGAGCCCGCCCTCGGAGAGGTCGTGGCAGGCGCGCACGAGCCCCGCCCGCATCGCCCCGTGGAGCGCGATGTAGAGGGCCGGCGCCCCCTCCGGCGGGAGCTCGCTCGCCCGGGTCACGCCGACGAGGTAGAGGGCGTCTCCCGCGGCCTTGGCGTCCGAGGTCGCGGTGAAGCCGATGTCCGGCACGCGCCCGAGCGCGGAGACGAGCAGCGTCGGCGGGATGGGGTGGCTGACCCCGTTCGCGTCGCGCCACTCGTTGTTGAGGCTGTCCTTGCCGCTGACGAAGGGCGTCCCGTACGCCAGCGCCGCGTCGTAGCAGCCGCGACAGCACTGGACGAGCGAGCCGAGGCGGTCGGGGAGCAGGGGGTTGCCCCAGCAGAAGTTGTCGAGGATCGCGGTCTGCTGCGGGTCCGCCCCCACCGCGACCACGTTCCGCACCGCCTCGTCGACGACCGCCCACGCCATCGCGTAGGGGTCGCGGCGCCCGAGGCGCGGGTCGATGCCGCAGCCGAGGGCCACGCCGACGCGGCCCTCCGCGGCCTCGTGCGGCACCAGCACCGCGCCGTCGCCCGGGCCATCCCGGCCCGGCCCGACCAGCGGCTTCACCACGGTCCCACCCTGGACCTCGTGGTCGTAGCGGCGGACGACGTCCTCCTTGGAGGCGACGTTGGGGTCGGCCAGCCACGCGAGCAGCGCCGCCGCGACGTCCGCCGGCCCGTCGGGGATCGGCGCCGGCGCCTGCCGCGTCCACTCGGCGACGAGGTGGCGCCGCGGGATGCCGTCGTGCAGGAACGCCGTGTCGAGCTCGCCGACGACGTCGCCGGCGTAGGTGATGCGCAGCACGCCGTCGTCCCGGAAGGTGCCGATGGCGTCGCAGCCGATGGCGTGGAGGCGCGCGACCTCGCTGAGCCGCGGCCAGGCGTCGGGGGGCACGGCCAGCACCATCCGCTCCTGCGCCTCGCTGAGCCAGATCTCCCACGGCTCGAGCCCGGCGTACTTGAGCGGGACCCGGGTCAGCTCGATGTCCGCGCCGAGCTTCTCCGCCATCTCGCCGACGGCCGACGAGAGCCCGCCCGCCCCGCAGTCGGTGATGGCGTTGTAGAGCCCCTCGTCGCGGGCGACGAGCACCACCTCGAGCGCCTGCTTCTCGTGGATGGGGTGCCCGATCTGCACCGCCCCGCCGCTGACCACGCCGGTCGCGGCGTCCATCTCCATCGACGAGAAGGTCGCCCCGCGGAGCCCGTCGCGCCCGGTCTTGCCGCCGACGACGACCACCAGGTCGCCCGGCTGCGGCGCGGTCGGGTGCGACCCGCGCGGCAGGACGCCGAGGCAGCCGCAGTACACCAGCGGGTTGGCCGCGTAGCCCGGGTCGTAGACGACGGCGCCGTCGACGGTCGGGATGCCCATCTTGTTGCCGTAGTCCTCGACGCCGTGGACCACGCCGACCTCGATCCGGTGCGGGTGGAGGGCGCCGGCGGGCAGCGCCTCCGGCGGGGTGTCGCGCGGGCCGAAGCAGAGCACGTCGGTGACGGCGATGGGGCGGGCGCTCACGCCGATGACGTCGCGGATGACGCCGCCGACGCCGGTGTTGGCGCCGCCGAAGGGCTCGAGCGCCGACGGGTGGTTGTGGGTCTCGACCTTGAACGCGACGTCGAGGGCGTCGTCGAAGGCCACGATGCCGGCGTTGTCGACGAAGGCCGAGCGCACCCAGGGCCGGTCGAGGGCGTCGGTCGCGGCGCGGATGTAGGTCTTCAGGAGCCCGTCGACCCGGCCGCTCGCGGCGACGTCCACGGCGCCGTGCTCGTCGCGCTCGGTGTAGTCGATGGCGGCGCGGAAGGTCTTGTGGACGCAGTGCTCCGACCACGTCTGGGCCAGCATCTCGAGCTCGAGGTCGGTCGGCTCGCGCCCGAGCGCGACGAAGTGGTCGCGGATGGCGCGCATCTCGGCCAGGTCGAGCGACAGCCGCCGGTCGCGGCTGACGGCGAGGAGGCCGGCGTCGTCGCGGTCGCGGAGCGGGATGTGGGCCGCGTCGCCCGAGGACCCGAGCCCCTGGGAGCCGAGCGGCAGGAAGGCCCCGACGCTCCAGCGCTGGATCACCGGGTTCGCCAGCAGCTCCGCCGCGACGCGCTCGAGGTCGTCGCGCCCGAGCGCGCCCGTGAAGAGGTAGCGGTGGCCCGTCGTGACCCGGACCAGCTGGTCGACGCCGAGGAGGCGCGCCCCCTCCATGACCGTCTCCGCGACGGTGTCGGTCACGCCGGGCAGGAGCGCCACGTCCACCGCGGTCGGCGACGGGCGCGGCACGGTGAGCTCCTCGACCACCGGGTCGACGAGGAGGCGCTCGCCGAGGCGCCGCAGGTCGCGGTCGGTGAGGTCGCCGGCGAGCTGGTACACGTCGTGGACCGCCACCGCCGTCACCGGCACCGCGGTGAGGTGCGGGAGGTCGCGCAGCAGCGCGTCCGCGCGCGTGTCCCGCACGCCCGGCTTCTTGGCGACCTCCATTCGCACGATGCGCATGACTCGACCTCAGTGCTTGAAGTGTCGGACGCCCGTCGTCAGCATCACGAGCCCCAGGCGGTCGGCCGCGGCGATGACCTCGCCGTCGCGGATGGAGCCGCCCGGCTGGACGATCGCGCGGACGCCGGCGGCGGCGGCGACCTCGACCCCGTCGGGGAAGGGGAAGAAGGCGTCCGAGGCCAGCACGCTCCCCGCGGCCCGCTCGCCGGCGCGCTTGACGGCCAGCTCGACGGCGTCGACGCGGCTCATCTGGCCGGCGCCGACGCCCACCAGCTCCTCGCCCCGGGCCAGCACGATGGCGTTGGACTTCACGTGCTTCACGGCGCGCCAGGCGAAGGCGAGCGCCGCCAGGTCGGCGGCGTCGGGCCGCTTGGCCGAGACGACCTGCCAGGTGGCCGGGTCGACCGGGGAGCGGTCGGTGTCCTGAATGAGGACGCCGTCGGCGATGCGCTTGACGTCCGGCCCGGGATCGCGGGCGACGGGCGCCGCGATGAGGCGGCAGGCCTTCTTCTTGGCGCGCAGCTCGGCGAGGGCGTCGGCGGTGAAGCCCGGCGCGACGATGACCTCGACGAAGAGCTTGCCGATGGCGTCGACGGTGGCCATGTCGACCGGGCGGTTGGCGGCGACGATGGAGCCGAAGGCGCTGACCGGGTCGCCGGCGAGGGCGTTGACGAAGGCGTCGTGGAGGAGCTCGGCCGAGGCCAGGCCGCACGGGTTGGTGTGCTTGACGATGGCGATCGTGGGGCGATCGAACTCGGCGACGAGGGCGCGGGCGGCGTCGAGGTCGACGAGGTTGTTGAAGGAGAGCTCCTTGCCGCCGAGCTGCTCGAGGGGCGAGGTGGTCCCCACCGCGCGGTAGAGCGCGGCCTTCTGGTGCGGGTTCTCGCCGTAGCGGAGGTCCTGGACCTTCTCGAAGCTCAGCTCCAGGCGCTCGCTCGCGCTCACCGGGCCCGCCTCGCCCGCGAGCCAGCCGGCGATGGCGCGGTCGTAGCGCGCCGTCTGGCGGAAGGCCTCGAGGGCGAGGCGCCGGTTGAGGGGCAGCATGTCCGCGCCGGCGGCGAGCGCGGCGAGGATCTCGTCGTAGCGGTCCGGGCTCGGCGCGATGGTCACGTGCTGCCAGTTCTTGGCGGCGGCGCGGAGCAGCGTCACGCCGCCGATGTCGATCTGCTCGATGGCCTCGGCCTCGGTCACGCCGTCCTTCGCGATGGTGTCCGCGAAGGGGTAGAGGTTGACGACGACCAGGTCGATCGGGCGGAAGCCCTGGCTCTGCAGCTCGGTCCGGTCGGCGGGGCTG
Source organism: Deltaproteobacteria bacterium (assembly GCA_006226565.1). Lineage (GTDB taxonomy): Bacteria > Myxococcota_A > UBA9042 > PHBI01 > PHBI01 > PHBI01. The sequence goes on along the minus strand of SBGO01000327.1, from coordinate 3,416 downwards.
CGGCGGCTCAGGATGCCGGCGTGGATGGCCGGGTGGAGCGTCTTGACGCGGCCGCCGAGCACCTCGGGCGAGCCGGTCACGTCGGCGACCTCGGTCACGGGGACGCCGGCCGCCGTCAGGGCGCGGGCGGTGCCGCCGGAGGCGATGAGCTCGAAGCGCTGCGCGACCAGGCCGCGGGCGAAGTCGACGAGGCCGGACTTGTCGTAGACGCTGAGGAGAGCGCGGCGCGGGGTCATCGAGGTGCTCCGATGGAGGCGGTCGGTGGGGGCCGCGATCCGCGGCGTGGCGGCGCGGGACGGGGCGACGGGGTCGTCCTCCCACGAGCGCGGCGGAGGCTGGTGGCCCCAGAGCTCGGCGAGGGCGAGGCGCGTGCCCTCCACGACGAGGCGGTGCTCGAGGGCATGGACGCGGGCCTCGAGGGCGTCGAGCGGCTCGGCGGGATCGAGCGGGAGGGCCTCGGCGACGAGGACGGGGCCGGCGTCGACCTCGGGCACGGCGTAGTGGACCATGACGCCGGTCTCGGCCAGGCCCTCGTCGCGAGCGGCCTCCCAGGCGCGGGCGATGGCGTTCATCCCGGGGAAGCGCCCGGGCAGCGCCGGGTGGAGGTTGATGACGCGGCCCGGGAAGCGGTCGAGGAACTCCGGCCCGAGGACGTGCATCCAGCCGGCGAGCACGATGATGTCGGGGTGGTGGAGGGCGACGTGCTTGGCGAGGGCGCCGTCGAAGGCGGCGCGGCCGGGGAAGTCCCGGCGCAGCACCGTGTGGTGCGGGATGCCGGCGGCGTGGGCGCGCTCGAGGGCGTAGACCCCGGCGCGGTTGGTGAGGACCGCGACCACGTCGGCGTCGAGGCGCCGCTCCGCGCAGGCGTCGACGAGGGCCTGGAGGTTCGAGCCGTGGCCCGACGCCAGCACGACGAGGCGGGCGCGGGTCAAAAGAGGACCTCGGGGGCGCGTCCGGGGTGGGCGACCACCCCGCCGACGGTGAGGAGCTCGGGGTGCGCGGCGCGGGCGCGGTCGACGTCGGCCGGGGCGACGACCACGAGCATCCCGAGCCCGAGGTTGAAGACGCGGCGCATCTCGGCGTCGGGGACGGCGCCCAGGCGCTGCAGCAGGGTGAACAGCGGCGGGACCCGCCAGGCGCCGGTGTCGAGGGTGATGGCGGTGCCGGCGGGGAGGATCCGGGGCGGGTTCTCGACGAGGCCGCCGCCGGTGATGTGCGCGAGCCCCTTCGGCTGGACGCCCGCGGCCCACAGGCGCTCGAGGTCCGGGAGGTAGGAGCGGTGGGGCGCGAGGAGCGCGTCGCCCCAGCTCTGACCGCCGAGCTCGGCGGGGCGGGCGGCGAGGTCGGTGTCGGCGAGGATGTGCCGCGCCAGGGAGTAGCCGTTGGTGTGGAGGCCGCTCGACGGCAGCGCGAGGACGACGTCGCCGGGGGCGATGGCGCGGCCGTCGATGAGGGCGTCCCGCTCGACGACGCCGACGATGGTGCCGGCGAGGTCGAGCTCGCCGGGCTGGTAGACGCCGGGCATCTCGGCGGTCTCGCCGCCGAGGAGCGCGCACCCTGCCGCGGCGCAGGCCCGGGCGACGCCCTTGACGACCGTCGCGACGCGGTCGCTGTCGATCCGGGCCGAGGCAACGTAGTCGAGGAAGAAGAGCGGGCGGGCGCCCTGCACCAGGATGTCGTCGATGCAGTGGTTCACGAGGTCGACGCCGAGGGTGTCCCAGCGGTCGAGGCGCGCGGCGACCATGGTCTTGGTGCCGACGCCGTCGGTGGAGGCGACGAGGACCGGGTGGCGGTAGCCGGCGAGGGCGGCGCCGTCGAAGAGGCCGCCGAAGGCGCCGACGGTGTTGAGGACGTGGCGGTTGTGGGTGGCCTCGATGGCCCCCTTCATCTCGCGGACGGCGCGGTTGGCCGCGTCGATGTCGACGCCGGCGTCGGCGTAGCGGGAGCGCGCGCGGAGCGCCCGGTGGGCGATGTCGCGGCGGGCGTGGAGGCCGTCGAAGCGCACCTGGTCGAGGGCCGCGTAGGCGTTGGCGACGGCGTCCCCGAGGCGGTCGCCGAGGCCCGTGGTCGCGAGGACGCGCCCGCCGGAGGTGACGAGGCGGCCAGCGGCGTCGCGGCGGGTGCCGGCGTGGAAGACGAGGCCGAGCTCCGCGGCGGCGTCGAGGCCGGAGATCTCCCAGCCCTTCTCGTAGGCGCCGGGGTAGCCGCCGGCGGCCGCGACGACCGTGGCGCAGGCGCGCTCGGCGAAGCGGACCGGGGTGTCGGCGAGCGCGCCGTGGACGCAGGCGAGGAGGATGTCGGCGAGGTCGCCCTCGAGGAGCGGCAGGACGACCTGGGTCTCCGGGTCGCCGAAGCGCGCGTTGAACTCGAGGACGCGGACGCCGGCGTCGGTGACCATCACGCCGGCGTAGAGCACGCCCTTGAAGGGGCGCCCCTCGGCGGCGAGGCCGCGGAGGGCCGGCAGGAGGACCTCCCGCTCGACGACCGCGAGCACCTCCGGGGTGGCCGCCGGGACCGGGGTGTAGGCGCCCATGCCGCCGGTGTTGGGGCCGCGGTCGCCGTCGTAGGCGGCCTTGTGGTCCTGGGCGGCCGGCATCGGGCGGAGGGTCGCGCCGTCGCAGAACGCCATGACCGAGAGCTCTTCGCCGACGAGCTTCTCCTCGAGGACGAGGGGGCCGTCCGCGCCGAGCTGACGGATGGCGGCCTCGGCCTCGGGGGCCGTCTCGCAGACGATGACGCCCTTGCCCGCCGCGAGGCCCGAGGCCTTGACGACGAGGGGCGCGCCGACCTCGGCGAGGTGCGCGAGCGCGGCGTCGACGGTGGCGCAGACGGCGCCGCGGGCGGTGGGGATGTGGTGGCGCGCCATGAAGGCCTTGCTGAAGGCCTTGGACGCCTCGATCTCGGCGGCGGCGGCGGTCGGGCCGAAGCACGGGAGGCCGGCCGCGGTGAAGGCGTCGACGACGCCGGCAGCGAGGGGGGCCTCGGGGCCGATGACGGTCAGGTCGACGCGCTCGCGCCGCGCCAGGGCGATGAGCGAGGCGGCGTCGGGGTCCACGTCGGCGACGCGGTGGATGGGGCCGCCCTCGGTGCCGCCGTTTCCGGGGCACACCAGCACGCGGCCGACCGACGGCGAGCGCGCGAGGCGCCACGCGAGCGCGTGCTCGCGCCCTCCCCCGCCGACGACGAGCACGGTGCGGCGCGGTTCGGAGGTCCTCCCGGTCTCGGTCTGGCTCGGCACGGCTGCACCTCGTCGCATACCCGGCGGCTGATCGTGTCAGCCACGGCGCGCATCATGCCAACTTACCCGGGATTATCCAGCCTGTCCCGAGGGTGTCACCGAGCCGTGACCGGGCCGCCACGCCCGTTCGGCTCGTCCCGGACGCCGGCGACCGCGCCCGCTACCGGCTGAGCCCGTC
>SBGO01000055.1 GCA_006226565.1 Deltaproteobacteria bacterium | reverse complement strand
TGGACGACGCGGTGACGCCGCTGGACGCGGGCTTCGCGCGGGTCGTGAAGCGCGCCGAGGGAGCGGTCGAGCAGCAGCTCGGGCGCGTCGCGGACCGCGCCAGGCGCGCGGTGGCGGAGGCCGACGCCGTGCGTGTCTCGCGTGTGGACCGGCTGCGCGCGCTCTGTTGGCCCGGAGACGCCCCACAGGAGCGCGTCTTCGGCTTTCCGTGGTTCGGCGCGCGCCACGGCCCGCGCGCGCTCGTGGACGCGCTGCTCGCGGCGGCCGAGCCCTGGAACCCTGATCTCGTCGAGGTGGACCCGCTGTGACCGCACCCCTCCGTATCGGCATCGTCAGCTACCCCACCTATGGCGGCAGCGGCGTCATCGCGGCCGAGGTCGGCCTCGGGATGGCGCAGCGCGGGCACTGCGTGCACTTCATCGGCACCGACCCGCCGCGGCGCTTCGAGTCGGCGCCGGGGGTCGCCTTCCACAGCGTGGAGGTGTGCGACTACCCGGTCTTCCAGCATCCGCCGTACGCGCTGGCGCTGGCGTCCAAGCTGGTCGAGGTGGCGACGTGGGCGAGCCTGGACGTCATCCACGTCCACTACGCGCTGCCGCACGCGACCAGCGCGCTCCTGGCGGCGCAGATCCTCGGGCCGCGGGCGCCCAAGGTGGTCACGACGCTCCACGGGACAGACATCACGATCGTGGGGACGGATCCGATCTACCTGCCCATCACGCGGCACTCGGTGGAGCGGTCCGACGCGGTCACGGCGCCGTCGCGCTTTCTGCGCGACGCGACGCGCGAGCTCCTCGACCTGCCGACGTTGCCGGTCGAGGTCGTGCCGAACTTCGTGGACTGCGCGCACTTCGCGCCGCCCGAGCGGCGGGACCGGGCGCGGATGACGCGGCTCTTCCGGCGCCTGGGGGGGCCGATGGATCCAGCGGTCGACGACGCGCCGACGCTGGTGCACGTGTCGAACTTCCGGCCGGTGAAGCGGGTGCACGACGTGCTGAGCGTGTTCGAGCGGGTGAACGCGGTGCGGCCGGCGCGGCTCCTGATGATCGGGGACGGGCCGGACCGCTCGAGCGTGGAGGCGCGGGTGCGGACGCTGGGGCTTCACCCGCGCGTGCGGTTCCTCGGGCGCCAGTCGGAGTTCGTGGAGGCGCTGCGGGAGTGCGACGTGTTCCTGCTGCCGAGCCGGTCCGAGAGCTTCGGGGTGGCGGCGCTGGAGGCGATGGCGTGCGGGGTCCCGGTGGTGGCGTCGCGGGTCGGCGGGCTCCCGGAGGTGGTCACGCCGGGCGAGACCGGGGAGCTGGTCGCGTGCGGGGACGTCGACGGGATGGCGCGGGCGGCGCTGGAGATCGTGTCCGACCCGAGGCGGCGGGAGCGGCTGGGCGCGACGGCGCGCGAGCACGCGCTGACGCGCTTTCGGGACCAGCCGGCCATCGACCGCTACGAGGCCGTGTATCGCAGCGTCCTGGGGCGCGGGGCCGTGTAGTCGGCGGCGCCCCGGGGGGCGGGACCGGCCGGCGTCGCGCGTGGACGGCCGGCCGGTCGCGGAGCGAGGGGGGAGCTACTTCTTCGGCCACTCCGCGAGCGCCTTGGCGACGCGGTCCTTGTAGAAGAAGTAGTCGGCCTTCTCACCGAGCTCCATGGCGCGCTTGGCGAGCTTGTAGGCGGTCTTCTTGTCCTTGGTGCCGCTGAGGATCTCGGCCTTGGTCCAGACGTTGTACCAGGTCTCCTGGACGGCGATGGAGGCGTCGACGAGGGCGAGGGCGCGCGTGTCGTCCTTGAGGGTCTCGTGCGTGTAGCGGGCGGCGCTGGCGAGGGGGCGCCAGGAGCCGGCGACCCAGGAGTCGATGTCGGCGCGGGTGAGGTCGGCGGTCTTGACGGCGATGGGGAGGGAGACGCGGAGCTCGTCCCACTCGAGGTCGAGGCGGGTGCCGTCGTCGGTGGTGTCGGAGAAGATGAAGGTCATGCGCTCGCGGCGCGGGATGGCGGTCGGGGTGACCTCGGCGCGGAAGAGGTCGAGCTTCTGGTCGTAGTCGCGGGTGCCGCCCTGGTTCGGGTTCTTGTTGAGGATGACGGTCCAGGTCGACGCGGTCGGGATGGTGAAGACGGCGTAGGTGCCGGCGGGGACGTCGTGGCCGGCGATGGTGACGTCGCGGCTGACGGTGAGCTTGGTGGCGGCGTTGGCGCCGGTGCGCCAGAGCTCACCGAAGGGGACGAGGCCGCCGAAGATCTTGCGGTCCTTCACGCCGGGGGAGGAGTAGTCGACGGAGATGTCGGTGACGCCGACGGTCTGGGAGCCGGTCGCGTGAGGGCTCGGAGCCGGCAGGTTGAGCGCGGCGGGCTGGGCCAGGGCCGAGGCGGCGAGGCCGCTCGTGGCGAGGGCGGTCGCGAGGAGGAGGGTACGGTAGTGCATGGACGATTCCTATCGTGCTCGAGTTCCGTGTCGAGGATGCCGCGACCCGGGTCTGGACTGGGTCGGCGGGGGTCATACGGCGGAGGCGCCGGTTTGGTTGCAGCCGAATCGCGCCGGGCAGCGATTCGGTGCGGCACGTGGGCCGCGGGCGGCGACCTGCGCTGAGGGCGTACGGCGGCAAACCGCGGACGTGGGGCTGGAAGGCTTGCGCGGTGGGCGTGCGGAGGCGCGGCGCTCAGACCGGGCGCCGTGCCACGCGAGGGCGCGCGGTCAGGCGAGCTGGACGAAGCCCTCGGGGACCTTGGCGCCCTCGATCTTGCACTTTCGGAAGGTGCAGCCGTTGGTGGAGGCGTTGGTGAGGTCGGCGCCTCGGAGGTCGACGCCTTGGAAGATGGCGTTTCGGAGGTAGGCGTCGGTGAGGTTGGCGTCCTTGAGGTTGGCGCCGCCGAGGAAGGCGTTGGTGAGGTTGATGCCGGTGAGGTTGGCGCCCTCGAGGTTCGCGGCGCCGAGGTCGGCGCCGGAGAGGTTGAGGTAGCTCAGGTCGAGTCCGGAGAGGTCGACGCCGGAGAGGCGGGGCTTGAGGTCCTCGTGGATCTGGATGAGGGCGAGCACGAGCTCGCGGCGGGTGATCTCGGCCATGGGGGTCCTCCGGGTGGGTCTGTGGGGAGACCATACACCGGTGCGGCGCGAACCGCATCGCGGGGGCGGCGGGTGCCGCCGTGGTCCGGAGGCCCCATCGATGGGGTGCGCGAGCCCCGGCGCGGGCTCGGTTTTGGTGTGCGCGGGGCGCGGGAGGCCGGCTGAGGGGCCGGCACGGGTCTTGCGGAGCGCTCGGAGGGTCGCCGACGAGGCGGCGGTGTTCGCGGGTACCGAGCGGAGGGCGTGGTGATGTCCGTAGAGGCGAGTGGACCGAGGTTGTTGGCGCAGGTTCGGGGCGAGCTGCGGGCGCGGCACTACAGTCGGCGGACGGAGGAGGCGTACGCGTATTGGGTGAGGCGGTTCGTGGTCCACCATGCGCTGCGGCATCCCGAGGAGATGGGGGCGGAGGAGATCAACGCGTTTCTGACGCACCTGGCGGTGCGGGAGGCGGTGGCGCCGTCGACGCAGAACCAGGCGCTGTCGGCGCTCTTGTTCTTGTATCGTGGGGTGCTCGGGCGGGAGGTGGGGGACCTGGGCGAGGTCATCCGGGCGCGGCGGCCGAAGCGGCTGCCGGTGGTGCTCACGCGCGGTGAGGTGCGCGCGGTGCTCGAGGCGCTGCCCGAGGACAAGAAGCTTGTGCCTTCGATGCTGTACGGGTCGGGGCTGCGGTTGATGGAGTGTCTACGGCTGAGGGTGAAGGACCTCGACTTCGAGCGTTCGCAGCTGACGATTCGTGATGGGAAGGGGGCGAAGGACCGGCTGACGATGTTGCCGCAGTCGTTGCGGCCGGAGTTGCGGGAGCACTTGCGTGAGGTGCGTCGTATCCACCAGCACGACCTGGCGGCGGGTTGGGGGCGCGTGTGGCTGCCGACGGCGTTGGCGCGCAAGTTTCCCAATGCGCCGGTGGAGTGGGGGTGGCAGTGGGTCTTTCCGCAGGCGCGGCGGTGGCGGTGCTCGGAGACGGGGGAGCAGGGGCGTCATCACGTGGACGCGACCTTGATTCAGCGGGCGGTCCGGGAGGCGGTGCTTCGCCTCGGCTTCACGCGCCGCGCGAGCTGTCACACCTTCCGCCACTCCTTCGCGACGCACCTCCTCGAGAGTGGCTCCGATATCCGCACCGTCCAGGAGCTCCTCGGCCACGCCGACGTCCGCACGACGATGATCTACACCCACGTCCTCAACCGCGGCCCCTCCGGCGTCCGCAGCCCCTTCGACGCCCTCTGACCCCTACACCCAACCGTCTATATCCGCACCAGACTCCCCATTCCCGCCCCCACCGCCCTCCCCGGCCCTCCGGCAGCGCACTAGACTGCCCCGTGCACCACCACACCCGGGAGATAAGCGGAACCGTCGACTTGATGTTGGGACTACGGAATCGAACGCTTGTCGCTGGTCAGAAGCCCGAACTCGCTGCATCCTTGCCTTGCGGGGGGCTTCTTGTCCTCGGCGAACCTGACTGCACTGCACTTGGAGCGCCGATGCCCGTGCTACTGACCCCGTTTCGCTCCCCAGCTGCGCCACGCAAGGAGTGGTCCCTGATTGAAGCGCTCGCCCAGCAGCTCTTGGCACGGCTCAATGCCCCAGCCACGTTCGAGCGTCTCTCGGCGGCCAACAGGCCTGGCTCCTCTAGCGCCGGGGTCCAGGCAGCGTGCAAGGCAGAGGCTGAGGCGATCGGTTTTGTCAGCGAGCGTACAGGTCTTTTCGCTGATAGCGTCGCGGGCCTGCGCCCCGACTACTACCTGAGAGTCGGTGACGTTGGTGTGATTCTCGAAGTCGAGAGAGGAAAGACTACGACGAACAACATGGATCTGCTCGACTTCTGGAAGTGTCACATCTGTCCGACAGCCAACTACCTCTTCCTCCTCGTGCCTCAAGAACTACGGCACAACGAAAGCATGGCCCCGAAACGAGAGTACGAGTCTGTTAAACGTCGACTCCAGCAGTTCTTCGAGCCGGGCAACTACACCAACGTCAGAGGGCTGTGCCTGTTCGGCTACTGACCTTTGCGTGACGCAGGCTCGTCGCGTGCGTTATCAGGCTTGGGATGCAGCGGACGTTCGAACGACTATCGGGCCAAAGCCGAGTACGGCTCCCCCAGCGCCGAACACAGGCATGAAGACGCTCGGCCACCAACGAGACAAGTTCGGCCTCGCGTCACGGCCCGAGTCCCAACATCGCGTTGCACCTGACAGGGCGAATCGTCGTGCTACAGACAACTCGGCGACAGACAGAAAGCACGGCACCTCCGCCCTGCAGGTGAACGCAACGTTCGAACGACCTTGCACAGCCACCGTCCGAGCCGAGCATACGGCGTGGCGTGCCCTCGTATCTCGATTTCTCGTGCGATGCTGCGGCGCGGGCATCTCTGGCCAGGTTGACACGACACGAGACGTAGGTAGTTTCAAGGAATCCGTGCTCGAACACCGACAGCAGATGATTGCCTTTTGTATAACAGCCTGAACCCCGGCAGCGAGCCTGTTCCAGCTCGCTGCCGGGAGCAGCTCCGTGACCCAAGGAGAACACGATGTACAAGTCCGCGTCGCAACGCCTCCAGCGCCGGGCACGTTCATCCGACTCCGACCCAAAGTCGAAGCAGCAGAGTCCAGGCGTAAGCAAGAAGATCAAGCAAGCATCCATCGACGGGTCCATTCTGCGCGGCACGGTGTTCAGAGTCACTCGAAAGGGCTACGAGGTCTCGATCGAGAATGAGGTCGCATTCTGCCCCCGTCAGTACTGCTTGAATCCAAGAACCTGCGAGCAGTATGGGGCGAACAACCGATTCAAGACGTATTTCCGCGTCTGGAAGTGCACATCTCGCAGGCCCTTGCTGGTAGAAGTTTCTGTCGGAAGACGCGGCCGCGAATGGTGCCCAAGCCTGAAACCGGGCGACCGTGTTTCTGGCTTCGTCTCCAGGGTTACCGACTACGGCGCGTTTGTTGACCTTGGCGGGGTGACAGGACTTGTTCACATAAGCGAGCTGGACGATTCATTCGTGAAATCGGTAGGTGACTTCGTCCATGTGGAGCAACTGGTCCAAGTTGTCCTGCTCGCGAAGGACCAAGAGACGAGGAGGCTGAGCCTGTCGATGCGTCCATCCAGGCTCGAAGCGCAGGGCAACAACGCGTGTCGACGGCGGGATACCGACACCGCTCTCGGCAGGTTCAACGCCGGAGGCCCCGCGCCACCGCGCACCACTGCCAACGAGCGCAAACTTGCTGCACTGGGCTTCGGAGGAACTGCTCAGCGACACGCGGGACCGAAACGACCCAAGTACACCGACGCCTTGGACCATGCGCTCCCTGGCGGCGGCTTCGACTCTAATCGTAGGCGCCACTAGCAGGACGAGGAGCGCCAAGTGGCGTTCGAACACCGCGTTGCACCTGACAGGGCACTACCTCTCGCCGCAAACGACTCGGCGACAGACACACAGCACGGCGCCTCCGCCCTGCAGGTGAACGCGACGTTAGGACGATGCGTGGCGCCGCCCCCACGCTGATGGTCTTCAGACGCCCACCGGACCCGCTGCAGCACGCCGGAACAGGGACCCGGTCGAGCTCGGACGAGGGCCAGCCGCCGTTTCGAGCACACGGACAGGTCGACGACCTCGGCGTCCTCGGCCTCGTTGGTCCCACGCGTCGTGCTCAGCCAGCAGCCAAGGCGCCGCCAGCACTCAGGCGGGGCATCGCCGACACGAACGAGCTGCGGCGACGCCAACCGTGGCGTGGACCTCAGACGCCGAGCGAGCGCCACGCGCCTCGGCGTGGGCCTCCAGCTGGAGGCCTCCACCACCCCCAGGGCGGCGTCGAGGCATCCGCCGGTCGCTGCGCCGATGAGCCGCCGCTCGCAAGGGCCACGAATTGGCTCGCGCACAAGGAACCGCTGCGCGGGACGTTCGGAGAGGCGCTGCGCAAAGTCGTGGCAATTGCTTCGCTTCCTCGGCACATCGTCTCCGCTCCCTCACGCCCGTGCCGGACACGGACACCCTCGTCGAGCTGCACACCGCCGTGGCCGCACGCCAACCACAAAGCCGAAAGAAGGTGCCGTCCGCACGCCCCCGAGACCCGCGCTCCAGTCGCGGGTCGAGGCCAGACAAAAACGGGCCCTCAGGCACCGCCTACGCGAGCACCACGTCGGAAGCCGCTGAACAAGTCGACGCCTAGGCCTGCTCCAGGTCGACGGAGACGACGCTGCCCGGCACTGGCTCTCCGGGCAGACGCCCCCGGGCACCCGACTCAAACCCCGTCGCCAGGGCGCGAGGTCGATGACGTCCACGCGCCCCAACGAGCGGAGCGGGACGCACACCAACAACCAGACCAGCATGGACGAACAGTGAGGGAGAACGCCTGCAAGCCACAACGCCCGAGTTCGACACCGGGGCACGCCAACGCCCGAGAACCGCAAGCAGAAGACGTCCTAACAAATAGGTTCTGGCGAGGCCGAGCGGGGCAGTGAGCGCTCGGCTGACGAGCGGGTGCTCGCCGGGCGAGCGCTTCGCCGGAACCGCATGTTGAGCCGAGCCGCGAAGCACTGGACCCGCCCGGGAGGGGGGCGAGCATGCTATGGGAAAATCGGGGTCGAGAGGTCTCCGCAGATGCCGGGCGTGGCCTGGACGGAGGTCTGTTCGGGCGGACGTGGCGGCTCTGAGCAGGGTGCCGACCGGCCGTCGGAGGGGGGCGGAGTGACGTGATCGGGCCGCTCGTCGGCGATTGGG
>SBGO01000448.1 GCA_006226565.1 Deltaproteobacteria bacterium | reverse complement strand
GGCGGGGCCGCCCCACCCCGCGTCGCAGGTGCAGACCGGGACCCGGTCCTCGTCGGCGCAGGTGCCGTGGCCGTGGCAGGGGTTCGGGTCGCAGGGGTCGGCGATGGCGACGCAGCGCTCGCCGTCGCGCTCGAAGCCGACCGCGCAGGCGTCGCAGGCGTCGCCGTCCCAGCCCGGCTGGCAGGCGCAGCGGGCGCTCGTCCCGGTGACCGCGCAGACGCCGTGGTCGCAGGCGAGGCCCTCGCAGCTGACCTCGACACAGGCGAGCCCGTCCGCGACGTAGCCGGCCTCGCAGACGCAGACGGCGTCGCTGCCGTTGACGTAGCAGCTGCCGTGGCCCGCACAGTCCACGCCATCGCAGGAGGCGCCGCTCGACGAGTCGCAGCCGCTCGTCAGGGCCGCGGTGGCGCCGAGGGTGCCGAGGACGACGATGACCCCGATCTTCATGCCCGCTCTCCTGGGGTACTGTGACTCCGACGCGAGTCACTCACCCGTGAGCCTTAGCCATGGCGGCCCCTCGGAGTCAATCGATACCGGCCGGGGATTCGTGCTTGCGAAAACTAAATCCGCGTTTAATATGCACCCACCGAACACGGAGCCTCCCATGGAACGACGGCAGATCCCGCCCACGGGGCGTGAGCACGAGCAGCTTCTCGCCGAGATGGCCCACTTCGCCGAGGGCGACGCGGACTTCCGGGGCGGCCGCACCTGGTCGATGGTCTACTGGGCCGGCGACGACCACCACGAGGTCTGCGAGCGCGCGCACAACCTCTATATGGCGAAGAACGCGCTCAACCCGATGGCCTTCAAGAGCCTCAAGCGGATGGAGCACGAGGTCGTGCAGATGACCGCCTCGATGCTCAACGGCCCGGAGACGGCGGTCGGCACGATGACCTCCGGCGGGACCGAGTCGCTGCTGCTCGCCGTGAAGACCTACCGCGACCGGGCCAAGAAGAAGCGGCCGTGGATCCTGCGCCCCAACATGGTCGTGCCGGAGACCATCCACGTCGCCTTCGACAAGGCCGCCCATTACTTCGGCGTCCGTAAGAAGGTCGCTCCGGTCGACGCCGACGGGCGCGTGGACGTCGCCGCGATGCGCCGGCTCATCGATCGGAACACCATCTTCCTGGCGGCCTCGGCCCCGCAGTACCCGCACGGGACGGTCGACCCCATCCCGGAGATCGGCGCCCTGGCCCAGGCCGAGAAGCTGCCGTTCCACGTCGACGCCTGCTTCGGCGGCTTCATGCAGCCCTGGCTCGAGCGGCTCGGCGTCCCGATGCCGACCTGGGACTTCCGCGTCCCGGGCGTCACCAGCATCTCCGCCGACGTCCACAAGTACGGCTACGCCCCCAAGGGCGCCTCGGTCATCGTCTACCGCGACATGTCGTACCTGCGGCACCAGTTCTTCGTCGAGACCGCCTGGTCCGGCGGCATCTACATCTCCCCGAGCCTCCCCGGGACGCGCCCCGGCGGCTCCATCGCCGCGGCCTGGGCGTCGCTGAACGCCATGGGCCAGGACGGCTACCTACGCCTCGCCCAGGCGGCCTGGGACGCGGCCGAGGCCCTGCGCACGGGCATCGCCGACATCCCCGGGCTCCGCGTCCTCGGGCGCCCCGAGTCCACCATCGTCAGCTTCGGCTCCGACGACCCCGCGGTGGACCTCTTCGCCGTCGCCGACCAGCTCGCCGCCCGCGGCTGGGCCGTCGACCGGCAGCAGAAGCCGGCGAGCATCCACTGCTCGGTCAACGCCAACAACGCGCCCGTCGTCCCGACCTACCTCGAGGACCTGCGCGCCGCGGTCGCCCACGTCCGCGCCCACCCCGAGCTCGCCAAGGCCGGCGAGGCCGCCGTCTACGGCCTCATGGCGAAGGTCCCGGTCAAGGGCCTCGTCGCCCGCGAGGTCCTCAAGGTGCTCGAGGGCATGTACGGGCCCGACGGCGGCGAGGTCGACCTCGAGCGCGCCGGCGAGGACGGCCTCGTCAACAAGATCGTGGAGCGCTACGGCGACCGCGTCTTCGGGGCGCTCGACCGCCTCGGCAAGGTCCGCGCCCGCATCCAGCGCACCCTCCCCTTCATCTAGCCCGACCCGGGAGCCCCGCGCCCATGAAGAAGCTCCGCATCGCCTACGCCCGCGTCGCCCAGGAGACCAACGCCTTCTCCCCGGTGCACACCGAGCTCGCCGACTTCCACCGCACCCACTGGCTCGAGGCGGACGCCCTCCACCGGGCCACCGACCGCTTCGGCTACGAGGCGCGCGGCTTCATCCGCAACGCCGAGCTCTCCGGCTTCCGCCGCGCCGTCCGGCAGCACGGGGCGGGACGCGTCGAGGCCATCCCGCTGTTCTCGGCCTGGGCCATCCCCGGCGGCCCGCTGTCGCGCGCCTGCTTCGACGCGCTCCGCGACCGCCTCGTCGCCGACCTCCGCGCCGCGGGCCCCCTCGACGGCGTCATGCTCTCGCTCCACGGGGCGATGGGCGCCGAGGACACCGTCGACCCCGACGGCGACCTCCTCCGCGCCGTGCGCGAGGCCGTCGGGCCCGACGTGAAGATCGCCGTCAGCCTCGACCTCCACGCGCAGATCACCGAGCAGACCGAGGCGTACGCCGACGTCATCAGCGCCTACCGCACCAACCCCCACCGCGACCACGTCAGCACCGGCTTCCGCGCGGGCAAGATGCTCATCGACGCCCTCCTCGGGCGCACCCGCCCGACGGTGGCGTGGCGCACCCTGCCGATGGTGATGGGGGGCGGGCTGACCCTCGACTTCCTGCAGCCGATGCGCGGCGTCTTCCGCATGATGCGGCGCTTCGACAAGCTGCCGGGCGTGCTCGATTCGAGCCTCTTCATGTGCCACATCTGGAACGACCACCCGAACCTCGGGTGGAGCGTCCACGTCGTCACCGACGGCGACCAGGCGCTGGCCGACCGCCTCGCCGACGACCTCGCCGAGGCCGCCTGGGGCGTCCGCCACCACGGCCTGCCGACCCCGCCGAGCGCCTCCGAGGCCATCGCGAAGGTGCGCGCCGCGACCGGGCGGCGGCGCATCGGGACGGCCTGTGTGTGCGACGTCTCCGACGTCGTCGGCGCCGGCGCCCCCGGCGAGAACCCGCGCCTCATCCAGGCGCTCCTCGACGAGGCGAGCGACCTCCTGAGCTTCGCGCCGATTCGCGACGCCGAGGTGGTCGAGGCGCTCTGGGACCGCCCCATCGACTCGCTCGTGTCCACCGACGTCGGCGGCAAGCTCCAGCCGGAGCTGAACGCGCCGCTCCACGTCTCCGGTCGGCTCGCCCGCAAGGTCACCCTCGAGGGCTTCGACCGCGTCGTCCTGCTCGACCTCGGCCACGTGCAGCTCGCCGTCACCGAGGGCGCGCCGCTGGTGATGAAGCCGGCCTTCTACCGCGCGCTCGGCCTCAACCCGTGGAAGGCCGACATCTGCGTGGTGAAGAGCCTCTTCCCCTTCCGGCTCTACTTCCTCGCCGAGAACCGCCTGACGATCTACGCGAAGACCGAGGGCGTCACCGACTTCGACCTGGTGCGGCGCTTCGAGATGGCGCACCCGGTCTTCCCGATGGCCGAGCTGGACGACTGGCGGCCCGTCGACCGCATCCGCCGCCACGTCGCCTGACGCCGCTGCGGCATACGGCCGCACATCGTTGTCGACTCGTCCCGCGGCATCTGCCAGGATATCGGCCGCGCGTCGGGGTGCGGCGCGCCCGCCCAGCTGAGGGATGGCGCCATGTCGGATCAAGCCGGTCTCGACCACGGGATAGACGCGCACGCCGCCGCGCCCCCGCGTGAATGTGCGCGCGCGGGTAGCGTCGACGACTGACCGATGACCGCGTTCTCCCTCCTCGTCGGCGTCCTCGTGGCGCTGCTCTCGGTATACGCCCTCGGCCTGTACGGCGCCGCCCTGACCTTCCTGCTCTCGCGGCGGCGGCGGCGCGCGCCACGGCCCCCCGAGGCGCTCGCGACCCGCGCGGTGACCGTGCTCGTCCCGGCTCGAAACGAGGGCGCCATGGCCGTTCGCGCCCTGCGCTCCATCATCGCGCAGGACACGCCGGCGCCGGTGACCGCCCACCTCCTCATCAAGGACCGGGACGACACCTCCTGGCCGCACCTGCTCGCGGCCTTCCCCGACGCGTGCCCCGAGCCGGGCGCGACCACGGTCGTCCTCTTCGACGGCGCCGCCGGCCTCCCCGGGCACCGCACGGTGACCGTCGAGCTGTGCGGCGTCGAGGGCAAGGCCGACAAGATCGACCACGTGCTCCCGCGCGTCGCGACGCCGCTCACGGCCATCCTCGACTGCGACCACCAGGCCCACCCGGACTGGCTCTCGGCCGCCGTCGCCCGCCTCGCCGAGGCCGGCGCGCGCGTGGTCCAGGGGCGCCGCACCGGGCTCGCCACCGGCGGGCTCTTCTCGCTCTGGGACTCCCTCCACCAGCACGTCGGCTGCGAGCTCTTCAACGCCGCCTTCACCCGGCACGGGCTCTCCGCCTTCGTGACCGGCACGACCTTCGTCATCGACACCGCGCTCCTCCGCGCCCACCCGCTGCGGCCGTGCCTGACCGAGGACACCGACCTCAGCTACACCCTCTTCATGGCCGGCGAGCGCGTGGTCGCCGACGCCCACGGCGGCAGCGACGAGGAGGTCTCCCCCAACCTCTACAGCTTCCTCGCGCGGCGCCGGCGCTGGGCCAACGGCCACACCGAGGCGTTCCTGCGCCACGTCCGGACCCTCCGCGGCGCCCGCCTCCGGCTCCGGGACCGCGTGCAGTTCGTCTTCCACGGGCTCCACTACCTCGTCGTGGCGGTCGTCTTCGCCCTCCACCTCGTCATCGGCGGCGCGCTCGCCGCGTCGCTCCCGCTCCCGGCGGTGCTCGGCTCGCTCGCGCTCGGGACCGCGGTCGCCGTCGGGGTGGCGCGCACCCAGCGCACCCGCGGGGTCGGCACGCGCGCCTCGGAGGTCGCGGTGCTCACCGCGTGGTTCCTCCCCGCCGCGCTGATGCTGGCCACCGCGGCGCACGCCTGGCTCTACGGCCGCCCCCTGGCGCTGCCGCTGCCGCTCCCCGAGCCGCTCCTGACCGTCGGGCTCCTCGCGTTCCTCGCCCCCCTCGCCGTCCAGCTCGCCGGGCTCGTCGGCTTCCGCCTCCTGACCGAGACCACGCTCCTCACGGTCGTCCTCACCTACCCCGTCGCGTTCTATCTCGACCTCGCCGGGATCCTGCTCGGGCTCACCGACTTCCTGGCCGGCCGCGGTCAGTGGCAGGCGGTGGCCCGCGCCCCCGCGCCCGCGGCGGTCCCGGCCCACCGAAGCCTCGGGCACGGGGGGCACGGCGGCGGCGAGCTCCTCGCCACCTCCGGCGCCGCGATGCGCGCGCTCATGGCGGGGCCGCCGATGGTCTTCGCGACCGACAGCGCCGAGCTCCTCACGGTGGACGAGGTCGCCGTCGACGACGTGCTCGCGGCCCGCGCCCCGGCCCCCCATCCGCACGCCGCCGGCGGCCTGACGCCGGTCGTCAGCATCCCCGAGAGCTGGCGCCTGCGCGGGCTCCTCGCGCTCCTGTGGAGGTCCTTCACGATGACGCTCCCCCGCCGCCGCGCGCCGATCCGCCTCATCCTCTGGCTCGGCCTCGCCGGCCTCTTCGTCGGCGGCTTCGTCGCGAGCCGCGCCAGCCGCCTGACCGTCGCGGCCGCGCCGTGCACGGCGATGGAGCACGACAGCGACCCGTGGATCGTCGCGCCGGACCGCATCCCGGGCTACTGCGAGACCTCCCCGCCCGAGGAGGGGAGCCGCTGGTCGCGCCGCCGCGGGAGCTTCGAGGTGACCCGCAGGGACGGCCTCGCCCCGCCCGACCCGGGCACCTGGGAGAAGCTCGGCACGACCTTCGACTGCAACCTCGCCCGCTTCTCGCCCGACAACGTCGTGCCGATCGACGGCGGCGGCGTGGAGCTGGAGGTTCGCGCCGAGCAGAACGGCGACCGCGCCTACACCGCCGGCTCCATCGCGACCCTGGCCGCGCCCGACGCCCGCCACCGCTACGGCCGCTTCGAGGTCGACATGAAGGCCGCCCGCGGCAGCGGGCTCATCTCGGCCTTCTTCCTCCACCGCCGCGACCCGTGGCAGGAGATCGACGTCGAGGTCCTCGGCCGCGACACGACCAAGGTCCTCCTCAACGTCTACTTCAACCCGGGCGACCCGGGCGACGCCTACAACTACGGCCTCCGCGGCACGCCGGTGCTGGTCGACCTCGGCTTCGACGCGGCCGAGGCCTACCACCGCTACGCCATCGAGTGGGACACCGACGAGCTGCGCTGGTTCGTCGACGACCGCCTCATCCACCGCCGCGTGGTCGGCCGCCCGACCCCCATCCCGAACCTGCCGATGCGCCTCTACGCGAGCCTGTGGCCGATCTGCTCGGAGGAGCTCGCCGGCCCGATGACCCAGGCGCTGCCTGTCTCGATGGACGTCCGCACGATCACGGTGTCACGCCGGACGGACAGCGACCTGTATCCCATCTGGCACTTCTACGACGGGCTCCTCGGCGACGGCCCGACGGGCCCCGAGCCGCAGCCCCCGGTCTGGCAGGACGAGGCGGAGTGGCTGCAGCGGCAAGAGCGCCACTGACGCCCCAGACCGAACGCCGGACACATCGCCGCAAACCGGTCGAGATCGAACAGGTTTTTCCACCACGGAGGCCACAGAGACCACGAAGGATGGGGGGCAGCGAGAGCGACCCGGCCCGCCTCCGTGCCCTCCGTGCCCTCCGTGGCAAAGAAAATAGATCGCGCCGGTTCAGCGCCTTGCGTCTTGCCAGGCCGGTCTCGACGCGAGCTAGGCCAGCGACCGCTCCCAGGCGACTCGAGCGGGCAGGCCGTGGGCGGCGAGGCCGGGGACGATGACGGTCTCGACGGTGTCGAAGAAGAGCGCGCGCGCCTCGTTCCCGTCGCAGACGCCGTAGCGCTCGGCCTCGGGGCTCGGCGCCGGCCGCGGCGGCAGGTGGGCCAGCTCGTGCTCGCGCAGGTGGCGGAACGCCCCGATGAGGTAGCCCCCGAGGCGCTCGCGGCCCTCCGGGGACTCGGCGTCGAGGCGCTCGAGCAGCGGCCCGAGCAGGCGCCACCCGAAGCGCGCGTGCCCGACCTCGTCGGCGAGGATGACGCGCAGCACCTCGGCGAGCTCGGGGACGGGCGTGCGCTCGGCCTCCGCCGTGATGAGCGCGACCGCGACGGTCTCGCTCAGGCAGCAGATGCTCAGGAGGTTTCGCAGCGCCGCCTCGACGGGGCCGGCGTCGGCGTGGGTCGGGACGGCGTCGAGCGCCGGCAGCGGCGCGAACGCCTCGCCGCCGAGGGCCTCGACGACGGCGCCGCACATCACCCCGTGGGAGAGCTCCTCGCCGATCATGCCGGCGACCCGCGCGAGGTCGTCGTGCTCGACGCCCGCGGCCATGAGCTGCGGCACGAGCGCCGCGAAGACCCGGGCCGAGATGTGCTCGTTCACCATCCGGCCGAGCCAGGTGCCGATGGCCGCCTCGCGGTCGCTCGCCCCGAGCGCCGACGTGTCCGGGAGCATGAAGCCCCGCTCGCGCGCCGGCCCCCGCAGGTCGAGCGCCGTCACGCGAGCCTCGCGCCGTCGTAGGCGGGCGGCGCCGGCGGTCCCCAGGGCGTGCAGCCCGGCGGGCCGATCTGCTCGCCGGTGATCTCGCGGTAGCGCTCGCAGCACGGGCTGTTGAAGCCCATCATCTGCCCCCGCTCGTCGATGCAGTCGCCGAGCACCTCGAGCTCGGCACGCTCGGTGTCGGTCAGGCCGGCGTGACGGCTC
>SBGO01000664.1 GCA_006226565.1 Deltaproteobacteria bacterium | reverse complement strand
CGCCGCCACCGCCGCCGCCGCCGCCCCAGATCTCGTAGGCGACGCTCGTGACCCCGGCCGGGGCCGTCCAGGTGCCGCCGCCGACGCTGGTGAGGGCCAGCGCCGTCGGTGTCCGCTCGAAGCCGCCCGTCAGCGTCGCGACCGGGACGCCGCCGCGGCTCACCACGACGTCGAGCGCCGTCGAGTGGGGCGGCCACGCGATGAGGTCGCAGAGCAGCGTCGTCGGGTCGACGTAGGTGGTCGCGCAGGCGGCGCCGCCCACGGTCGCCGTGTCCCCGCTCTGAAAGCCCGTTCCCGTCAGGGTGAGCTGGGTGTCGGCCGGCGCGGAGGCCGGGAGCACGCCGGCGAGGGTCGGCGCGGCGACGACGACCGGGCCGAAGGCGAAGGCGAAGGTCTCGGGGGCGTCGAGGCCGGTGTAGGCGGTGACGACGCCGTCGTGGGGCGGCGCGCCGTCCACCGGGTGGGTCGTGCACACCAGGGCCGCCGTGGCGGTCGCCGTGACGTCGACGCTCCAGTCGATGTACGGCCAGGTGGTGCCGGCGGGCGTCTGACCGCCCTCGAAGGCCTCCGGGGAGGCGGTCGCCGCGGTCGTGACCGTGCACCCGGCGGCGTCGGGGGCGAGTCCGAGCAGCACGTTCCAGTAGCGCTTGTTGAAGCCGAGCTGCTCGCTCCCCTGGTAGACCGCCGCACCGAAGAGCGGCGCCGTGCCGGTGGAGGTGATGCCCTGGCCCTCGGACAGGTTGCCCGGCCCCGCCGAGGGGTCGACGATCGCGCTGCCGGTGTCGCAGGTGACGGTCACCGGGTCGTGATAGAGCGTGGTCTCGCCCCCGGCGGCCGTGTCGCCGGTGCAGGCGAGCCCGACGACGACGGTGCGCGCGCGGCTGCCGGCGGCGTCGTGCAGGAGCAGGAGCGGATCCCCGCCGGCGTCGACGCAGTCGAGCTTGGCCGAGCAGAAGATGTTCGAGAAGGCGACCGCCACGTCGAAGAAGCCCTGGTTGGCCTGGCGCGCCAGGGTGACGTCGAAGGTGACGGGCGTGTCCGCGTTCGCGGAGCACGGGACGGTGCGCGAGAGGGGGCCCGGGTTGTGGTAGCTCGACGCCGGGATCTCCGAGGTGCCGCCTGCGCCGGCGAAGAGCCCTGTCAGCGTGAGCGTGACGGTGTTGGGGCTCGCGTCCGCGTCGCACGGCCCGACGTAGCTCGCCGAGCCGTCCCCGGCGCCGTGCGCCCGGCTGTCGAGCGCGCGGGAGAAGACCACCTCGTCGTCGACGTTCCGCACCTCGAGCGCGTAGGTCGCGTTGGTCACGCCCGGGTAGGTCAGGGGCGCGACGGCGACCGCGACGCGCGCGGTCGGTGCGGTCGGCGCATCGGCACACGACAGGGCCGGGAGGGTGGCGAGCGCGACGGCGGCGAAGCGGATGCGCGGCATGGCGTGGCTCCGGCGGGGTAGGGAGGCTGGGCGAAGGGGATCGGCGCTGGGGGGCGCGGAGGATCCCCATCCTACGAGGCCGCCGTGCTGCTCCGCAACAGAGCGCCGCGGCCGCGTCAGCGCGGCGAAAAATCGCCCGTTTACCGGATGACCCGGCGTGCCGACCGTGTTGGACCCCGCGCCGACTTCCGCCGGGAAGTCCGGCCCTCCAGTGGAACCCCGGGCGTCATTCGAGGTAGCCTCCGACGCCCCCGCCCCCCGGCCCGAGGATCTTCGATGCACTCCGCCCTCACCCGCTCCATCGTCGCCGTCGCGCTGTCCGTCACGTTCGTCGCGTGCGGAGGCAAGGCCGAGGCGAAGAGCGACAACCTCCTCGGCTGCGGCTCGATGCCGGTCCTCATGGAGCGCTACGCCCAGCTCCACATCGACACCGGCCCCCTCGACGAGGAGACCCTCGTCGACCGCGCCGCCGACATCTTCGTGCGCCGCGTCGACGGGTCCAAGACCCTGATGACGGCGACCGAGGCGGACGCCCTCAAGCGCAACGTGAAGCGCTTCTACAAGGACGTCCAGGACGGGCAGTGCGGCCTCATCGACGACATCAAGAAGGCCGAGGTCGCGCGTCACGAGAACAGCGAGGCCTTCGTGAAGAAGCTCCTCGCCCCGGCCGACTTCGCCATCGACCGCAGCGTCTCCCTCGACCTCGACTCGGAGAAGCGGCCGCGCACGAAGGACGCGGCCGAGCGCGACGCCCTCCGCGCCAAGCTCGTCCACTTCCAGCTCGCGAACTACGTCCACGGCGGCAAGACCCTCGAAGACGCGAAGGCCAAGCTCATCAAGCGCTACGAGCTCATCACCAAGCGGGTGAAGGAGCAGACCGAGGCCGACCTCTACGCCTACCTCCTCGACTGCTACGCCGAGGCCTTCGATCCGCACACGAGCTACTTCTCGGCCGAGGACCTCGAGGACTTCCGCATCTCGATGCAGCTCTCCCTCGAGGGCATCGGCGCCGTGCTGCGCCAGCGCGACGGCTACACCACCATCAACGAGATCGTGAAGGGCGGCGCCGCCGACCGCCAGGGCGAGCTCAAGCGCAACGACCGCATCCTCGCCGTCACCCAGGGCGAGCAGGGCGAGGCCGTCGACGTCGTCGACATGGCGCTGCGCGACGTGGTCAAGCTCATCCGCGGCAAGAAGGGGACCAAGGTCACCCTGACGGTCCTCCGCGACAGCGACAAGGAGACCGTCAAGGTCACCATCACCCGCGACAAGATCGACCTCGAGGAGCAGGCGGCCAAGCTCCGCTGGGAGGAGGTCGAGCGCGCCGGCAAGAAGCTGAAGCTCGCCATCGTCGAGCTCCCCTCCTTCTACGGCGGCTCCCGGCCCGGCGACCGCGGCGCGACCCAGGACGTCGCCAAGCTCCTCGCCGAGGCCCGCCGAGGCCACGCCGACGGCGTCGTGCTCGACCTCGCCACCAACACCGGCGGGCTCCTGCAGCACGCCGTCGAGATCGGCGGCCTCTTCATCCGCACCGGCGGCATCGTCCGCGTCGAGGGCACCCAGGACCGCGCCGAGACCCTCGAGGACGAGGATCCGTCGGTGCAGTGGTCGGGCCCGCTCGTCGTCCTGACCTCGCACCTGTCCGCGTCGGCCTCGGAGATCGTCGCCGGCGCCATCAAGGACTACCACCGCGGCGTCATCGTCGGCGACGAGCACACCTTCGGCAAGGGCAGCGTCCAGCAGGTCGTCAACCTGCCCGAGGGCCTCGGCGCCCTGAAGGTGACGACGTCGCTCTTCTTCCGCCCGAGCGGCGAGTCGACCCAGCTCCGCGGCGTCGCCGCCGACGTCCTCGTCCCGAGCCCCTTCGACGCCGAGCACTTCGGCGAGGCGACCAACGACAACGCCCTGCCGCACCGGACCACCATCAACTTCGTGAGCCCCGCGGCCCAGGGCGCCGGCGCGGACGCCTGGACCCCCGTGACCGACGCCACCCTCAGCCAGCTGGCCGCCCAGAGCGCCAAGCGCGTCGCCGCCTCCAAGGAGTTCGAGAAGGTCCGCGAGGACCTCGCCAAGGCCAAGAAGGGCGAGGAGGTCAAGGTCGCCGACATCCTCGACGGCAAGGACGACAGCGGCGACGAGGGCGACGAGGCCGCCGAGAAGAAGGACGACGAGCTGACCCCGCAGGCCAAGGAGGCCCTCCAGGTGCTCGCCGACCTCATCGAGACGGGCGCCGTTATCGGCTCGACGCACAAGTAGGGACGTGAGAAGACCTTCGCCGCGGTCGCTCCGCGCGGCCGCTGCGCACCTCGCCTCGAGCCCGCGGAGAGCGCTTGGCTGACCTCCTCGGCATCAACATCGCCTCGCTCCCGACCGCCGCGAACGTCCTCGTCTTCGTCGTCGCCGTGCTGGTCGTCGCCAAGGGCGCGGGCTGGTTCGTCGAGGGCGCGAGCGGCCTCGGCCGGCGCCTCGGCATCTCCGAGCTCGTCCTCGGCCTGACCGTCGTCGCCATCGGCACCTCGGCGCCGGAGTTCGCCGTCTCCATCGGCGCCGCCATGAAGGGACAGGGCGACATCGCGGTGTCGAACGTCGTCGGGTCCAACATCTTCAACCAGGGCATCATCCTGGGCGTCGTCGCGATGATCCGGGCGCTGCCCGCCGGGCCGACCGTGATCTACCGCGACAGCGGCGTCCTCCTCGTCGGCGCCCTCTTCGCCTTCGTCACCATCGGCTTCGACGACCGCCTCGACCGCCTCGAGGGCGTCGTGCTCGTCAGCGGGCTCGTCGCCTACCTCCTCTTCCTCGTCCACGTCGGGCGCAAGAACCGCCGCCTCATCCCCCTCGAGGAGGTCCCGCCCGCCGCCGAGAGCGTCGGCGGCGACATCTGGCGCTTCCTCGTCGGCCTCACCGCCGTCCTCGTCGCCTCGAGCTTCATGGTCGACGCGGCGACCACCGTCGCCCGCGACTTCGGCGTCAGCGAGTGGGTCATCGGCGTCACCATCGTCGCGGCCGGCACCTCCGCCCCGGAGCTGGCCACCAGCCTCGCCGCCGCCGCCCGCGGCAAAGGCGAGCTCGGCGTCGGCGCGCTCGTCGGCAGCGACATCTTCAACCTCTTCGGGGTCGTCGGCGTCGCCGGCGTCATCCACCCGGTCGACGTCGCCCCGGAGGCGCGCTTCTCGCTCCTGTCCTTCGCGCTGATGGTCCTCCTGGTCATGACCCTCATGCGCCTCGGCTGGAAGGTGAGCCGCCGCGACGGCATCATCCTCGTGGTCGTCGCCCTGGGGCGCTGGACCTTCGACATCGTGTCGGCCGGCCCGGGCTGAGCCCGCGCACGCGGGGGGCATGACGCCGCCATGCGGCGCGGCTATAGTCCGGCAGGTCCCGCGCAGGAGATCCAGCATGAGCACCGAGCTCGCCATCCCGACCGTCGACCTCGCCGACCTCCGCAGCCACGACGACGCCGCGGTCCTCCGCGCCGTCCGCGCCCTCGCCGAGGGCTTCGGCACCTACGGCCTCGTCTACGTCCGCTCCCACGGAATCGACGCCGCCGAGCTCGACGCCTTCTACGACGCCTTCCTCGGCTTCACCGCCCGCGACGAGGCCGACAAGCGCGCCCTCGGCCGCGGCGACATCTGGTTCCAGCGCGGCTGGACCCCGCCGAACACCGAGCGCGCCGTGGTCGCCGGCGGCCAGCCCGACTTCAAGGAGTGCTACTTCGCCGCGCCCGAGCCGGTCGATCCCGTCGCGGCGTCCGAGTACCCCGAGATCTACGCCGACAACGTCTGGCCCGACGGCGCCGACGGCTTCCGCTCCGGCTACCTCGCGCTCGGCCACCAGCTCCACCTCATCGGGCTCCAGCTCCTGCGCGGCTGCGCCGTCGCCCTCGAGCTCGAGCCCTACCGCTTCGAGACCCTCGTCTACGGCGGCCCCCACGTCACCCGCGCCCTGCGCTACCTCGCGCTCGACGCCGAGCAGGTGGGCGGCCCCATCCTCTGGGGCGAGGAGCACACCGACTTCAACCTCCTGACGCTGCTCCCCGGCGGCCGCTTCCTCGATCCCGACGGCGCCCGCTGCGCCCGCCCCGACGACCAGTGCGGCCTCTACCTCCGCACCCGCGCGACCCCCGAGCACCCGCGCGGCCAGATGGTCCGCGGGACGCCGCCCGAGGGCTGCATCGTCGCGCAGGTCGGGCAGCAGCTCGAGATCCTCACCGGCGGGACCTTCCTCGCCACCCCGCACGTCATCAAGGCGCCGCTGACCCCGGGCTACACGCGCGTCGCGCTCGCGCACTTCGTCCACGTCCACGCCCACCGCGTGCTCTACCCGCTCGAGCCCTTCCGCCGCCCCGAGACGATCCGCGCCTACAGCCCGCCGGTCCTCGCCGGGACCTACGGGACCAAGACCCTCGTCGACATCGGCCTGGCCCCGCCCGAGGCGCTCGACCAGCTCGGCTACCGCCACTACGACCGCCTCGGCGCGATGCGCGCGGAGGAGTAGCGCGTGAACGGCCCCGCGACCGACGCGCCGCCCCCGGCGCTCCGCCCGCTGCTCGAGGCGCTCGGCCTCAAGGACGTCCTGCGCGAGGGGTGGGTCCGGCGCGGGGTCGACGGCGTCGAGTCGGTGGCCGCCCACAGCTGGGGCGTCGCCTGGCTCGTGATGGCGCTCCTGCCGCCGGAGCTCGACCGCGGGCGCGCGCTCGCCTACGCCGTCCTCCACGATCTGCCCGAGGTGCATGCCGGCGACATCGTCCCGGCCGACGGGGTCAGCCCCGAGGAGAAGCATCGGCGCGAGGTCGAGGGGCTGCGCACGCTCCTCGCGGGATCGCCGCGCGGCCCGGAGCTCCTCCGGACCTGGGAGGCCTACGAGGCCCAGGCCGATCCCGAGGCGCGCTTCGTGCGCCAGCTCGACCGTCTCGACATGGCGCTCCAGGCCGCGCTCTATGCGCGGTCGCGGGGGCTCGACCCGCGCGAGTTCTGGGACTCGGCCGCAGCGGTCATCGAGGATCCCGCCCTCGCCGCGACCCTCGCCGCCCTCACCGGCGACGGCTCTCGCTGATGCGATGCAGCATGGCGGGTTGACGGTCGGCCCTCCGGTGGCGAATCTGAAAGAAGCTTCTCGGGGGTTGCTCCATGCATCACATCGCGACCGTGATCTACCCCACCCCCCCGGCGCCGACGACCAGCGCGCTGTGCGACCTCATCCGGGCCAGCTTCCCGGACGCACGCCTGGTCGAAGTGGACGACGGGATCGACGTCATGCTGGACAGCGGGCGGCTCTTCGTCGAGGTCGACGACCGCAGCCCGGAGTCCCTCGAGCCGGGGCGGGCCGTCTTCGCGCCGCCGGAGCCCAACCGGGACTGGCCGGACGACGTCGACGCCGCGGACCTCTTCCCGGAAGAGGCGCCGCCGGTCGAGGGACGCCGGCGTGACCGCACCGACGGCACGGTGAGCGCGGCCTTCGACGAGGCGGCGCGCTACCTCCACCTCGAGGGCGACTTCGCCGATCCGGCCGACGTCATCGGGCTCCTCGAGGTGCTCCTGCGCGCGCGGGTCGACGCCACCGTGACCGACGCCAGCGGCGACCCGCTGCCGGTCGTCGCGGAGGCGCGCCGTACCCCCATGGCCTGACGCCGCACGGCGACGTCAGGCGAGCTCCCCGGAGGTCGAGAGAGGCTGCTCGACCTCCGCGGGCTCGTCCTCGTCACCGAACGGCGCCACCCAGAGACGCCTCGCCATCGCCTCCTCGAAGGCGCCGAGGGTCCGGTAGACGTGCGTCAGCCCGGCGACCACGCCGAAGAGGAAGAGGAGCACGAGGACCACCGAGAGGCCGTGAAGCGCTTGGCCCGCGAGCCAGCTCGAGAAGAGCGAGGTCGCCGCCGTCGTGAACCAGAACATCGCACGCCGCGCGCGCTGGCGGACCTCCGGCGCGCCGAGCCACCGCCCGAGCTGCGCGATCCCGCCGAAGAGCAGGAGCTGCCCGGCGACCCCCGGGAAGACGAGGACCCAGCCGAGGTGGGCGTATCCGAGCCCGTCGGCGACCGCCGGGGCCGCGAAGCCGATGAGCGTCAAGACCGCGATCGCCGCGACGATCACCGTGAGGACGACGTGGACCACGTGGGCGGCGACCACGCGTCCGGTGGCCCCGGTCGCCGCCGGGAGCCGGCTCAGCTGGGCGGTCCCGCTGACGAGGAACGCCCACGCGACCGCGGCGCCCACGCTCAGGACACCGGCGCGGAGCTCCGCCATCCCGAGGCCGCCGCCGTCGGCCTTCTCTTCCAGGCCGCTGAGGAGGAACTCGCTCGTGAAGCCCGTCACCATGAGCGTGGTGAGCCCCGTCCGATAGCGCCCGACGCCGGCGACGGCGCGCTCGAGGACGCGCTGGCTGGTCGCTGCGGGCGGCC
>SBGO01000564.1 GCA_006226565.1 Deltaproteobacteria bacterium | reverse complement strand
TGTTTTTTACCACGGAGAGCACGGAGACCACGGAGCGGGGAGTCGGTCCGCGCTCGCAGTTTCGGCCCGAGCCGGCCACACCTCCTCCGTGGCCTTCGTGTCCTCCGTGGTGAGGAAAATGGTTTTAGTCTCAACCATTTGCGTGTTTGTGGTCGGTGGTGGCTCTAGGCGAGGATCATCCCGGCGCGGAGCAGGGCGGCGAGGGTCTCCTCGACCGGCTCGGGGTGGAGCGCGGCCAGGGCGGCGTGGTCGAGGGTCCCGTCGAGGTGGGCGAGGACGGCGCGCGCGGCCGGGCTGAGCGGCAGGTGCTCGTGCCAGAGGTTGGTCGCGGCGTCGCCGTGGCGGGCCTGCCAGCGCTGCAGGGCGCCGGTGCGCGGCCGCTCGGGGACGGTCCGCGCCAGCGCCGGCGGGCTGACCGAGAAGCCGACCAGCTCGCCGAAGAAGAGGCGGAGCAGGGCGCGGTGGAGGTCCTTGCGGGTCGCGGCGAGCGCCTCGTCGGTGTCGGTGCGGCCGGCGCCGAGCGAGCGCGCGTCGAGCTCGGCGACGAGCGCCGCGAAGACCTCGTCGAAGGGGACGTCGCGCGCGCCCCGCCGGTGCAGGACGTGGAGCGCGAGCCGCGGGATCACCCCCGCGACCTCCACCGGGGTGCGGTTGGGGTTGCCGATCCGGATCGGCGCGCCGGTCTCGAGCCCCACGAGGTCGGGCGCCTCGGCGACGAGGGAGCGGAGGACGAAGCGCTCGACCACGGCCGTGTCGATGCGGCGCGAGAGGGGCGTGTCGTCGCGCGTGAGCAGCGTCTGCCGGAAGCGGCGGTGGGTGACGAAGTCGAGGTACTGCGCCTGCCGGACGAGGCCGGGGACGGGGCCGAGGGTCTCGGCGATGGTGGGCCCGAAGTTCTCGATCCACATGTCCCAGGGCTTCGCGTCGGACAGGTAGGCCAGCCCGTGCGCCTCCGCCAGGGCGAGGAAGTCGCGGAAGTAGAAGGCGCGGTTGTCCTCGGAGAGGTACTCGTGGAGGACCGTGGTCCCGGGGAGGGAGCGGGCGTTGTCGACCTCGGCGGCGAGGAACCTGGCCCGCCAGTCGTCGCCGACGCGGCCGGCGCGCTCGGCGAGCCACTCGACGATGGCGATGCCCTGCTCGATGCGGGTCCGCGGGTCCTCGAAGGGCTCGGCGTGCAGGCGCATGAAGTCGCGGACGACGCCGGCGGTGTGCCAGCCGGGGAGGGCGTTGTAGCTGACGTAGACGACGCCGTGGGGGGCGAGGCGCTCGCGGCAGAGGGCGAGGAGCGCAGCGCGCACGTCGTCGTCGACCCACGAGAAGACCCCGTGGGCGATGACGTAGTCGAAGGGGCCGAGGGCCGGGTCGAGCTCGCGGAGATCGGCCGCCTCGAGGCGGACGTTGCCGAGCCCGACCTCGGCGGCGACCTGCCGCGCGAGGTCGATCTGGACCGCGGAGATGTCGATCCCGACGAACTGGCTCTCCGGGGCGGCGGCGGCCATGGGCAGGAGGTTGCCGCCGACGGCGCAGCCCACCTCCAGGACCCGGCAGCGCTCCGGGGGCGCCGGCTCCATCCCGAAGAGCGTCGCCATCACCGCGAGCTGATTGGGGTGGGTGAACCAGAAGGCCCAGGCGGGGTAGGGGAAGGCGTCGTAGGACGCGGCGACGGCGGTCGGGGTCGGCGGCATGCGGCCGAGCGTACACCCTCGGCCGAGGCCGGCCCAGGCGCGCGGCGACGGCGGAGGTCGGGGGCGGCGCAGGCCGTCGGGTGGTTACCGCGTTGCCACTCGGCCGCTCCTTCTGCTGGACGAGCTGTGTGGTCTGCGGGAAAATGAGAGCTTCCCGCAGTTGCGAAACGACGGCTGCGTCGCCCACCCGTTCGGGCGCGCTCCCTCGGAGGTCCGCCATGCTTCCACGCCGTGACGTGCCCACACGGCACGCCCACCTGCTCCACTCGGGCGCCCTCACGCGCCCGGGCGCGCTGACGCGGTCGTTTGCGCTGCTGCTCCTCGCGGGAGCGCTCCTCGTGGCCACGCCGGCCCGCGCGACCCAGGGGCCGCCGGAGCAGATCCTGCCGGACACCCTGCCGATCAACGCCGAGCGCCTCTGGCTGAGCGTCCACCCGCTCCTCGGCGTGCCGCAGTTCGAGGGCCTCGTCGGGGACCGCGTCGTCTTCGATCCGGCGCCCTGGAACGCGCGCAAGGCCACCCGCGGCGCGGTCACGACGCCCCGGCGCGGCGGCTACTTCCGCTTCCCCGACGACGTCCGGCTCGAGGTCGCGTCCCAGGACGGCGCCCCGAAGCTCCTCCCGCGCGCCTCGAGCTCGAGCCCGTCCGGGATGACGATCTCGCTCTGGTACAGGGTGCGCCACTCCGACGCGAAGATCGTGCTCTTCTCCGCCGGCGGGGCCCACGCCGCGCCGCCCGCCGGCCCGGGCGGGCAGAAGGTCCTCGCGACCGCGCCCGCGGGGCATGGCCTGAGCGAGGGGAGCCTCATCGACGTCGCCGGTGTCGGCCGCTGGAGCGGGCGCTGGCGGGCGGTCGAGGTGACGGCGACGACCTTCGTCCTCGAGGGCGCCGTCTGGCAGCCCGGCGGCCCGCCGTACGGCGCCGTCTACGCCCGCGGCCGGTCGTGGTGGGAGCCCCTCTGGTCCCTCGGCAGCCGGGCGAGCGCCGAGCCCTGGCGGATGGCCCTCGTCCTCGACGACGGCGTCCCGACGGTCTCGCTCCGCCACGCCGATCGCGAGCTCTTCGGCATCAACCAGGCGACGCCCCAGACCGGCTACGCGCCCTACATCGACGACTACACCTGGCACCACGTCGTGCTGCGCGTGACCCGCGAGCACTGCGGCGGCGCCTGCGCCTCGATCGTGAACCTCCCCGGGGCGGCCCAGCCCGCGCGCTACGCCCTCTACGTCGACGGCGAGTGGCGCGGCGAGGAGGTGGCCCTCGCCCCCCTCGACCTCGACGAGCTCATCGTCGGCGAGCTCGACGTCCCCGGCGAGACCTACGCCCAGCCGAACTTCGTCGGCGGCCCCAACCGCCTCCGCGCCAACATGGACCTCGACGATCTCCACGTGTTCGACGCGCCGCTCAGCGAGAGCGAGATCTTCGAGCTCCACCGCTGGGGCGCCGCCGGCTACACCCAGCTCTTCCCGACCGAGCCCCACGCCAACGCGGCGGCGTCCGCCTCGCGGATCGCGGCGACCCCCGTCGCGCTGAACCCGAGCACCCTCGGCTCCGACCTCCGGGCGCTCGGCAACTTCGGCCTGATGTACGTCGCCCGCCAGATCTACCCGCAGGTCTACGAGAACGAGGGCTATACGACCTTCGCGTGGCTCCGCCTCGAGACCCTCGGCGACGACATGATCCTCGGCCTCAACGCCGGGACCTCGCAGCAGCTCCTCCTCAGCTTCAAGGGGGGAGGACTCGAGGCCGTGTGTGGCTCGACCCGCGTGACGGCTCCCTACCCGCGGCAGGCCTACCGCCGCTTCCAGCTCATCGGCATCACCCACCGCCGGGAGGTGGGTTTGAGCTCGAGCCGTCAGTACACCACGATCAGCCAGGATGGCCACGAGGTCATGACCCTCGAGGGGTGCGCCCCGGCGACCGAGAACACCTCGCTGCTCTTCAACTCGGCCGCGGACCGCTGGCTCGCCTGGGCCGGCCACTTCGACCGCGCGCTCAGCCCGGCCGAGCTCGACGCCCTGGTCTCCCCCGGGCCGCGCCTCTGGAACGCCGCGGAGGTCGACGCCACCGCCCTCGACGATCGCACCGACGCCGGTCTCAGCGTCGTCTCGACCGGGGCCGGGCGGGCGCTCGACGGCGGCTGGTTCACCAACGACGCGCGGCCGGCCAGCGAGCTCCAGAGCTGGCTCCAGTACCGGACCGCCTTCCCCTTCGGCATCCAGGCGCCGGCGGTCGGCGCACTCGACCCGAAGAACGGCGCGGCGCCGCTGACGGTCTCGTTCCAGGCGCGCTTCCCCAAGGCGCTCGATGACTTCACCACCGCGCCGATGCGCGTCACCCTCGCGAAGCGTGGCTGGGACCTGGCGGGGCTCCTCTTCACCTCGGACTTCGAGGTCGCGGCGGTGTGCTCGGTCTTCTGGAGCGCCCCCGACCGCCCCGAGGGCTGCTACCTCGAGATCATCGCCGGACAGGGCAAGGGGCAGCCGGGCCGACGCTTCCGCGTGGACTACAAGCTCGAGCACAGCTGGGGCGCGCAGCCCGCGCCCCCCTACAAGATCGCCGTCGCCTGGGGGCCGGAGCGGACCATCCCCCCGGATCCGGCGAACCCCACCGGCGTTCCCGTCACCCGCCGCGAGCCGCTCGTCTCCATCGACGGCAGGCTCCTCAACCAGAAGCACCAGGGCTTCACGAACCTGATCGAAGACAAGGGCCAGACGCCGGCCCTCCCCGGGACGGTGGGCGGTACGCCGGCCTGGGAGCTCGGGCCCGGCCGGTACGGCGTCCTCCAGCGCGGCAGCGCGCCCGACGGCGACCTCCTGAAGCCGCCGTACGAGGTCGAGATCCTCGATCCTCGCGTCTACAGCTACGCGCGGGACGACGTCGAGTCGCTCACCTCCAAGGACCGGGGCGCGGCCTGCGCCGAGGGTGGGCGGAGCTTCACCGCGCTGGCCCAGGGCGGCTACTGCGGGGACTGCCTCGGGAGCCACTACGCCGCCGGTGGGACCACCGCCGCGACGCGGGAGTGCCGCGGCGACGTCGAGTTCACCGAGGAGTGCGCCGCGTCCAGCGAGTGCGTGGGGGGCGCGACCTGCTGGAAGGGGCGCTGCCTCACCAAGGACCAGGCCGCATGCCAGGCCGAGTGCGGCGAGCTCGGGCGCGACTGCGCCGCCGAGAGCGGCTCCTGGCGCTGCGCCGGCTGCAGGGGCGGCCTGACCCGAAATGCCAACAACTACGCAAATGCTGGCGATTGGGAGCTCGCATGCAGCTGGCAGCCCTGGGTCGACGGAGGCGGCGCCTGCTCCGACGACCTCCAGTGTAGGACCGGGTGGTGTCTGCCGGCCCAGTCGGGCACGACCCAGCGCGAGGTCCGCAGCGGTTCGGGCACGCAGGCGGTGTCGAAGAGCGACACCTGGGGCCTCTACGAGATCACCTGCACGCGGCACGCGCAGACCTTCACGCCGACCCTCCACGGCAGCGCCTGGAGCATCCCGCGGACCTGCGCGTACGACCCCGCCACCGGCGGTGGCAAGTGCCAGCGCCTCGGGGTGCGGACGGAGTCGAAGACGACCACGGCGCCCGACGGCACGACCGTGGCGGGGGTGCGCTGCCTCGACGGCCCGAACGGGCAGTGCATCCCGGGCTTCGAGAAGACCTACCGGCTCCTGAACCCGCAGGCCTGCGTCGCCGGGCTGAAGGCGTCGACCCAGCGCATCGAGGGGACCTGCGACGTCAACGGGTGGAACACCAAGAAGGACTACACCTACATCGCCGACAACCCGCGCCGCGTCGCGATGTGGGAGGCCGACTCCGCCAAGTTCACGGCCAAGACGCTCAAGCTCGCGCTCCTGGGTGAGGACGCGGACTTCGTGCCCGCTGACTACGCGCGCCTCCGCGCGGCGGGCGCCGGGCCGCTCCTGCTCGAGTACACGCTGGGCTCGCGCGAGCACCGGGCGCTCCTCGAGGCGCGCTACGGGGCCTTCCTGCCGCTGAAGCTCTGCGCCTCCGACCTCGGGCCGGCCTCGAGCGCCTACTACAGCGCGGCTGACGCCAACGCGTTGGTCTGCGAGCCGAAGCTCCAGGACGACGGCGCGACCTGTCCGCCCCCGGGGACCGCCGGGACCGGGCGCGCTGCCTGGGAGTTCTGCAAGTCCGGCTACTGCGACGAGCGCGCGTCGGGCACCTGCAAGGCCGGTGGGCGCGAGATGGACCAGCTGACCGGCAAGGCCGGCAACAAGAGCAAGAGCGGGCGGAGCGCCGTCAAATTCGGCATCGTCCGCGTCGACTCGACCAAGGTGAACGTCCTCCAGAACACGACCTTCGCCGACCCGAACCCGCGCTACACGGCGACCGTCTCCCAGCGCTACGTCCCGTGCGTCCTCGGGACGCGCTTTCCGCCCGTCGACATCTTCAGCATGGACATCGTCCTCGACCGCAAGGACCCGAACTGCGGCTCGGAGAAGGTCACGGCGCGCATCCTCGGCTACAAGATCAACGCGCCGAAGATGGAGGGCGCGGCCAACTGCAGCCTCGTGAGCACCTCGGTCAGCGCCGACGCGAACGTCTGCTTCACCGGGCCGAGCTGCACCTCGAGCCCCGAGGCCGCCCTCGGCAACCTCGACCAGGCGCTCAGCTGGTCGAACCTCATGCCTGGCTTCAGGGTCTGCATCCCCGCCGACGCCATCGGCGTGAAGCTGCCCGAGAAGTCCAAGACCTTCTTCGAGGCCGTCGTCCCCATCCGGGTCGGCATCGGGCTGACCCTCGACCCGTGCCTCGGCGCCTCGATGGGCTTCGCGAGCAACGGCCTGCCCCAGGTCGAGATCAAGCCCTCCATCGGGGTGGGGGTCGACGCGCGCGCCGGGGTCGGCTTCGGCGACGATGACGGCGACCTCTTCGAGGCCTCCGCCGGGGCGAAGCTGTCGCTGACGCTGGCGAACCTCAGCTTCCCGATCCGCTGGCTCTTCAGCATCGACGACGTGAAGCGGCCCAACGGGACGACCGTCGCCGGCCTCTTCGACCTGAACCTGCGGAGGAAGATCAGCCTCGAGCTCGACATCCTGAGCGGCTGGATGGGGCTCTACGCCGAGCTGACCGTCGGGCCCTTCGGGCTCGACTGGGAGTACCCGATCTTCAAGTGGACCGGGATCTTCCTCTCGGTCGACCTCTCGAACAAGAGCCTCGCGAAGTGGCGGCTCGACTTCCAGGCCGCGTTCAACGCCGCGCTCGCCGCGGGCCAGGCGCAGAACGTCGCGACCTGCAACGGCAACGACTGCCTGCAGTGACGGGGGACACGACGATGAAGAAGAACACGCGCATCCTCGCGTCGCTGCTCGCCGCCGGCCTCGTCGCCGTCGGCCTCTTCGCCCTGCTGTCGGGCGGGGACCCGGGCGCGACCTCGGTCGCCGCCGGCTCGGGCTCACCCGCGGACGCGGCCTCGCCGAAGCTCCGGGCGGCGCTCGCGCCGCGCTCCGGCGCAGCGGCGGCCGCCGCCCTCGGTGGACGCTACGCGGTGTCGTTCAGCTCGACCATGGACGTGACCGCCGGCGATCTCGGCGGCCTCACCGGCAAGACGACGATGGAGCTCTCCGGGACCCTCGAGCTGGGGCCGGCCCCGGACGGCGGGCCGTGGCTCCTCGGGCGTTTCACCGACGTCCGGCTCGACGGCGACCGGGCGCTCCTCGAGCGCGCCGGGTTCGATCGCGAGGCGCCGACCGCCGCGGTGGATAGGCCCTTCGCGCTGCGGTTCGCCGACACGGGCACGGTCGCCGAGCGCCGCTTCGACGCCGCCATGCCCACCGGCGCGCGCAGCGTCGTCGGGATGCTGGCCGCGGGGATGCAGGTCGTCCGCGACCCCGACGCGCCGGAGGCCGACCGCTGGACGGTGACCGAGGACGGGCTCGATGGGCCCATCGAGGCCGACTACGTGGTCGCGCGCGGCCAGGTGACGAAGACCTGGCGGCGCGAGACCGGCGCCGTCGAGCGCACCCCGGACGAGCCGGCCCACGTCATCGCGACCGGGCGCGCGACGTCCGTGCGGCGCGACGACGGGGCGCTCGTCGACGTGAGCTACGCCCTCGATCTGACCGGCGACTTCGCCCTCGCCGAGGCCGCGCCGATGGCGCTCCGCTCGGCCACGACGGCGACGCTC
>SBGO01000135.1 GCA_006226565.1 Deltaproteobacteria bacterium | reverse complement strand
GTCGGGCGCGGCGCCCGGCCGCAGCCGCTTGAGCGCGACGTCACGGTCGAGGACGGCGTCGTGGGCCATCACCACGCGGCCCATGCCCCCCTGGCCGAGGAGCGGGCCGGGCCGATAGCGCGGCGGGGGCGCGGGCTCGGCGGCGGGCTCGGCGTCGTCCGCGGGCGCGTCGGGCGTGATCGGGGACGACGCGTGGACCGACCAGCCCCCCGCGCTCTCGTCCCACCCCATCAGGTCCGGTCCTCGATGACGTCGGCCGGGCGCAGGCGCAGCTCGATGTTGCCGCTGCCGTCGGTGTAGAGGAGGTGCGGCGGCAGGCCCGCGTCGCGCAGGCGGTGGCGGAGCCGGCCGACGGCCATGTCCCAGCGGCCGCGCAGGAGCGACCGATCGGTGCTGGCGTCCCACAGCTCGCCGGCGACGGTCTCCCACGAGACCGGCTGGCCGAGCAGCGCCAGCTCGCTCAGGAGCCGCGCGCCGACGCCGCGCAGGGTGACGCGGGGCTGGCCGGCCTGGTGGATGTGGACGACGTCGTAGAAGAGCTCGAGGGTCATCGCCGGGTGGGTGTCGAGCGACGCCGTCTCGGTCGCCATGAGCTGCGAGACGGGCAGGGCGAAGAAGGTGAAGACCACGCCGTCGACGGTGACCCGGTCGCCGTCGGCCACCGGTCGGGCCGGCTCGCCGGCCTGCTGCAGGAGGAAGCGCTCGGCCTCGCTCCAGACCACGGCGCCGCCGCGCTTCGGGGCGGCGAGGACGCGCGGGGGCGGGCCCGGGAGGAGGGTCGCCACCGGCGGCAGCGGCAGGTCGGGGAGGCCGGCGGCGCGGACGGCCAGCACCGTGTCGGGGAGGTGGACGGCGACGCAGTGGAGCGCCACGCCCTCGGCGAGCTCGAGCTCGAGCCCCGGCTCGAGGACGACCTGGGCGCGCGGCTCGCCGCCGATGGCGAAGCGCCGCCGCAGCGCGAGCAGGACGAGCTCGCCGGCCCGCAGGCTGAGCATCGCGTGGGCTTCGGACACGCGCGGATCGGCGACCTGGAGCGCGGCGCTCGGCAGTCGGCCGATGATGTCCCCCGGGCCGAGCTGGACCTGGCGCGGCGAGGCCTCGCCATCGTGGTGCAGCGTGAAGATCGCGCGTGGTTGCATGCGGTCCGATGTCCTTCGGTCGTACGTGTGCGTGCGGGGGGACTGACCCCCGACGCGACCCCTCACGATCATCCTACAACGCCGCGTCGCCGCTTGAACGGGCTTTGACGCAGGTCCATTCTCACGATCGCCGTCGGGGCGTGGGTTCATCAGCGCTTTCACCCCTCCCGCGCGGCTCGCGCGCCCGTCGGGGGCGCGCCTCTCGCCGCGCGGTCACGATCGCCGCCGGCGTTCCCTCCTTGCCGACGAGGTCTGCTTGAACCCCCTTCGCGTCGCGCTCGCGCTCCCGCTCGTCCTCTCCCTCGTCGCGTCGCGGCCCTCCGCGGCCCGCGCCGACCTGCCCGACCTCCCCGACAGCGCCTACGACGCGGCCTGCGCGGACGCTCGCCGGGTGGATGGCTGCCCCGAGTGCACGTGCAAGCCGCTGACCTCGACCTCGCCCATCGCCGAGGGGGCGTCATCGCCGGTGCGCTACGCCGTCGCCCTCGAGGTCCGGGGCGAGGACGCGCAGGGGCACGACGTGATGTACGTCCACGTCGCGCTCGGCGACGCCGACCGGATGGTCCACGCCGGGCAGGTCGCCGCGGCCATGCAGGACTACAGCAGCGACATCACGGCGGCCCTCGTCGCCAGCGGCGTGGAGCAGCGCCTCGACCGCTGCGAGGGCCAGTGCGAGGGCGACGGGGTCGGGCTCGTCCACTTCTTCGAGGTGAACGCGCTGGTCAGCCACAGCGCCATCGACCTCGACCGCGACGAGACGAGGGAGCGGGCCGCCCTGGCCGCCTGCTTCGCTCCCGAAGGGCTGGCGAGCGCGGTCTGCTACCTCGTCCCGGTGGAGTGGAAGGAGCGGGTGACGACCGTCCCCGGCGGACCCGGTCAGGGGCCCAGGCCGATCAGCAAGCGCGGCTGGAAGCGGACCTGGAAGATCGCCGACAAGGGCGGCCTCCACGTCGCCCTCGGCCCGGTGAAGGGCAAGGGCGACGACTTCCCGGAGCACAAGGGCGCCGCCAAGCTCACCATGTCCGGCCTGGCGACCGCGCCGGGCGTCGTGCGCGCCGAGCGCTGAAGGCTCGTCAGCGCAGGTTGCCGATGATGGCCATCGCCGTCTGGTGTTGGCTCTTCATGATGTTGCTCAGCATCTGGAAGCTCCGCGACTCGTGCTGCATCGCGTTCTGGAGCGCCAGCATCTCGGTCCTGGGCTTGCCGGCCACGGCGTCGAGGCGCTTGGAGCAGCTCTGGAGCCACGCGCTGTGCTTGTTGAAGACCGCGACGTCGGCCGGCGCGAGGTCGGCCGGGCGCCGGGTCGCGAGGTCGCGTAGCGCGGTCGCGGCCTCGGCGGCGGTGTAGGTCTTCGCCGGCACAGCGGTCGGGGCGGGGGAGGGGGCGGCGAAGGCGAGGAGCAGGACGATGGCGAGCGGCATGGGAGCCTCCTGTCAGGGCGAGGTGCGCCAGGGCACGGTCCAGAGGTAGACCGTGGCCGTGCGCGGGTAGTCGGTGTGCGGGTCGATCGTCCGCAGGCGCTTCACCTGCGCGGGGACGGCGCCCGGGATGGCGAAGTCGTGGGACACGACGCGCGCCCCGTCGCGGAGTTGGGCGAGGCGCGGCGCGAGCTTCTGCAGGGGGAGCGTCCCGAGGTAGGCCGCGACGACCGTCGCCGCGGAGAGGTCGGCCTCGTAGAGGTCGCCCTCGACGATCCGCACGCGCTCGGCCACGCCGGCCGCCTTCGCCTTCGCCCGCGCGGTCGCCGCCCGCGCCGGGTCGATCTCGATCCCGACCGCATGCGCGCCGCGCCGTGCCGCCGCGATGGCGATGCGCCCGTCCCCGCAGCCGAGGTCGTAGACGACGTCCTCGGGGCCGACAGCGGCCAGGTCGAGCATCGCCTCCACGACGTCGGGCGGCGTCTCCGAGTAGGGCACGGGCGGGCCGGCGGAGAGCAGGCCCGCGAGCAGCAGCGCGATGATCACGGTGCCCGCGAATCTAGCGCCGAACGTCGTGCCGTCCAAGCCGCGGGCGGCGCGGGGCCGCGCTGGGAGCTGCGCACCGCCCGCCGGCGAGACGGGCGGCGCGCTCCCGAATCAGTGGCCGTGCGCGGCGCCCTCGCTGGCGTCCTCGGGGTCGATCGCCTCGGCGTGCATCCACTTGTTGAGCCACGGCGACAGGGCCAAGAGCACGACCGCCGCGATGCCCGCGAAGATGGCGATCCAGTAGAAGACGTCGCCGTAGGTGTGGAGCGTCTCCGCCGGCGCGGGGATGAGGCCCTCCTCGGCGCCCTCGCCGCCGACGCCGGTCGCGGTCGCCAGGATCGCGGCCATCCAGCTCGAGAACGCCGTCGCCAGGAACCAGGCGCCCATCATGGTGCTGACCATGTGCTTGGGCGAGAGCTTGGTCACCATCGACAGGCCCACCGGTGACAGGCACAGCTCGCCCGTCGTCTGCAGCAGGTAGCCGAGGAGCAGCCACGCCATCCCGACCATCCCGCGCTCAGTGGCGGTCTCGGCGCCGAACCAGAAGGCGAGGAAGCCCAGGCCCAGCTGCAGGAGCCCGAGCGAGAACTTCACCGAGGTGTTCGGCTCCCAGCCCCGCGCGGCCAGCCAGCCCCAGAGCGCCGTGAAGAGGAGCCCGAAGAGCAGGATGAAGATGGGGTTGGCGGCCTGGAACTCCGAGGCCGGGATCTCGCCGCCGCCGAGGCCCATGCCGACGTGGCTCGCCTCGACCTTCCAGGCGAAGACCTTGGCGCTGTCGGGGGCGTCCTTGGCCATGGCCGCCTCGCGGACGTGCGTGAGGTCGGTCATCGTGAAGGGCGCGCCGCCCTGGCGGTAGCCGAGCTGCTCCTGGGTGAGGAGCGGGAGCGCGGCCAGCGCCGGGTCGTCGACCTTCTGCAGGACGCGCATCGTGAGGGTCGTGCCGACGTCATCGGCCGTGATGGCGCGGTCCTCGGAGACGAGGTCCACGTTGCGGTCCGTGAAGTTGTTCACGCTGGTGCCGGCCTGCTCGAAGAAGGCCCAGAACATGAAGCTGAAGACCATCAGCACCAGGACGACGGTCAGGCGGTGCCACTGGACGCGGCTACAGCGGAAGATCATCTCGTAGACGATGTAGCCGAGGGCGATGGCGCCGGTCGCGTAGAGGATGATCTGGGCGACGCTGTTGCGCTGGACGAGCAGGGCGAAGACCGGGACGGCGACGAGCGCGCCGACGTAGACGGCCACGTCCGAGCGCACGAGGCCGAGGAGCTTCTTGCTGAGCGAGCCGGGGCGCTGGGGCTGGCCGGCCGACTTCGGCAGCCCGCCGCGCTCGAGGGCGACGTAGGCGACGATGGCGGCCGCGAGCAGCGCCGCGCCGAGGAAGAGGCGGACGACGAGCTGGATGACGGTGTCCTGCCAGAAAGGCATGGCGATGGCGGTCGCGAGCGCCGTCCCGACGATGAGGAGCTGGGTCAGCCGGCGCGGGGCGACGAAGACCGCGATGCCGATGAGCATGCCGAGGGTGGCGAGGCCGAAGCCGTAGTGCCAGCCGTAGGTCTGCCCGACGTAGCCGCAGACGACGGGCGAGAGCGCCGCGCCGAGGTTGATGCCCATGTAGAAGAGCGTGAAGCCCCCGTCGCGCTTGGCGCTGCCCTTGGTGTAGAGCGAGCCGACGATGGTCGAGATGTTCGGCTTGAAGAAGCCGTTTCCGACGATCAGCAGCCCCAGGGCGCTGAAGAAGAAGAGCTCGCTCTCGATGGTCATCAAGAGGTGCCCGGCCGCCATCAGGATGCCGCCGAGGACGACCGCGCGGCGCGCGCCGAGCACGTAGTCGGCCAGCATCCCGCCGAAGTACGGCGTCATGTAGACGAGCGAGGTGTAGGCGCCGTAGACGAGGTACGACTTGTTGTCGTTGTACCCGAGGAAGCCCTTCGTCATGTAGAAGACGAGGAGCGCGCGCATCCCGTAGTACGAGAAGCGCTCCCACATCTCCGCGAAGAAGAGCGTGAAGAGCCCGGCCGGGTGGCCGAAGACGGTCCCGGCCGGCGGCCGCGATTTGACTGCTTGTTCCATCCGAATGCCTCGGGCGCGCCTGCTGGAAGGCGGCGGTCGTGGGGGCGGCCGCGGCGGGCATGGATGCGAGCGGCACGTTCAAACGTGCGTACACGACACCGGCGCGAGCGACAAGCGCCGTGCATGATTCACACCGTCGCCGGGAGCGGCGGGGATCACGTGCGGCGCGGCGCTCACACGCCGTGCGGGGCTTCGGAGGGGAGGGGCGACGACCGCGCGCGCGATCGCCGCCCGTTCGCGCTACTCGGCGGCGGCCTCGGGCTCGGCGTCGGTCGTGTGGACGTCCTCGTGCATCCAGCGCTTGAG
This sequence comes from Deltaproteobacteria bacterium, assembly GCA_006226565.1. Classification (GTDB taxonomy): domain Bacteria; phylum Myxococcota_A; class UBA9042; order PHBI01; family PHBI01; genus PHBI01. The sequence continues at coordinate 2,381 of SBGO01000135.1, read as the reverse complement.
CAGCGGCGCCAGGATGAAGAGGACGACCGCCGCGCCGGCGGCGACGATGGCGATGGTGCCGAAGACCTGGCCGTAGACGTCGACGGTGTCCTTCGGGACCGGGATCGTGGCGGCCTCGCCCTCCTCGCCGGACACGCCGGTGAGCGAGGCGATGACCGCGCCGAGCACCTGCGAGAAGGCGGTCGCCAGGAACCAGGCGCCCATCACGGTGCTGACGATGCGCTTGGGCGACAGGCGTACCACCATCGAGAGCCCGACCGGCGACAAGCAGAGCTCGCCCGTCGTGTGGAGCAAGTAGCCCAGCAGCAGCCAGCCGAGCCACACCATGCCCTCGCCGTCGGCCTCCTTGGCGCCGTACCAGAAGGCGGCGAAGCCCGCCGCGAGCTGCACGAGGCCGAGGGCGAACTTGACCGGGGTGCTCGGCTCGAGGCCGCGCTTGCCGAGGAAGCCCCAGAGCGCGGTGAAGATGAGGCCGAAGATCACGATGTAGATGGGGTTGGCGGCCTGGAAGACGCTGGCCGGGATCTCCTCGGAGGCCATCGCGACGCCCATCCCGACGTTCTCGGGCTCGACCTTCCACTGGAAGATCTTCTTCTCCTGGGCGAGCAGGATCTCCGGCGAGAGCGCCAGCGCCGGCTCGCCATTGGACACGGCCGGGGCGTCGGGGGCGGTCTCGGCGTCGGCCCTGGCGGCGGCCGGCTCGTCGGCCTTCTTCGGGCCCTGCTTGGCGGCCTGCTGGAGCGCCACGAGCTGGTCCATGGTGAAGGGCTTGCCGTTCTGGACGCGCCCGAACTGCTCCTGGCTGAGCAGCGGCAGGTCGTCGTGGCTGGCGTTGTCGTCCTTCGGGAGCACCCGCATCGTGATGACCGTGCCCACGTCGGCGTCGGTGATGACCCGGCCCTCGGCGACGCGGTCCACGTTGCGGTCGGTGAAGTTGTTCACGGAGCTGCCGGCCTGCTCGAAGAAGGACCAGAACAGCATCGAGAAGAACATCAGGATGAGGACGACGTAGAGGCGCTCGCGCTCGACCTTGTCGGAGCGGACGGCCTCCATGACCAGCGAGCCGAGGGCGGCGAAGCCGAGGACCACGAGGATGAGGCTGGCGGCGGAGCTGCGCTGGACGAGGATGGCGACGACCGGGACGGCCGCGGCGGAGGTGATGTAGACGGCGTTCTTGGCGGAGACCCAGGGGAGGGCGACGGCGGCGAGGCCGACGGCGACGATGATCCAGCCCTCGACGGTGCCGGGCACGATGATGTTCTGGAACAGCAGCACCACGGCGATGAGGCCGAGGTAGAACGCCGTCGAGTTCATCTTGAGCTGGGGGAAGCCGGGGGCGTCGAGGCGGGACGGGTCCTTCGGGGCGCCGGCTCCTTCGGGGACGCCGCCACGGGACAGGGCGATGGCGGCGATGACGGCCGCGATGACCAGGGCGAGGCCGACGAAGAGGTTGGCGACGAGCTGGTAGCTGTTGTCGGTGACCAGCGCCATGCTGACCGCGCCGCCGACGGCGCCGAGCAGGATGACGGCGCGCGCGAGGCCGCGCGGGGCGATGAAGGTCACGAGGCCGAAGAGCATCCCGAGGCCGGCGAGGCCGAAGCCGTACTCCCAGCCGTAGGTCTCGCCGATGTAGGCGCAGAGCAGCGGCGACATGGCGGCGCCGAGGTTGATGCCCATGTAGAAGATGGTGAAGCCGCCGTCGCGCTTGGTGTTCCCCTCGGGGTAGAGGCCGCCGACGATGGTGGAGATGTTGGGTTTGAAGAAGCCGTTGCCGACGATGAGCAAGCCCAGCGCGAGATAGAACGGGAGCTCTTCGGGCACCATCAAGACGAACTCGCCGGCCATCATCAGGATGCCGCCGAGGATGATGGCGCGGCGCGGCCCGAGGAGGCGGTCGGCGAGCATCCCGCCGATGAAGGGCGTGGCGTAGACGAGCGCCGTGTAGGCCCCGTAGACCCCGTAGGCGGTGTTGTCGCCGTACCCGAGGAAGCCCTTGGTCATGTAGAAGATGAGCAGGGCCCGCATGCCGTAGTAGGAGAAGCGCTCCCACATCTCGGCGAAGAACAGGGTGAACAACCCGGCCGGGTGGCCGAAGACGGTCGCCGAAGGTGCCGCCGTAGGTCCAGAGGTCATGGCTCGCTCCGATCCAGCGCGGCGGCCGCTCGTGTGGCCATGGCGGACCGTCGCTCGACAAAGACATGGGGCGTGGCCCGATCGGTGACCGGGTCTCCCGCGCCGAAGTTGTCTACACGAGCGGGTGCAAAGTCACAACAACAGGGTCACCGGCCGGTTCGGCGGCCGGTCGGCGACCGTTGTGCGGCGCGGCGGGGTCGCTCCGGGGGGCGTCGCCGCGGGGGACGGCGATCTCGAAGCGCGCCGAG
>SBGO01000542.1 GCA_006226565.1 Deltaproteobacteria bacterium | reverse complement strand
GCGGCCCGCGCGAGGGCGTCGCTGCTGGGGCGCGGCAGGCGGAAGGCGGCGAGCCGCGAGGTCCAGGCGCGCGCGCCGTCGAGGAGGACGCCGAAGAAGCGGTCGGCGACCTCGTCGCGGGGGTCGCGGTCGGGTCCCCAGCGCATGGCGTGGAGGATCATGGCGCGCGCCAGATCGTCGACGGCGAAGACGCCGAGATCGAGCGTCGGCGCGGGGACCGGGAGCGCGGGGTCGAGGTAGAGGGTCCGCAGCTCGACCGGGCGCCCGGCGCGGGTGCGGTGGCGCACTCCGGCGGCGATCCACGCGGCGCGGACCGGCGGCAGCGCCCAGGTGACGTCCCCCGCCTCGAGCTCGAGAGACCCGGCGGCGGCGTAGAGGAGCTGGTGTCGCGCGTGGGCGTGCCACTCGCCCTGGTGGGGCGGGAGGCGCTCGGCCAGCCCGAAGCCCCGGGCCGCGACCTCGTCGACCGAAACGAGCTCCATCCAGGGTCTCCTTCAGGATGGCGGAAAATAGCAAATCTTGGTCTGACGATCGTTAGCACGCCATGAGCGGGCTCGCTAGGGTTGCCGCGTTCGACACGGAGGTCCCCATGCGTTTCCAGCTCTCCCTCGCGTTCACCCTCGTCCTCGCGGCGTGCGCCTCGGCCCACGCCACCCCGCCCTCGGAGCCCGCACCGGCGAAGCCCGAGGGTCGCCTCATCGCGCCCGATCCGGGGGCCGATCTGCCCGTCTGGACCTACGTCTCGACCCCTTGGGGCTTCGAGACGAACACGTTCTTCGTCGAAGGCCCGAGCGGGCTCGTCGCGGTCGACACGCAGTTCCTCCCGTCGGCCATCGCCGAGGCGGTCGACCGCGTCGAGGCGGCGACGGCCAAGCGCGTCGTCCTCGCGGTGGTCCTGCACCCGAACCCGGACAAGTTCAACGGCACGGCGACCCTCCAGGCGCGCGGCGTGCGCGTCGTCACGAGCGCGCAGGTCGCCGAGCGGATCCCGGCGGTCCACGCGCTCAGGAAGTCCTGGTTCTACGAGCGCTACCGGCCGGACTACCCGGCGGAGGCGGCGACCCCGGAGGTGTTCGGGGACGCGACGACCACGCTGTCGGCTGCGGGGCTCTCGCTGAAGCTGCACGTCATGGGGCCCGGCGTCAGCGCGGCGCAGGTCGTCGTCGAGATCGGCGGGCACGTCTTCGCGGGCGACCTGCTCACGAACGGGCACCACAGCTGGCTCGAGCTCGGACTGCTCGACGCGTGGCGGGCGCGGCTCGGCGAGATCGCGGCGCTCGGGCCGCGGATCGTCCACCCGGGGCGCGGAGAGAGCGGCGGGCCGGAGCTCATCGACGCCGAGCGCGCCTACCTCGACTTCGTGGAGGCGCGCGTCGCGGCGGCGCAGCCCCACGGAGAGCCGACGAAGGCCCAGCTCATGGCGATCCGCGCCGAGCTCGAGGCGCGCTATCCGAGCTACGACTACAGGGTCTTTCTGCGCGTGGGGCTCCCGGCGGTCTGGCGGACGGTCGCGGCGCGTGACTGAGCGGGGCCGCCCGGCGTGGACGGGAGGGCGGGCGTGACTAGAATCGGCGACATGGACGACACCCCATACGCCTGCCGTGAGCTGAAGGCGGCCGAGCTGCCGCTGGTCGCGTCCCTGGTCGAGCGCGTGCCGCGGGACGGCGCGCTGCTGCTGCGCCTCGCGGGCGCCCAGACCGAGGCCTTCGGCGGCTGGTACTTCGGCGCCCTGGCCGACAACCGGCGGCTGGACGCGGTGATGTGCGTCGGCGAGCACGGCGTGCACGTCGTCGGCGACCACCGCGCGGCGCTGGTCGCGATGGCCGAGACGCAGCTCAAGCTCCAGGGCATGAGCATGCCCCACGCGACCAAGCAGCACGAGCTGATGGGCGACGCCGAGAGCTTCGTGCCGTTCTGGGACCGCTTCCGCAACGTGAAGGGGCGGACCCTCATCGCCGACCACACGCTCCCGCTGCTGCGCGCGGGTGAGCTGCCGGAGAAGGCGCCGTCGAAGCGCGCCGGGGTGACCGTGGCCGGGGCACGCGACGCGCGGCTCGTCTACGAGCTGACCGGCGAGCGCGAGGCGCACGTGCGCCACATCGACCCGCGCCGGACGCAGCCCCACGCGCACAAGGCGGCGTGCGAGGCGACGATCGCGGCGGGGCGGCAGATCATCGGCTGGGAGCAGGACAAGCCGGCGCTGGTGGCGGAGCTGCGGCCCTTCGGCGAGGACACGGTGGTGATCGACCGCATCTGGGTGCCGGTCGCCTACCGCAGCCGGGCGCGGCTCGTGGCGGGCGCGCTCTACCACGCGCTGGCGCTGCCCGCGCTGGTCGGAAAGCGGGTGCTCCTGCTGGCGCCGGACGCCGGGCTGGCCGAGGCGGCGGAGAAGGCCGGCTTCGCGCCGTACCGCAGCTACCGGCACGTGATTCTCCGCGGCTGATCGCGATCGACAGCCCGCGCGGCCGCGGTTAGCCTCGGCTCCCGAACGAGGAGGAGCCTGTCATGGCCGAGCTGCACCCCTACCCCTTCGCCGCCCTCATCCGCCGCGCCTTCGGCGAGCTCGAGTCGCAGGGCTCGATCTTCGACCTGTCGGCGCGGAAGTTCGCGGCGGGCTCCGCGGACCACGACCTCTCGGTGACCTTCCACGGGCGGACGGCCGCGTCGCCGCTCGGGCCGGCGGCCGGCCCCCACACGCAGATGGCGCAGAACATCACGCTGGCGTGGCTGGGCGGCTGCCGCATCTTCGAGCTCAAGACGGTTCAGATCCTCGACGAGCTGAAGATCGCCCGGCCCTGCATCGACATGCAGACCATCGGCTACAACGTCGAGTGGTCGCAGGAGCTGAAGCTCGAGCAGTCCCTCGAGGAGTACGTCAAGGCGTCGATGCTCATCGAGCTGCTCGCCGCGAGCGGCAAGATCCCGATGGCGCCGGGCTTCGACCGCTTCGTCTTCGACATGAGCGTCGGCTACGACCTCGCCGGCATCAAGAGCGAGCGCGTGCAGGCCTTCATCGACGGGATGAAGGACGCCTCCGCCGTCGTCGAGCGGCTGCGCGCCGAGATCCCCGCCGAGTTCGGGCCGCTGCGCGACCTCGACTTCACGACGAAGCTGTCGGACACGCTGACGCTCAGCACCTTCCACGGCTGCCCGCCGGACGAGATCGAGCGCATCATCGACTTCCTCCTGCGCGAGAAGCAGCTCCACTGCGTGGTGAAGCTCAACCCGACCCTGAACGGGCCCGAGGGCCTGCGCGGCCTGCTCCACGACAAGATGGGCTACGACGACGTGATCGTCCCCGACCACGCCTTCGAGGACGACACCAAGTGGCACCAGGTCGAGGACTTCATCCCGCGCCTCGGCGAGACCGCCGACGCGCTGGGCCTCGGCTTCGGCGTGAAGTTCTCGAACACGCTCGTCTGCGAGAACCACCGCGGCTTCTTCCCGGACACCGAGAAGACCATGTACATGTCGGGGCCGCCGCTGCACGTGCTCGCGATGAAGCTCGTGCAGAAGTTCCGCGGCACCTTCGGCGACCGCTGGCCCATCTCGTTCTCGGCCGGCATCGACAAGAAGAACTTCGCCGACGCGCTCGCCATCGGGCTCGTGCCCATCACCACCTGCAGCGACCTGCTCCTGCCGGGCGGCTACGGGCGCGCCGAGGCCTACGGCAAGGAGGCCTACGCGCGCATGAGCCAGGTCGGCGCCAAGGACGTCGAGGGCTTCATCCTCCGCGCGTACGGCAAGGCCGAGGCGGCGCTCGACGCGGTCGGGCCCGACGCGGGGACGCGCGCGAAGGCGCTCGCGGCGCTGGCCGCCGGTGACGACCTCGCGGCCGCGGTGGGCGAGGACCTCGTCGCGCGCTGGGTCTCCGCGGCGCAGCTGCTGAACACCGACGCCTACGTCGACGGCCTCGAGGACGACCCGCGCTACGGCAAGGCGAAGAACTCGAAGGTGCCGAAGAAGGTCGGCTCGAAGCTCTGGCTCTTCGAGTGCGTGACCTGCGACAAGTGCGTGCCCGTCTGCCCCAACGACGCCAACTTCACGCTGGCGATCCCGCCGATGGACCTGCCGGTCCTCAAGGCGACCGCGGCCGACGGCGGCTTCACCGTGCGCGACGAGGGGCCGATGCGCCTCGTCCAGAAGCACCAGATCGGCAACTTCGCCGACTTCTGCAACGAGTGCGGCAACTGCGACGTCTTCTGCCCCGAGGACGGCGGCCCGTACGTGCTCAAGCCGCGCTTCTTCGGCAGCGTCGACGAGTGGCGCCGCTACCCGGACCACGACGGCTTCCACGTCGCGCGTCACGCCGACCGTGACGTGGTCCACGCGCGCGTCGACGGCGCCGAGATGACGCTCGAGCTGGCGGCCGAGCTGGCGGCGCTCAGCGGGACCGGCTACGCGGTGACCTTCCACCCGGACGATCCGGCGGGGACCCTCGCGGGCCACGCCGAGCCGGGCGTCGAGGTCGATCTCGCCTGGTTCTTCGTCCTGCGGGAGCTCCTCCGCGCGACGCTGGACGCCGGCGAGCAGAGCTGGGTGTCCGCGGCCGCGGGGGCGTAGCGCCCGTCGAAGCACAGGGCGAAGCGAGGGGCCGCGCGGGAGCCGCCCCTCGCTTCGTCTACCCTCAGGCCTGGGCCGTCGGGGCGTCGGACTTCTTGCCGAAGAGCTTGGCGAAGAAGCCCTTCTGGAGGCCGGAGGAGCGCTTCACCCAGTCGAGCAGCACCGCGGGGGGCATCGCGCCGACCTTGTGGGCCGCGATCTTGCCGTCCTTGAAGACCACGATGGTCGGGATGGAGCGGATGCCGATCATCCCGGCGATCTTGTTGTTCGCCTGGGTGTTGTACTTGACGACCTTCACCTGGCCGTCGAGCTCCTCGGCGAGCGCGTCGATGACCGGCGCGATGGCCTTGCACGGGCCGCACCACGGGGCCCAGAAGTCGATGACGACGGGGAGCTCGCTGTTGACGACCTCCTTCTCGAAGGTCAGATCGGTCACGTGAATCGGTTTCGACATGGTCGCCTCCAGCGGTACACCCCGAGGAGCCGCCAGGGAGCAAAGCTGTGACATCGCGGCTCGTCGGAAACCTGCGCGCCGACCAGATCCGGAGCGGGGTCGTCCGCGGTCCGGCGGGCCTCTTCCAGCGCCGCGCGCGCCCGCACGTCTTCGGCGAGCCGGCCTTCGACGTCGAGCTCGTCCCGGAGGAGGTCTGCGCGGCGCGCCCCCACGCGATCGCCTGGAGCGCCCACGGCCGGATGGTCGCGGCGGCGGCGGCCGACGGCGTGGAGACGGGCTGGCTGGCGATCCGCTCGGCCTATCGGTCGGTCGCCCTGCAGGCGCAGATCTGGGACTACCGCCTGAACGAGCGGCGCGAGGCGCGGCGGGTCACGGGGCTGCCGCCACTGCCCGAGCGCGAGCTGGAGCGACAGCAGCGCCTGTGGACCGCCAGGCCCGGGCAGAGCGCGCACCACACCGGCTTCGCCCTCGACCTCGCGCTCTACCCGCTCGGGACCCGCGAGGGGCGCCGCTCGCCCGCCTACCGCTGGCTCGCCGAGCACGCGCGGCGCTTCGGCTTCTACCCCTACCTGCCCGAGCCCTGGCACTGGGAGTACGACCCGCCGGGGCTGGTCGCCCAGGTCGCGGAGCTGCGCCGCCGCCTGACCGCCGGCGAGCCAGCCGACGATCTGCTGCGCGCGCCGGACGTCATCCCGGTCGCGTCGCCCGCCGAGCGTGGTAGGTTGCCGGCGACACTCTGAGAGGTGAGGCGATGACGAACGAGTCCGAGCGGGTGCTGATCGATCGCGACGGGGCGGTGGCCCACGTCCGGATGAACCGCGGCGACAAGCGGAACGGGCTGGACGCGGCGATGATCGACGGGCTCATCGCCGCCGGCGAGGCGCTGATGGCGGACAAGAGCGTCCGCGCGGTGGTGCTCAGCGGCGAGGGGCCGGCGTTCTGCGCCGGGCTCGACTTCAAGAGCTTCATGGCCTCCGGCCCCAAGGGGATGCAGGCGATGCTCGCGCGCCAGGGCGTCGCGAACGTGGCCCAGCGCTGCGCCTGGATCTGGCAGGAGCTGCCGGTCCCGGTCATCGCGGCCGTGCACGGCGTGTGCTTCGGCGGGGGGCTCCAGATCGCGCTCGGCGCGGACATGCGCTACGCCCGGCCCGACGCCGAGCTGAGCGTGATGGAGATCCGCTGGGGGCTCATCCCCGACATGTCGATCACCCAGACGGCGCCTCGCTCGGTGCGGCTCGACGTGCTCAAGGAGCTCACCTTCACGGGGCGCGTCGTCAGCGGCACCGAGGCGCTCGCCCTCGGGCTCGTGACGCGGCTCGTGGACGACCCGGTCGCCGAGGCGCTCACCACCGCGCGGACCATCGCGTCGAAGAACCCCTTCGCCATCCGGTATGGTAAGCGCCTCCTGAACGAGGCCCCCGCCCTGCCCGTGGCCGAGGCCTTCGCCCTCGAGACCGCGCTGCAGCTCGAGATCCTCGGCAGCAAGAACCAGCTCGAGGCGGTCCGCGCGAACTTCACCAAGACCGCGCCGAAGTTCGACGATCCGACGTAGCCCGCGCCCGGCGCCGCCACGGCGGCCGCCGCGGTGCGAGGATTACACGATGCTGCACCGCAACCACCGAATTCCCCGGAAGACGTGGTAGCGTGGCGTCGTCGCCCTCGTTGCCCGCGCGCGCAACGCGAGATTCCAGCGGCGATACCTCACACCATCTCCCCGGAGTCCTGCGGATGCAGCGTGGACCAGTCCTCGCGCTGACGATGTGCGGTGCCCTCGTGCTCGCCGCGCCGAGCTGCGCTCCCGCCGGTGAGGGCGCGGGCCCGACCGGCGCCCTCGCGATCACCGTGGCCCCCCTCGAGCTGCCGGGCGTGACGGACGCGCGGTACACCGTGACGGTCACCAACGCCCCCGACGGCGGGGGCGAGGTCGTCTGGCAGCGCGCGTCGCTCAGCGCGGATCAGTACGGCGACGGCGCCGGCTCGCTCTCCTACGTGGGGTCGTGCGACGCCGCGACCGGCGTCAACTCGGTGCGCCTCGAGCTCGACGGCCTCTACGAGGGCGCCGGCGTGCTCATCGCCGAGAGCACCTACCTCGACCCGACGCCGATCACCCTCAACGTCGCGTGCGTCGCGGACACCGACGTCGCGGTCGACTTCGACCTGACCGTGGCGCGCGCCGCGCAGCAGGGCTTCTTCGACGTGGCGGTGAGCTTCGACAACATCTTCTGCTCGGCCAAGCTCGACTGCGTGAAGTCGGGGACGGCCGAGGACCTCCAGCTCCTCCACAACCCGGCCACCGGCGGGCGCGACCTGACGGCGGTCCTCGGCTTCGCCTGCACGGCGTCCATCACCGGCGACAGCACCTACCTCTACCTCGACGACCCGGTCATCACCTGTGACGGCCTGGCCGAGCCCGTGCGGATCGACGTCTCCGGGCTCGGCAACGTCGATCTCGACGCCCCCGACAGCGTCAACGTCGACGGCTACCTCTTCGCGGCGCAGGTCTCGCGCGGCACCGAGGCGCTCTCCGGCAAGCTCTACTGGAACGTCGCCCTCGGCCTCAACCACGACGCGGCGACGCTGACCCAGGCCCAGGCCTGCACGCTCACGGCCCACGCCACGGCGTCGCGCACGCCGCTGACCGAGACCGCCTACGGCTTCACGGTGCCGACCGGCAGCGCCTACCCGGTGGTGACCTGGGACGTCCAGCTGACCGACGGCAGCGGCCGGGTCTGCGGCGCCCACGAGCTCGACGCGCCCGGCAGCGGCGTCGCCACCGGCTACGCCGGGCCGGGCCTGCCGAGCGCCGCTCCGGGGCTCTTCCGCTGCGGAGCCGCGCCGGTCACGGC
>SBGO01000397.1 GCA_006226565.1 Deltaproteobacteria bacterium | reverse complement strand
TCCGCTACGGCTACGCCCCGCGCTTCGTGCTCTCGTGCACCGATGCGCTGCTCCGCGAGGTCGCGCGCGACGCCGCCGAGCGCGGCCTCTGGGTCCACACCCACGCCAGCGAGAACGTCGACGAGCTGGCGCTGGTGCGCGCCCGCAGCGGCGGCCCCGGCAACGTCGCGCACCTCGCGTCGCTCGGGGTCCGCGGGCCGCGGACGGTGCTCGCGCACTGTATCCACCTCGATCCCGACGAGGTCGACGCGCTGGCGGGGGACGGGACCCGGGTCGCGCACTGCGTCTCCTCGAACCTCAAGCTCGGGAGCGGCGTCGCCGACGTGCCGGGGCTGGTCGCGGCCGGCGTCCACGTGTCGCTCGGGGCGGACGGCGCGCCGTGCAACAACCGCCTCGACGCCTTCACCGAGATGCGCACCGCGGCGCTCGTGCAGAAGCCGCGCCACGGCCCGACGGCGATGCCGGCCCGCGACGTCCTGCGCATGGCGACCCGCGGGGGCGCCGAGGTGCTCGGGCGCGGCGACACGCTCGGGCAGGTGCGGCCGGGCTTCCTGGCGGATCTCCAGGTCGTGGACCTGCGCGCGATCGGCGTCGGGCCCGGCGGCGGGGTGGCGTCGCGCCTCGTGTACGCCGCGGGGCCGCAGCACGTCCGGCACGTCTGGGTCGACGGGCACCGGCTGGTCGCGGACGGGCGCCTCGTCCGGCGCGACCATGCGCGGGTCGTCGCCGCCGCGGAGGAAGCGCTGAGCCGGCTCCTCGGGCGCGCGCACCTCGCCGGCGCCGACGTGGGCGGCGGTTGAAAACGCGGCCGCGCCCTGCGACGATGCCGCGATGAACGCCGTCACCCGGGTTCTGGCCGCGCTGTCGTTCACCGTCCTCGCGTGTGGCGGGGACGGCGTCGACGCGCCGCGGCAGGAGCCGCTCCCGGACTGCCCCGGGGTCGACGAGCGGCTCGAGGGGCTCTACGCGCTCCTCGACTCGGGGCAGCTCGCCCACATCCAGTACACCATGTCGGTGGTCGTGCCGGAGGACGCGCGGCGGGACGTGGTGGACACGTTCATGCGGCTCGTCCGGCGCTTCGAGCCGGGCGCCTTCGAGTCCCTCGCGGGGCAGGTGGACGCGGCGGACAAGCCCGGGCTCATCGACGCGCTCGCGGCGGCGCTGCGGCTCCTCGCGACCGAGGGGGCGGGGGCGCCGTACCCCGACGCGCTGGCGGCCCTCCGGGGGACGCTCGCGAGCTGCGACGGCGCCGACATCCTCCTGGTCGTCGCCGACGTGCTGGAGGACGACCAGCTCCTGCGCGCGCTCGCGGACGCGCTCGCCGAAGGCGGGGTGCCCGAGGCGCTCGCGGGGCTCGAGGTCGATCAGGTGCAGGGGCGCGAGGCGCTCCGGATCCTGCTCCGGAACCTCCTCGTCGCCGCCTCCAGCCCGGACTTCGACGCGCGGACGCTGATCGACCTGCTCGGCTTCGTGGTCGACCTCGACGCGGCGCCGTGGCCGGCCCTCGTGGACGGGGTCGAGCGCTTCCTGGCGCCCGGGCCGGCGCTCGAGGCCGTGCAGGGGCTCCTGATGTGCTTCCTCGCGGTGGATCCGGAGGCGAGCCTGGGGCCGCCGCTCTTCGACCTCCTGACCTCCGACACGATCGACCTCGGGGCGGCCGTCGGGAGCCTGCCCCCCGCGGGCGAGCCCATCGCCGCGCCGGAGGTGGTGAACGTCCTGACGACGGCGCTGCGCTTCGTGGCCGAGGACGCGGAGGCGCGGCGGTCGCTGGTCGCGGTGCTCCTGGTGATGCTGCGGGAGGACGTCGGCCCCGGGGTCCTGGCCGACGCGGCGGGGCTCCTCGAGGCGGACGTCGTCGGGGACCTGCTGCGGCTCATGGCGACGCTGGCGACCCGGACGTGCACGCTGTGACCCGGCTCGGGCGGGCGCTCGCCGTCCTGGCGCTCGTGGGGGCGGGCGCGCCGGCGTCGGCGAGCACCTACGACATCTTCGGGTTCACGGCGCGCGACGTCGGGCTCGGGGACGCCATGACGGCGGCGGCGCGCGGGTACGCCGCGCTCTACTACAACCCGGCGGCGCTCGGGGCGGTGAAGCAGCAGCGCATCGGGATGGGGATGGCGCTGACGCTGCCCGCGCTCTACGTCGACCGGGCGCGCCCGGACAGCGACCGCGAGACCCTCTCGCCCGACCCGCACCTGGGCTTCCATCTCGGCTGGGTGAAGCCCATCGGCGGCGTCTTCGAGGAGAAGCTGGCCCTCGGCGTCAGCATCTACCTGCCGGCCAATCGGCTGGTGCGCGTGCAGGGCGACGACCCGCAGTCGCCTCAGTTCTACCTGTACCAGAACCTCCAGGATAAGCTGCTGGTCCACGCCGGCGCGTCGATGGAGCCGCTCGACTGGCTCTCCTTCGGGCTCGGCGTGCAGATCCTGGCGGACCTGGGCGGGACCGTCGGCCTCGACATGAACATCGTCAGCGGGGCCTTCGAGCGGACGGACGTCTCGGTGGCGCTCTCGCCGACGGCGTCGCCGTTCGCGGGCGTGCTGCTGCAGCCGGCGCCCGGGGTCAGCGTGGGGCTGTCGTATCGCGGCGAGAGCTCGCTCCGCTTCACGCTCCCCGTGCGGGTCCGCGAGGGCGAGGCGCTGTCGCTCGACGTGGACGTGGCGCAGACGGTGCTGTGGACGCCGCACCAGATCTCCTTCGGGATGGCGTGGCAGCTCGAGGAGCCGGATCTCCTGCTGGCGCTGGACGCGACCTACGCGCTCTGGTCGCGCGCGCCGGACCCGTCGCCGCGGCTGAAGGTGGACGTCGGCGGGCGCCTCCTCGACGCCTTCGGGCTCGCGGACGCGCTGGACCTGTCGACCCGCTCGGCGCCCATCGCGATGGGGTTCACCGACACGCTCATCGCCCGGCTCGGGGCCGAGTGGCAGATCGAGGACTGGGTCGTCCTCCGCGGCGGCTACTTCTTCCGGCCGACCCCCGCCCCGCGGCAGACCGGCGTCACCGCCTACCTCGACAACGACGCCCACGTGCTCGCGCTCGGCGCCGGCTTCGCCTTCCTGCACCCCTTCCGGAGCCAGGAGACCATCGTCCAGCTCGACCTCGCCGCCCAGATGACCTACCTGCCGCGGCGGACCCTCGTCCGCACCGACCCACGCGACCCGGTCGGCGACCTGAGCCACGGCGGCACCCTGTGGACGTTCACGGCGACCGTCTCGCACGGGTACTGAGCCGCGAAGGGAAGAGGAAGAGGAAGGGGAAGGGGAAGAGGAAGGGGAAGGGGAAGAGGAAGGGGAAGGGGAAGGGGAAAGGGAAGGGGAAGGACAAGAGGGGGCGAGAGGGGAAGAGGGCGAGGAGGGCAGAACTGGTTGCTCTTGCGTGGGACTCCTGAGCCTAGCCGCGTGCTCGCCCCCCACAAGGCCACGCCCGTCCTCGCCATGCTCGCTGCGCTGCGCGTGGCTCCGGGCGGGTGGCGACTGCGTCGCCAGCCTTGCGGGGGGCTGCGCGCGCGGCTGGTGGAGGGAGTCCACGCCGACACAGGGCCGGCGCCGGACGTCACCTCCGCGGAGATACAACATGCTGCGCATCTACCCCGTCGCTCTCCAGATGGCCGCCGACGCCGCCACCGCCGCCAACCGCATCGGTCGTAGGGACCCGGACCTGGCGCGCCAGCTTCGGCGCGCCGCCGCCAGCGTCCCGCTCAACATCGCCGAGGGCACCGGCGGGCTCGGCAGGACCAGGACCGCTCGCTACGCGGACGCCCTCGGCTCCGCCTACGAAGTCCGCGCCTGCCTCGACGTCGCCGCCGCCATGACCTACATCGCCGCACCCGCCCCCGCCGCGACCGAGCGCCTGCGCCACATCATCGGGACCCTCACGAAGCTGACCCGGTGACGAAGGGACGCCGGGGGCCGCGCGGCTCCCGGCGTCTCGTATCCGGCTGCGGCGTGAGACGGCGTCAGAGCGTCTTCAAGTACGCGACCAGCGCGTCCTTCTCGGCGTCGCTGAGGTGCGACGTGTGGCCCATGGTGTCCCCGGTTCGGTCGAGGACGTCGCGGAGGGTCGGGGCGCTGCCGTCGTGGAGGTACGGGGCGGTGTAGAAGAGGCCGCGGAGGGTGGGGGTGTTGAAGCGGCCGAGCTCGGCTTCGGGGGCGACGCCCATCGCTTCCTCCAGCTCCCGGACGCGGCGCTCGGCGTCGCTCACCGTGCCGACGTCGTGGGAGAAGCCGTCGGTGAAGGCGGCGCCGCGGTGGCAGGCGACGCAGCCCGTGTCCTCGCGGTTGAAGAGGTCCCGCCCCAGGAGCTGCTGGGCGTCGAGCTGCCCGTCGGCCGCCACGTTCGGGTTCGGCGGCGCCTCGAGCCCGTAGAGGAGGTACTGCTCGAGGTCGGCGAGCTCGGCCGCGGTGAGCCCCTCGCCGCCCATGCGCTCCACGGTCTGCACCATGTTGCCCTGGAGGTCGTCCTTCGTCCCGTTCCAGTTGTACGGCGCCGTGTCGATGAGCCGCCCGGCGAGCGCCGGCGTCTGGCGCGGGCCGTTGGTGATGAACCAGGTCAGCTTGTCCTCGGTGCCCTCGAAGTGGCAGGAGTTGCAGGCGAACTGGCCGGCGTGGCTCATCCGCGCGTTGCGGGCGAAGGTGAAGACGCGCGCCCCGCGCCGTACGGCCGCCGGGAGCGGGTCGGTTCCGTAGTTGGCGCTCGCGCGCGCCTCGAGCCGGATGGGCCGCGTGAAGTAGGTGCCGGCCGTGCTCTCCGCCGGCATCCTGTCCGCGAAGCCCCCGTTCGGAAAAATCACCTCGTCCGAGGTCGCGGTCGGCGCGGCCTCGGGCATGTCGAAGAGCGGCGCGAGGTCGACCACGCTCACGGTCAGGTCGTGGTCGTTGAGGACGTAGGCTTGCTCGCCGTCGGGGGAGAAGGCGACGGCCCGAGGGCCGCGGCCGACCGTGATGATCGCCAGCGGCGACGCCATCGGATCCGCCGCGGCCGTGTTGAGCACGAGGACGTTGTCCGTGCCGTAGCCCGTCATCAGCGCCACCGACAGCGTCGGCGAGCACTGGATGTCCGACGGCTGGTCGACGAGGTGGGTCATCGGCTCGCTCGTCAGTGGATCCTGCACCGGATGCCGTGCCTCCAGGACGCTGGAGGAGGTCGACGACGCGACGCCCGTCACCGAGACCTCGATGGGCCGGACCGGGACGTCGAAGGCGGCGCCGCTCCCGCCCGAGGCGCCGTAGCCGCCCCCGCCCGCGGAGACCGGGCTCCCGTCGGGCGCGATCCCGCCGCGCACCGACATCTCGAAGCTGAGCTCGTCACCGGGGGCCGCCTGGACGTGGGCGATCAGCGCGCCGCCGCGCTCGACGTCGATGGCCGCCGCCAGCGCGCGCCCCTGGTGGAGCGAGCCGAGGCGCTCCCCGCTCAGGAAGTCGGTCGGGTTGCCCAGCCGGAGCCCCACCAGCTCGTCCGGGGCGTCCGCGAGCTGGCCGCTCGCCATCAGCGGCAGGCGCCGCGCGGGGCCGTTCTGATGGACCACCAGGGCCCAGCCGTCGGGGCTCACGGCCACCCCGCGGGGAAGGTCGCCGGTCGCGACCCGGTCGAGCTCCTCGAGGCTCGCCGCGTCGAGGACCACCAGCTCGCCCGTCTGGGGGAGGGTGACGTAGGCCGTGCCTCCGTCGACGCCGAGCGCGATGCCGTAGGCCTCGCCGCCGAGCGTCACCCGGCCCGTCACCGCGAGCCCGGCGTCCACCTGGACCACCTCGCCGGTTCGCCGGACGGTGACCAGCGCGACGCCGTCGGGCCCGACGACCACCTGCTCGGGGCGGCCGCCCACCGCAACCCGCCCCGTCACCTCGAGGGTCGCGCGGTCCATCGCCACGAGGTCGCCGTTGTCGCGGTCGACGACCAGGAGCCGCGCCCCGTCCACGGCCAGCCCGTGCCCGCTGGTCCACGCCGGCGCGATGTTCTGGGTCACCAGGCGCGGCGCGGCCGGCGCCGTGTGGGGAAACTCGAGGGTCACCGTCGGGTGCAGGTTCGGGCCCTTGCCGCAGGCCGCGGCGAGGAGGCCGACGCAGCCGAGCGCGGCCAGGCGCGCGAGCCGGGCGTTCGTGGACATGGGGGTGGGGCGCCGTTCCATGAGGAGGCCTCCTGAACCGCGGACGCGGTTCCCGTGCGGTGTGCTGGACCCGGGGAGACTGGATCGTATCGGGTGACCGAGCCGAGTCAACGACCCGGCCGGAGAAGTTGATACAGATCACAGCAAGCGCCGTGCCACCGGGAAAGACGCCGCGCTTCCGCAGAAACGGCCGCGTTCCCGGGCGCCCTCAGCCCCGCCGTCGCACACCTTCTTTACGGGTGTGGAGTAGCTCGCCGCCCGCGGTGGGGCAGCGTCCCCCCACCTCGCGCGTCAGCCGTCGAGCTCGACGCGGTAGGCGCCGCACTGCCCCGGGCTCTCCTCGACCTCGACCTCGAGCGAGCGGAGCTGCGCGTCGGGGCAGCGCGCGGGCAGCGCCGCCAGGATCCGCTGGCAGATGTAGCGCGCCAGCATCTCGGTGGAGGTGTTCGGCAGCGCCAGGAGACACACGTCGCGCCGCGGGAAGCAGAACCAGCTGCCGTCCTCGTGCTGCGCCTCGACGCGGTCCTCGCCGACGGTCACCTCGAGGTGGGGGTTCTCGAGCGGCAGCAGCGTGCGGTGGTCGAGCTCGTCGCAGAGGCCCTTCACGAGCGGCTTGAACTGGATGAAGTCCAGGACGAGGTCCCCGGCGATGGTCTCGCCCCGCGCCTCGACCCGCACGCGGTAGTTGTGCCCGTGCAGCTCCTCGCGCGTGCCGTCGCCGAAGATCAGGAAGTGGGCCGAGCCGAAGTTGAAGTACTCTTTGTAGACCCGAATCGAGAACTGCTCGCGCATGTCACCCCTCACGCCAGATGTGCGGCTCGAATGGTGGCCCGCGTGGTCGGCGTCTCCATCACGCTGACGGCGTCGAGCCCGGGCAGGATCGGGCCCAGTCGGCGCCAGAGCCACACGGCAATAAGCTCGCTGGTCGGGTTTTCAAGCCCGGGCACGTCGTTCAGGTAGGCGTGGTCGAGCTCCGCGGCGACCGTCCGCCACGCCCGGTCGAGGTCGGCGTAGTCGGCGACCCAGCCGAGCTCGGCGTCGATCGGGCCCGTCACCTCGAGCTCGACCTCGAAGCCGTGGCCGTGGACGCGGGCGCACGGGTGGTCGTCCGGGAGCCGCGGCAGGCGCCGGGCGGCCTCGAAGCGGAAGCGGTGCGCGATGGTGCAGCGCGGCGTCGTGGAGGTCTGCATGCCGCCCGATTAGCCCGCCCGCGGCCGGGCCGTCAACGCTCAGCCGACGTCGGGCCCGTTCACGTAGCGGATCCACGCCGTCAGCCGCTCGGCCTGATCGGCGTCGTCGGGCGGATCGAGCTCCAGGGTGTACTCGTCTCCGTGCTCTCCCTTGCCCTCGACCCAGGCGCGCACGCGGCCGCCGAGGTCGAGGCCGGCCACCTCGTCGCCGCCGTCGATGGGGTTGAGCACGACGTCCTCTTCGACCGCGGGGCCGTGTCCGTGGGCCCGCAGCACGGCGCGCGCGCCGCTCAGCGACTTCACCCCCGCCTCGAGCTGGCCGGTCTCCCAGAAGAGCGTCACCCGGGGGAGCCGCGCGTCGTGGATCGCCTGCTTCGCGGCCTCCTGGATCGCGGGCGTCACGCCCTGCGGCCGATCGAAGCCCTCCTCCTCCGCCTGCTCGCGGCGGCGGCTGAAGAGCGCCGTGAAGATCCCGGTCACCATCCGACGACGCGAGCGCTCCCGGGGCCGGTCCGCGGTGGGCGGCTCCTCGACCGGGCGCGCGTCGGGCACGCCGGGGCTCGGCGCCGCG
>SBGO01000622.1 GCA_006226565.1 Deltaproteobacteria bacterium | reverse complement strand
CTCGCCGCCCACGAGCCACAGCGGGCCGGCGGGCGCGCCGGCCGCGACGTCGGCCAGGACCGCGGCGGCGGGGTCGGGGAGGCTCCCGTCGGCGACGCCGTCGAGCCGGTCCGACCGACCCACCCGACCCTCTCGACCCACCCGATCAGGGGCGCTGCGCGTGCGATCGGTGATCAGGAGACGGGATTCCAGCGGCAAGCTCGGCGTCGCGGGGCGGGAGAGGCGGTGGTCGTCGGCGCGCGACCCCTCGGATGGAGCGGGGCGCCGGCGAGAAGAGGCGGCAGTATAGGGAGGGACGCTGCGACGCACAAACACGGACCGCGGCCCGAGCGGCGACGATGGGCGGAAAGTGGGCGGGACGATCCGGTCCGCGCGGCGTCGTCGCGTCTCGGGTCGACCGCGCGCCTTCGGGTCTGGCGGCCGGCGGCGCGAGGCGGCATGATGGCGCACCACGGCCGCCGACGCGGTCCCGCCACCAGCCACGCGGAGCCCAGCACACGTGACGATCCCGACCGGCTTCTCGCAGCTCCCCGCCGAGGGGGACACCAGCGCCCGGCGCGCGATGCGCAAGGTGCGCCTCCTCGCGCTGCGCGAGCTCCTGACCTGGCCGACGCGGGGCCTGTCGCCGCGGGTCGCGCGCGGGCTCGCCGCGCTCCAGGGGGCGCTGGTGCCGCTGACCAAGCGGGCGCCGGACGAGGCGCTGGCGATCGTCGGCGGGCCCGACGTGCTCGTGCAGATCCTGGTCCACGCCGACCGGAACCGGCCGCCCGAGGGGCTCCTCCGCGAGCTCGTCCCCCACGTCCTCTTCCAGATCGGCCGCCGCGGGCTGGCGCGCCACCTCGGCGAGGCGGTCCTCTGGGACGCCCCCGTCGCGCGGCTCCTCGACCCCGACGGCGCGACCGTCACCTTCGACGCCCCGGCCGAGGGGATCCTGGCCGACCCGACCGGGGTCGAGGTGCGCCTCGCCGACGGCACCGCCCACGCCGTCACCGCGCTGCCGCTCGACGACCCGCCGCGGCTCGTCCGCATCCGCGACGACCTCCCCGCGCGGCTCGCGCTCGTCGACACCAACCCGCTCAACATGGAGGAGGCCCACCCGGAGAAGTCCGGAAACGCGCTCCTCCTCGACGACCACCCCATCGAGGCGTGGCGCGCCGCCTTGGCCGACGCCCTCGAGCTCATCAAGGTCGGGCTCCCGGGCTATTTCCCCGAGCTGGCCCACACCCTCGACCGCGTCGTCCCCGTCGGCTACCACGCCGAGCGGCACTTCTCGGCCTCGTACCGCGCGTCCCCCGGGACCATCTACATGAGCCTCCACCCGTCGTGCCTGACGATGGCCGAGGCGATCGTCCACGAGGTGCAGCACGGCAAGCTCAACGCGCTGACCTGGCTCGACCCGGTCCTCGAGAACGGCCAGACCGAGTGGACGAAGTCGCCGGTCCGCCCCGACATGCGCCCGCTCTTCGGGGTGCTGCTCGCGGTCCACGCCTTCGCGCCGGTGGCCGCGCTCCACCAGGGGATCGCGGCGGCCGGCCACCCCGAGGCGGACACGGCCATCTACCGGCGCCGCGTCGCCGAGGTGCGCAAGGCCAACGCCGACGCCCTCGCCACGGTGCAGGCGGTGGGCAAGCCCACCGAGCTCGGTCGCCGCGTCATGGCCGCCATCACCGAGCTCGAGGCGGCCACCTCCGGCGCGGGCGAGGGGTGAGCGTGGCGAAGGTCCGCTATCCCCGCGAGGGGCTCGAGGTCGAGGTCCCGGTCGGCGCCACCCTCCTCGAGGCGTCGGACGCCGCTGGCGCGCCCCACGGGGACCACTGCGGGCGGGTCTGCGGCTGCTCGACCTGCCACGTCTACGTGCTCGCCGGCGCCGCGCTCCTGAGCCCGATGGAGCGCGACGAGGACTCGCTCCTCGGCGGGGCCATCGACCGCAAGGCCAGCTCGCGCCTGGGCTGTCAGGCGGTGATCGAGGCGGAGGGCGAGGTGGTCGTGGAGATCACCGACGAGAGCTTCGAGACCTACCTCGACGAGCACGAAGAGGACGCCGAGCGCGCCCTCGCCCTGCGCGGCCTCGTTTGATCGGCGTCAATCCTCGTCTTCCCCCGTAGCAGCGCCTCGTATAGGCTCGGGCCTCATCCAGCCAGCATGGAGTCCCGATGTACCGTTCTCCCTTCGCGTACGGGCTCGTCGTCCTGCTCAACGTCGCCGCCTGCTCCTCGTCCGGCGGCGCCGAGGACGGCGCCGACACGGTCCTCGTCGACGACGTCGTGGCGGACACCGCATCCGACACGGCGCCCGACGACACCGCTGCGACGAGCGCCAGCGGACCGCTGGCGGCCTGCGACGGGCCGGCGAAGATCTACGTCGAGACCGAGGTCGGCGAGCGCGAGCTCGTCGACTGGCGCGGCGGCGACACCGTGCTGCGCGGCTACGCGACCTGCGACGGCGACGTCGACCGCTTCCGGCTCGTCGCCACCTGCGGCGGCAGCCTCACGGCCCGCCTCACCTGGGCCAACGCCGACTCCCAGCTCGCCGTGACGCTCCGCGCCGACGAGGTCGACGGCGGCACGCTCAGCGACGGGCCGGCCACGGTCACCCTGCCGCTGGCGGTCCTCGACGACGCCGACGAGAGCGGCGACTACGCCCTCGACCTCGACGTGAGCTGCGTCTCCGGCGAGGCGACCCCCTGGCAGCTCGACCTCGACACGGCGTCGACCGAGCGGCTCCCCAAGGCCGCCAACGGCTGGCCCGAGGATCTCCTCCCCGGCGGCTGGAACAGCTGCGAGGACGGCCGCTTCCCCTACTTCGGTCCGGTCCGGGACCAGTATGGCCACGCCGACGTCACCGCCGGCCAGTTCTACGGCGACATGACGGTCTACGCCGTCTCGGGGGCGTGGTGCACCCCGTGCCAGGAGGCCGCGGCCGAGGCGCGCGAGCTCCACGATCGGCTCGAGGCCAAAGGCGCCGACTGGGGCTTCACCCTGGTGGAGCTGCTCATCGAGGACGCCAACGGGCGCCCGAGCTTCGGCCCCGAGGCGCCCGCCTGGGCCGAGGCCTTCGACCTCACCGAGCCCGTGCTCGTGGGGGCCTCGCTGCACGGGATCAACCAAGCGAGCTGCATCGACGCCACCGGGATCCCGACGATCGTCGTCGTCGACCCGCTGGGCAAGATCCGCCGTGTCATCCAGGGCGCCGCGACCCTCGCCAACCTCGAGTTCACCCTCGAGAACGACTGGCGCCTCTTCCGCTACGAGCACCCCGAGTGGGTCAGCCCCCGCTGCGCCGGCGTCGCCGGGGCCGAGCGCCTGTGTCCCTGCGACGACGTCGACGGCCACGGTGACGCCGACGGGGACTTCGTCAGCGACGCCTGTGACGTCTGCGCCGCCGGCGATGACCGCGAGGACCACGACGGCGATGGCGTCCCGAACGCGTGCGACGACAGCCCCGGCGAGTCGCCCATCCCCCAGCACCGCGAGTTCGAGTTCATCCAAGCGCGCTTCCTGGGGACGCTCGACGAGGCCGGAGCCATCGTCGGCTCGGCGTCGATCGGCCTCTCGTTCTACGACACATCGCGCATCAAGCTGTGCGGCGTCACACGCACCGTCACCGAGGCGACGAGGCTCCCGGACGAGGCTGGCGACGATGTCATGCTGGGCCTGAAGCTCCCGGCGACCGATCTCGACTTCGGCGGCTCCCTCAGCTGCTACGGCCTGCTCGACCCCGAGCTCTGGGGCTCGGGGTTGTCCGCCGACCTCGGGCGGCTCCCGAGCGGCTTCACCTTCGACGACCGCTGCCCCGTCGACGGCTGCGCCGGGCAAGACGATCCGGTCTTCGCCTTCGTGGAGGAGAACCTCGGCTGCGATGAAGATTGGTCGGTCTGCGCCGGCCGCCTCCTCGGGGCGAGCGTCTGGACCGAGCGCGACGGCGTCCTCCGCGGTCCCGGCGGCGCGTCCTACGGCATCGTGAGGGCGTTCGAGCTCGACGACGCGGGCGCCCCGAAGCTCGACACGCCGATCGACGCGGCGACCCTGCGCGCAGGGCTCCCCGCCGCCTACTACGTGATCGACGTCTTCGTCCCCGGAAGCGAGGCCGAGCGGCTCACCGGCGATCTCTGAAATCCCCAGAAGGAACCCTACCATTGGCTTCTCCGAACGCGATTGTCCGCTGGCTGCGCCGCTCGTCGGCCCTCTTCCTGGTCGCCCTCGTGGCCTGCGGTGACGGGGACGGCACGACGGCGGACACGACCGTCGCCGACGACACCGCGACGCTCTCGGACGTCGACGTCGCCCCGGATACCGTCGACATCGTCGAGGTCGACGACACCGCCGACGTCTCGCGCGACGTCGGCCCGACCGCCTTCGACGTCACCGTCACGGTGGGCGGGGCGCCGCTCGCCGACGCCGCCGTCGTCTTCCACGACGCCCAGGGCGCGGTCCTCTCGGAGGCCGTGACCGACGCCAGCGGCGTCGCCTCGGGGATGATCCCGACCGACGGCATGGTCACGACCCTCTACGAGCGCTACGCCTCCGAGCGCTTCCTCGTCACCCTGACGCACCTCGACCCGCTCACCGGCGGCGCCGCCGTCGACTACCCCGCGGGCCTCGCGCGGTCCGTGCCGGTGGCCCCGAGCACGCTGACGGTCACCGCGCCGGCCCTCGAGGAGCAGGCCCTCTTCCGCGTCGGCAACTTCTGCGAGCAGGTGTACGGCTGGGATCCTGCGGCGTTGGACGCCCTCCCGGTCTTCGACGGGTGCGTCACGGCGGCGGGCACCCAGGAGGTCTTCGCCTTCGCGCAGAGCGGCGGCCTGAACCCGGAGCCCCTGGCCTACCAGCTCGTCGAGGACGTCGCCGGCGACGCGACGGCCGCGCAGGTCGCGAGCTGGCGGACCGACTTCTCCACCCTCGCGGTCGAGGTCACGTCGGCGGCCCCCTTCGACGATCAGGTGGCCGTCCGGGTGGGCGTGGCGCCGGCGGCGGCGATGCCCGGCGCCAGCGACCAGGTCGACCTCGCCGACACCACCCTCTTCGACCCGGTCGGCGTCCGCACAGCGTCGTTCCCGGTGCCCGACGGCATGCGGGGGCGCCTGCGCCTCGCGGTCATCGGGCGGAGCCGCGCGACCGCCAGCGTGGGCGAGCGGAGCTCCGCGCGCGCCGAGCTCCTGCCGGCCGAGGAGGCCGCGCCGAGCCTCCGCGTCGGGGGCGACGAGAGCGATCTGCTCCCGCTCATCGACGCGCTCAGCGGCGACTTCACGACGCCCGCCCGGCCGGCCGTCGACTGGTCGGCGAGCCTCACCGCCGACTGGTGCGCGGCCGAGATCGCCTGGCAGCCCGCGGCCGGGGGCCACGACCAATGGCTGCTCGTGCTTCCGTCGGACGCCACCGGGCGCGCCCAGTGGCCGGAGCTCCCGGCGTCCCAGGCCGCGCTGACCCCGACCGGCGCCCGGCTCCAGGCCATGACGTGCAGGGACTGGAGCACCATCGACGGCTACCGCGACTACCTCGCGCGCGGCCCGGTCGACTACTTCAGCTACGGCGGCGTGCCGTCGCCGGCGCGCGCGACGACGCGGGTGTCGACCGCCTCGCCCGCAGAATGACGGCGGGGGCGCGACGGGGCGCGCAATTTATACCCGGATAATATGGATTGGTGCTTTATACCCGGGTATAAAGTCCGTCGACGTGCGGTCCGCGGACTCGCGGGCGCCACGTCGTTCGTCCCGAGCCTGGAGCCGCCATGTCCGACGCCGACCGCCGGCGCGCCTTGAAGCAAGCGTGGAAGGACCGCCCCCTCCCCGCAGGCGCCTACCGCATCCGCAACACGCAGACGGGCGAGGCGTTCTTCGGCTGCAGCGCCGACGTGCCCGGCGCCCTCAACCGCCACCGCTTCACCCTCGGCCACGGGACCCACCGCAGCCGCGCCCTCCAGACCGCGTGGAACGCCCACGGGCCCGACGTCTTCGCGTTCGAGACCCTCGAGCTGCTCGGGGACACCGACGCGCCTGACTTCGACCTCGCCGAGGCCCTCGAGCTCCTCGAGCTCCTGTGGATGGACCGGCTCACCCCCGCCGACCTCGCCTACAACGCCGGCGGCCGCCCGGCCACGCGGCGCTGAGCCCTGCCGCCCCGCGGTCGTCGATCGCCTCGCCCCCGTGACCGCTAGCTCTAGACCCCACGCCGCCGCTGCCGCCCGGGGCCCCATCGACGGCTCCGGTGCCGCCACCGCCGCCGCCGAGGGCCGTGAGGCCGGCGCGGTCGCGGCGCTACTTCCTCTGACCCTGCCCCTCGTGGCGGTCGCGGTCGATCTCGACGCCGCGGTCGCCCCAGAAGTGGAAGCAGCCCGTGCACGCCGGGAACAGCCGCTCGCTGACGCGCTCGCGGATGTTGCGGGCCTTGGGGCCGTTCCAGATCTCGTCGAAGGACTCCTCGAGGATGTTGCCGATGGGCAGGTCGGGGCAGGTGTAGATGTCGCCGTTCGGCAGGAGCGCGCACTCGCTCCACGGCGTCGCGCAGTAGTTCGGGACGATGCCCCACTTGCGGTCGCTGTAGTACGCCTCGAGGGTCGCGCGGTTGAGCGGCGCCGAGAACATGACCCGCGGGTGGGCCCGACGCGCGGCCTGGAGCTCCTCCCACATGCGGTCGAAGTCGATGCCGTCCGGGCGCACCATGTACTTGCTCAGCGACTCGACCCCGCGCCCGAACTCGATGTCGTTGATGTCCTTCTGGTGCGCGAGCTCCTCGTCCGAGTTGTAGATGAGGAACTGGAAGTAGTACTCGTCGATGTCGATGTCCTGGTCGTCGAAGTACCGCATCATCTCGACGACGTGCTCGTAGTTGGTGTGCGTGATGGTCGACAGGATGCGGAGCAGCGGCCCCTCGCCGCGCTCGCGCTTGGCGTCGCTCAGCGCCTTCATCCCGCGCACCATCTGCGCGTAGTGCCCCTCCGGCCCGGGGCGGACCTTGTCGGCGATGCTCGGCGGTCCATTGATTGATACATTGACTTGATCAAGTATCTCGAGGATCCGCTCGAGCTCCTGCTCGATGTAGACGCCGCCGGTCGTGAGCTGAATCGGCAGCCCCTTCTCGCGGGCGTGCTTCGCGAGCTCGTACCAGGTCGGCGTCATCAGCGGCTCGCCGCCGCTCAGGTTGAGGTTCGAGATCCCGTAGGGCACGAGGTCGTCGAGGAGCTTCTTCATCGTCTCGAGCGGGATCTTGTCGCCGTACATCTTGCGCAGCTTCTTGTCCCACACGAGCCCGGTCTCGCCCCAGAGCCAGCAGTAGTCGCAGCGGAGCGAGCACGCGAAGGAGTGCATCACGTACAGGTCGAAGACGTGCTTCGAGCGCATGAGATCGCTCTCGTCCGCGTCGCCGCGGGACACGAGGCGGTGCCGCAGCCCCTCGATGTCGGTCGGGACGCCGAAGCGGCTCTTCTGGTCGTAGCTCGGGAGGGGGTTGTTCATCGGGCGGGCTCCTCGTGCGGAGGGAGCGGGGGAGGCGGCGCGCCGGCCTCGGCCGGGGCGAAGGCGGCGTCGCCGAAGCGCGCCACGAGCGGGCCCCAGGGGCCGTCGCAGAGGTCTCGATGGGTACAGGTCGGGCACGCCGAGACGCGCGCGCGCTGGTCTCGCGCGGCCCGGACCAGCGAGGTCGCCTCGCCGGCGCCGTCCACGCGCTCGTCGAACGGGTGGTGCGGGCCGGCCCACAGCTTGGGGTCGGTGGTGCCCAGGACGCAAGCCGGAAGCCCGTACACGCGCACCGCGACGTGCCGATCCTCGAGGCGCGCCTGAAGCGCATGAGCCGCCGCGGCCGCCTCGGCCGGGGGCGCCAGGTCCTCCGCCACGGTCGCGAGCCAGCCCTCCGGCGACGGCCCGTAGTGGAGCGCGACCGTCCGGGGGCG
>SBGO01000579.1 GCA_006226565.1 Deltaproteobacteria bacterium | reverse complement strand
CCGCCCCGGCCGGCCCGAAGCGCCCCGCCCGAGCGGCGGCGCGCGTCGCCAAGCGCGCGCCGACCTCCGACACGGTCTACGCAAAGACGTTCCTCGGCGCCCTCGGCCGCCCTGACGCCGCCGGGACCCTCGCCGGCCTGACGAAGTCGACCCACGTGGCCGCCGCCTTCGAGGACACCGACGGCGGCGTGACCGTCGCCGCCAAGGGGGACGCCGTCATCGCCGGCCCGCGCGCCGTCGACGCGCCCCAGCGGGACCGCTACGCGAAGGTCTGTGCCGGGGACGCGTGCGGCGGCACGCCGCTGAAGGCGCGCCAGGTCGCGACCGAGAAGAAGGGCGACGACGACGAGCGCGAGCCGGTCATCGACGTCCGCGACGGCACCTGCGACGTCCCCGTCGGCGTCGGCAAGGTCGACGCCAAGGAGATCGAGCGCGTCTTCGCGCGGCGCAAGGGGGCCATCGCGTCCTGCTACGAGCGCTACCTCCAGCGCCACGCCGCGATGAACGGGGTGGTGAAGATCCGCTTCACCCTCGGGACCGCCGGCCGCATCACCGACGTCGGCACGCTCGTCAACACCTTCCGCGACCCGGCGCTGAGCCGCTGCATCACCGACAAGGTCCAGGGCTGGCGCTTCCCGCCGGCCAAGGGCGGCAGCGTGACCTTCGCCTACCCCTTCGTGCTCGAGGCGCACTGATCGCTCCCCGCAAACCGAGCGAACGCTCGCGTTGTTGCGCGGTTACGGAACACGAGTGGTTCGTTAGACGAGGTCCGGATCGCGTGTTAGGACGGCCAGGACTTGGTTCTCACCCTCAAGAGGAGCTTCACATGCGCAGAACCAGCCTCGTCGCCGCTCTCGTTGGTGTCTTCATGCTCGCCGCCCCGCTGACGGCCTCCGCGGAGAGCTACACGCTCCAGTACTCCGAGCGCCCCCTGACGCTCAACGAGGGGATGATCGGCGTGCGCGCCGCGATCGACTACCTGAAGATTGCGGACCAGGACACCGGCTTCGGCACCCTCGAGTTCGACCCGATCATCAGCCTCATCGCCGATGTCAGCTACGGCATCACCGACGACCTCGAGGCGAACGTCGTCGCCGTGCCGCTCGTCCTCTCGCCCGACACCGAGTACGGCAACCCGCGCCTGAGCGTCATGTACCGCTTCGTGCGTAGCGTGGTCGAGGTCGGCGCCTACGTCGGCGTCACCATCCCGGTCCAGGACGGCAGCGACCTCGTCCTCACCCCCGGCCTCCCGGTCCTCCTCGGCCTCACCACCACCACCCGGGCGACCACCGGTATCTACCTGCCGATGACCTTCGGCGACGAGACCATCGTCAGCCTCAGCATCCCCTTCGAGTTCGCGGTGAACTTCAACCCGCAGTTCTTCCTCTTCGCGAGCACCGGCATCGGCGTGCCGGACATGGACTTCGACGCCTTCAACATGCCCCTCGGCGTCGGCGTCGGCTACTCCCTGGCCGCGGCCGCCGACCGTCCCCTCGCCGACATCTTCGCCGGCTTCTCGTTCCCGATGTTCATCAACGGGGCGGCGGACGACACGATCTTCACCGATCTCTACGAGTTCCAGATCGGCGGCCGGTTCTACCTGAACTAGCCCCGAGCAGCGCTCCCTGAGCGGAAGGCCCGCCCACCGTGCTCACGGTCGGCGGGCCTTCGTACATCTGCCGTCACATTGCGTCGCCCCACCGGGCATTCTGTGCATTGACGCACCCGCGGGCGTTTCCCTACCGTGCCGCAATGCACGCTGCCCGCTCACGCCGCTCCCTCCTCCTCGCCAGCCTCCTCGCCCTCCCCGCGGCGGCGGCCTGCGAGTCCTCCGGCGGCGGCGGCGGCGGCGACGTGGTCTTCGACACCTCCGGCGGCGACACCGCGAGCGCCTCGGTGTGCGAGCGCTGGAACGCCGACCGCGCCGACATGAGCGAGGGCGACTACAGCGGCGACCCGGCGACCTGCGACCCCGGCGAGCTCTACGCCCCCGGGCCCGAGAACACGCTCCGCCTCGTCAACCTCTACCGCTGGATGGCGGGGCTGCCGCCGGTCGCCCTCGACGCCGGCAAGAGCGCCGACGCCCAGGCCTGCGCCGTGATGATGGACGCCAACGACGACATCGAGCACGTCCCCCCGGCCAGCTGGGACTGCCGCACGGCCGCGGCGCTGGCGGCGGCCAAGCTCTCGAACCTCGCCACCACCCGCGCGGTCGCGGCCGTCGATCTCTACATGAACGACGTCGGCGTGCCGAACCTCGGCCACCGGCGCTGGATCCTCTCGAACACCCTCGGCCCCATCGGCGTCGGCTCGACCCGCGCCTACTCGTGCCTGCACGTCATCGGCGGTGACGGCCACGCCGGCGCCCGCTGGACCGCCTGGCCGCCGCCCGGCGACTTCCCGATCCAGGCGGCCCGCACCCTACCCTGGGCCCGCCTCGAGGCCGCCGGCTGGAGCCTCCAGAGCGACACGCTCGACCTGCGCGGCGCCGAGGTGAAGGTCTTCCGCGACGGCCAGGAGCAGCCCGTCACGGTCGACACCGGGCTCGACACCGGCTACGGGTCGACCTTCGGCGTCCGCATCGTGCCCCAGGGGTGGACGATGCAGGCGGGGCGCACGTACTCGGTCGCCGTCCGCGGGCTCGCCGAGGACATCGACTACGACATCCACGTCGTCGACTGCGGGACGTGACCGGGTCGCATTGACCTGAGCCCGCGCCCGCTGCTATCTCCGGGACCATCCCCGTCGCCGTGGAGCCCCCGATGTCCCGCTACGCCCTGCTTCGCCCCGCCCTGGCGCTCGTCGCCGTCGCCGCCCTCGCCACCTCCGCCTGCGACAGCGCCGGCGGCGACGGAGAGGCCACGACCACCTGCGACTTCAACTACAAGAACCCGCAGGAGAACAAGAAGGGCATCGGCGAGACCTGCACCGTCGGCAGCGAGTGCCAGTACGGCGTCTGCATCCTGCCGACCACCGCGGGCAACATCATCAACAACCAGTTCGGCTACTGCTCGCGCGGCTGCAACTGCGACAACGCCGACGGCTCGCAGCTCTCCAGCGAGGACAAGGCCAGCTACACCTGCCTCGATCCCTCGGGCTTCCAGGGCGCCAAGCGCCAGGTCGTCCCGATCTGCGAGACGGTGGCGGACTGCACGGCCATCGACAGCAGCTGGCTGTCCTGCGAGATCCCGGACACCGGCGCCGCGCTGAAGGTCTGTCACGCGATTCAGTAACCCGGGAACGCGCCCGGAACCTTGGCCCGCGCCGGTGTTTCGATTAGAGAACCTCGTCGCCGCGCGACGCGGTGCTATGTTCCCGTCAAGCCTTCACGACGAGAGGTCCACGCTCGATGCTGCGCCCGTTGCTCGCCACGCTGCTGCTCGCCCTCGCCGCCCCCGCCTGTGACGGCGGCACCGGCGCCGTCGACGAGGCGGACGCCGCGGTCACCGGCGACGTCACGAGCCCCTACGAGGCGGACAACTTCGTCGCGGCGGACACGGCGGTCGACGAGGACGCCCCGGCGCCGATCTACCCCGGCCACCCCTGCGACGACGACGATCAGTGCTCGACCGGCCTGTGCTGGGGCTCGGTGAGCACCAAGGGCGCGTTCCAGGACAAGCTCTGCCAGGTGCGCTGCGTCCCGGTCGAGGACTTCACGCGCTACTGCGACAGCGACGCCGACTGCTGCACCGGCCACTGCTGTGTCGGCTGCGGGCCCCGCGAGGGCCTCTGCGTCCAGGACTGAGCGGTCCGTGACGACGGCGGCCGACGGGGCGGGGGACCGCCTGGCGCTCTTCGTCGCGGCGCCGCCGACCCGCGTCGGTGGGCGGCTCCGCACGCTCATGCAGCAGCGCGGCTACGACATGCTCAAGGGCACCACGCCGCCGGCGGACGGCTTCGCGCTGCGGGTCTCGGCCGCCGGCCGTGACGGCGCCTGGCTCTACCCCGATCCCCCCGACGCCATCCCTGACGGGACCGCGCTCCTGCTCAGCCAGGCGCTGAACACGCGCGTGACGACCGTGCTCCGGACCGAGGTGGTCACCGCCTACGAGGTCTGCGACCGCGGCCGCGTCGTCGAGAAGCTCGCCGCCCGCGGGGCCGAGCTCCTCGACGAGGTCGCGAGCCCCCACGCCGCCGCCGTCGCGGGCGGCGGCTCCCTCGAGGCGCTCCTGACCGAGGCCGGCCTCGGCCAGGGCTTCGTCCCCTTCGACGGCGAGCACGCGGGGCGGAGCGCCGTGCTGGTGTTCGGCCTCGCCGGCAAGAAGGCGGGCGAGACCCTCGAGATCGACCCGCTCGTGACCTGCCCCGAGTGCGGCGAGGCGACGGTCCTCCGGCAGGGCCGCTTCGGCGAGTTCTACAGCTGCGTCCGCTTCCCGGACTGCCGCGGGCGACGCACCCTCGCCGAGGCCCGCCGCCTGCGCGCGGGCGCGTAGGCTCAGCCGAGGGTCCTGGCCATCCACGCCTCGAGCTCGGCGAGGCGGCTCTGGTGGACGATCAGCACCTCCTGCGGGATGGGGCAGCCACCCTTCGCGATCGGCGGGGTCCACGGCGAGAGCGTCAGGTCGGGGTTGATCGCCCGGAAGACGAAGCCCATCCGGTCGCAGATCGCGACGATGGGGTAGATGTCCCACGGGGTCGCGAGCGGGATCGGCCCGAGCACGACCGCGCCGACCTCGCCCTTCCAGAGCCGCGCCATCGCGATGCCGATGCTGCCGGCCGAGGTCTCGACCGAGGCGAAGAGCCCCTCGTCCTCGTCGACGAGGGCGTGCACGAGCTCGGAGTAGCGGTGGATCCGGTCGCGCAGCAGGAGCCACTGCGCGGTCAGCGGGCGGTCGGGGTCGATGACGAGGCGCTCGGCGAAGCCGAACTCGCTGATGCGGTGCGCGGTGCCGGCCCCCGGGCGGGTCGCGTAGACCTCCTGGGTCATCACGTCCCCGACGCAGGCCCCCTGCACCACCCCGTCGCAGACCAGGGCGATCATCGTCCCGATGCCGTGGGACTGGCGCCGGATGAACGCCTTGGTCCCGTCGAGCGGGTCCACCGTGAACCAGAGGTCGTGGACCGGGTGCGTGCACGGGACCGCCAGCGCGTCCTCCTCGGCCACGATGCCGAAGGTCGGAAACCACTCGCGGAGCAGCTCCACGAAGACCGCCTGCGCGGCCCGATCGGCCGTCGTCACGAAGTCGAGGCCGCCGTCCGCGCGGATCGACTTGGCCGTCGCCTCGAAGGTGAAGCGCTGCCCGCGGATCGCGACGATCGCCCGGCGGACCGCCTCTTTCATCAGCGTCCCGACGCTGTGCCCGTTCAGCTCGCCGTAGTCCACGTCCACCCAGCCCTCCAAGCGCGGCGGGCGAGTTTTACCCGGTCGCGCGCCTGGAATCCAACGCCGAGCGTCGACCGGGATCGCGCTGACGGAAGGGAGCACGGCCGCCCGAAGACACCGCGATTACCTGCCAACTTGTCCCATGGGGCCGGGAATAACTGCCCTATTGCCAATTTGTCACAGCTCGACCAGGGGAGGGCGACCCGGGACGCTCTGGGTGCAACGCACAAGGGCTGCGAGACAGGCGGACTCTCAGAGCCGTCATTATCTTGGCACGGTGCGTGCACCACTCGTGGGTCCTCTCTTCCCTTCCTCATCCGGACCCCCGGGTTCGCGTCCCATCTCCTTCCTTCCGATCCTCTCGGCCCCCGCGCCCCGACCCGAAATGGTCGGGGCGCCTTTGTTTTTTCGCAGCGCACGAACGCCGTCGCCGGGCTCGAATCGTCAATCTTGATGGGGACTCGAGACCCCATCACGAGCGACCGCTTCCCGCACTGCAAAAAGGCCCTCCGGGACCGCGAACGGTCACGAAGGGCCTGCTCTGACGCGGCCCTGCGCGACCGGACCGGGCCGCCGCCGCCGCACACGTGTGCTGGGGTCGAGCGGCCCCCCTGGTCTGCGCGGGGTGGCTACAGGCTCGACACCCTGGCGTTCACCGCGACCCCAGCGCCGCGATCACCTCGGGCGGCGCCTGGACGAGCTCGATGAGGACGCCCTCGCCCGAGCGCGGCGCGGCGTCGTTGCCCTTCGGGTGGATGAAGCAGACGTCGTGCCCGGCGGCCCCCCGCCGGATGCCGCCCGGGGTGAAGCGCGTGCCCTGCTCCTCGAGCCAGGCCACCGCCGCCGCGAGGTCGTCGACCCACAGCCCGAGGTGGTTGAGCGCCGGGACGTGGACCCGCGGCGCGCGCCCGGGGTCGATGGGCTCCATCAGGTCGATCTCGACCGCGTGGGGCCCCACGCCGAGGCGCAGGATGTCCTCGTCGACGTTCTCGCGCTCGCTCCTGTAGGTGCCGACGCGCTCGACCCCGAGCAACGTCTCCCACAGGTGGCTGAGCCGCCCCTTGTCCTCGTTGCCGATGGCGACCTGCTGCAGGCCCAGGATGCGGAACGGACGTGTCGTCATGATGCGCTGCTCCTCTCTCTCACGCGGCCGGGGCCCCCCTGGCCCGCCGGCCCGCGCCGTTTGCGGGCGGGACATACCGCAATCGCGCTGGTATATCAGCCGCCAAGACGTCGCGCCCCGCGACCCGACCGGAGGTTCCATGCCGCTCTTCGACCTCGCACGCTGCGCCCTGGTGGGGATGGTCCACGTCCCGGCGCTCCCCGGGAGCCCGCGCTGGGCCGGGGACATGTCGGTGGTCCTCGCCTCCGCCGCCCGCGACGCCGAGGCCCTGCTCGAGGGCGGCTGTGACGCGCTGATCGTCGAGAACATGCACGACCTCCCCTACCTCCGCGGCGCGGTCCCGCCCGAGACGGTGGCGGCGATGACGCTCGCCACGGCCGAGGTCACCGCCCTCGGCGCGCCGACCGGCGTGCAGGTGCTGGCCGGAGCCAACCGCGAGGCGCTCGCGGTCGCCCTCGCGACGGGCGCGAGCTTCGTGCGCGCGGAGGCCTTCGCCTACGCCCACGTCGCGGACGAGGGGTGGCTCGACGCCTCCGCCGGCGAGCTCCTCCGGGCGCGGCGGGCCCTCGGCGCCGAGGTCGCCTTCTGGGCGGACGTGAAGAAGAAGCACGCCGCCCACGCCGTGACCGCCGACCTGAGCCTGGCCGACATGGCGCGCGGCTCCGCCTTCTGCGGGGCCGACGTCCTCATCGTGACGGGCGCCGAGACCGGGCGCGCGGCCCACCCCGGCGACGTCGACGCCGCCCGCGAGGCCGAGCTGCCGGTGGCCGTCGGCTCGGGGATCGACGAGGCCAACGCCGCCGCCTTCGCCGCGCGCGCCGACGCCCTGATCGTCGGGTCCTGGCTCAAGGAGGACGGCGACTGGCGCCGGCCGGTCGACCCGAGCCGGGTGCGGCGCCTCGTCCGCGCGATGCAGGGAGCGTGAGTTGCCGACGCTGCTCGACCGCGTCGGCCGGCTGAACCTCAAGCGGATCGGCGCCCGGACGGAGATCGTCGACGCCGGCCCGGCGAAGATGCACGTCTATCGCCTCCGTGGCGACGGTGAGCGCCCGCTGGTGCTCCTCCACGGGGTCGGCTCGAGCGCGGCGACCTTCCCGCCGCTGGTCGCGCGGCTCCGCCCGCACTTCGGCGACATCCTGATGCCCGAGGCGCCCGGCCACGGCTTCAGCCCCGCCCCCGAGGCGCCGCTCGACACCGAGGCCTTCCTCGACTGCGTCACGGCCTGCCTCGACACCGAGATCGAGGCCCCGTTCGTCCTCTACGGCAACTCCCTCGGCGGGGGCATGGCGCTCCGCTACGCCATCGCCCGCCCGGAGCGCGTGGCCGCGCTGGCGGTGCTGTCGCCGGCCGGCGCGCGGGTCGACGCGGAGGCGCTGGCGGCGCTCGTCCGCGACTTCGAGCTGCCGACCTCGAAGGACGCGCGCGCCTTCGTGCGGCGTCTCTTCCACCGGCCCCCGT
>SBGO01000370.1 GCA_006226565.1 Deltaproteobacteria bacterium | reverse complement strand
GGCCAGGAGCCCCGCCGCCTCGACCCGCTCGAGCAGCGCCCAGCGCGCAAAGCTCGCCGGCGCCGGGGCGTCGGCGGTCGGCAGCGCGCGCGCCGGGAGGTCGTAGAGCTTGCCGCGCCCGCTCCGCCCGGCGACCACCACCTGGCACCGCGTCCAGAGCACCTCGAGCGCCATCGTGGTGGCCTTGCTCGTGCCCTTCCAGCCGCTCCAGTCGAGCGCCTCGACGGCGCCGTGGTCCGAGAGCTCGTCGGCCGTCGCCGCCCGCCCGAGGGCCGCGAGCTCGGCCAGGACCCGCTCCGTCACGCCGGCGGGGAGCCGCTTTCGGCGCTCGCCCAGGCGCCACCACGGCGTCTCGGCCGCCTGGTCGCGGTAGGCAGGGAAGGCCGATGCGGGGAGGAGGCAGCGCTCCTTGGCGAAGTGCTCGAAGGCGTGGCCCGGGAGCAGGGCGTCGTAGACGGCGCCGCGCGGGAGCCCGTCGACCCGCGTCTGCATCACGAGGTCCGCGTTCGTGCCGATGACGTCGAGCGGGTCGAGCTGCACGCAGCGTCGCTCGGCCAGCACGCGCCGCGCCCCCGCCGCGCCGCGCTCGGGGACCGGGCGGCGGAGGCCGTGGTGGTCGACCAGGAAGCGCGCGGCCTCCTCGCGCGTCAGCTCGCGGGCGCTCACCCTCGCGCCGCCGGGATCACAGCTCGGGGATCTTGGCCGGGGCCGGGATCGCGGCCAGGTCGATGACCTCGCGGAGCTGCACGACGTAGCCGCGCTCGCCGTCCTCGCCGGGCTTCAGGGCCGTCACCGTGGTCGCGAAGAGCCCGTTCGGCACGTCGACCCACTGCGCGGGCTCGGCGTACTCGACCTTGTCCTGGAAGTGGTTGTTGTTGGCCAGCGTGCCGCCGCCGAGGAAGAGCCGCCCGTGGCGCACGTCGAGGCGGAAGGTCACGCTCGGCGCGCCGACCGCGACCTCGTCCTCGTTCAGCTCGCCGCCGGTCAGCCGGACGCGGACGCTGGTCCCGGCCGGCACGTGCACGCTCACGAGGTCGCCGAGGGCGAGGTGCGCCTGGATGTCCGCCGGGATCACGGCGCCCTCGAGATCCGGCCCGATGTCCGCCGGGTGGAAGAGCGCCCACCCCTCGGCGTCGGCCACCACGCGCATCGTCCGGTCGGGCATGACCGTCGTGCGCCGCGTCAGCGCCTGCACGCGCACCGCCTCGCGCCGCCGCGCCGGGTCGAGCCCGACCTGGAGGCTCTCGAGGTTCGACGCCACCGCCGGGCCGATGCGCTCGGGGTGGTCGAAGAGCGCGATGCGCTCGTCGGCGCTGAGGCGCCAGCCGAGGGTGGTCGCCCACTGCCCGAGGGGCGCGCTGCGCAGGAGCTCGAAGGCGTCGTGCCAGTGCTGCGGCCAGTGGTTGTCCGCCGCGGCGAGGGTCGTGAGCTGGGCGAGGAGCTCCGGGCTCGGGGCCTCGAGCTCTTCGTCGCGCGGGGGCTCCACCTGCGCGGTGACGGTCGGGATGCGCTTGTGGGTGATCGTGTCGCGGTCGAGGGTGACGCGCGCGACGCCGACCAGCAGGTAGCGCTGGGAGGCGCCGAGCCCCTCGGGGTCCCAGTCGGGCGGGAAGGGGCGGACCTCCTCGATGCGCGCCAGCACCGCGTGCGGGTGCACCGGCTCGCGCGCGCGGACCTGGAAGCCGACGACCAGCTCGCCGCCGATCCCCACGTCGTCGAGCGCCTCCGCGGCGCCCACGCCGAGGTTGCCGCCGCCGACCCCCGGGGTCCACAGGGACGCGCCCGGGTGCAGCGTCGCGTGGCGCAGCCGGCACAGCCGATAGGTGGTCGACGCCTCGTCCCGTCGCCGGTCGGGCCTCAACAACCTCCGAAGCCGCTCCAGCATTCGTCGACCACCACCTGCGCGCTCAGTCCTCCGAGTCTCGGACCAGCGGCCCTCGGATGTCAACCACCACCCGAGCGAGCACCCGCTCGGGTCACACTTGGTGGCCGACGCGGCTCCTGGTTGCGGGGCGCGGCGCACCGATTTCGCGACGTCGTCCCCCGAGACGTGCTAGAGCGCGCACCGCTTCTGACCGCGTCCCGGCCGACGTGAAGGAGGAAGGCCTTGGAGAGCCCCTGGGAAAGCTGGATCCGCCCCTTGCTGCTGATCGTGGTCGCGGCCGCCGTCGGCGCTGGGTGGTATTTTGATGTGATCCCCGATGCTTACGTCGGCGTTCCGCTCGGCATCGCGGTCGTGGTCGGCGCCGGCGGCGCGGTCTGGCTCCAGGTCCGCCACGTCGCGGCGAGCCCGCGGCTCAAGGTCCTCGGCGCCGTGGGGATCGTGCTCGCCCTGGTCGTCGGGGTGTGGTCGCCGTGGTCCATCCTCGGCCCCGGCGGCCAGATCGCCGCCGCCGACATCGCGGTCGACGATCCCGTCCTGACGATCCCGCCGGTCGGCGACGGCCCCGCCGCCTACCGCGTCTACTTCCACGGCGAGCCGGCCTACGGCTCGACGAGCACGGCCGTGAACCTGACCCTCGAGGCGCGCCCCGGGACCGAGCCGCTCCATCGCCTCGGCCGGCTCGACACCCAGACGACCAAGGGCAGCGGCCGCGGCGGGGGCAAAGAGGTCAAGCGCCGCGACCTCGTGTGGCCGGTCGTCGCCGATCTCTCGGCCGGCGGCCGCGTCATCACCCACGAGCCGCAGCGGGGCACGCTCTCCTGGCCCGCCCACGTCGAGGTCCACACCGCGCCGCCCTCGCCGGTGCTGCCCGCCGTGGCCGGCGGCGTGATCGCGCTCTTCGCCCTGATCATCGAGGCGACGAACCGCCGCCGCCAGCGCTCCTGGCTCTCGACGCTGGCCGCGAGCGCGCCGATCTTCACCGTCCTCTTCGGCGTCTGGTTCGCCCCCGGCCACATCACCGCCGCCGTCTTCGGCGCGGCCCTGGTCGCCGCCGTCGGCGGGACGCTGGTCAGTTACAGCCTGCTCCCGCTCTTCCGGATGAAGCTCGCGCCGCCGGCGCCCGCCGAGACCTGACGAACGCGGTCGATTCCTCGCCACGGGGGCGCGCGATGTGCTACACGCGCGCCAACCCCCTGAGGAGATCGCAATGAAGCTCTCGACTTCGTGGTTGCTCGCGTCGGCGCTGGTGCTGTCGTTCGGAGCCTGTGACAGCGGCGGGACGACCCCCGTCGAGGAGGAGGGGACCAACCCGCTCCTCGATCCGGGCGCCTCGGCGGGCAAGGCCGACACCCAGTACTACAACCCCGATGGCATCGAGGTGGAGATCGACCTCGAGGCGGACATCGAGGCGTCGAGCTACCAGAAGGCCACCGGGCCCGCGATCCTCGGCCAGTACGCGATGACGTACTTCCGCAACAAGGGCTCGCTCTACATCGAGTCCCTCGCCGAGCAGGCCACCTCGCGCAACCGCGTCGAGTGGCTCGTCGACGGCGAGTGGATCGCCGCGGGCGACGCCGGCGCCGTCGAGGACGCCAAGAAGACCCACTTCCGGATCCGCGGCATCAACGCGGTCCTCCTCCACCGCTACGCCGAGGGCGTCGAGGTCGGCGACACCTTCGAGGCGCCGGTGCCCGTCGCGCCGTTCTCCATCTTCGCCGACGCCGGCAAGACCTGCGCCGACGACGACGGCCACATCGGCGTCTCCCAGTCGGTCTACTGGTACGTCTGGAACCCCGACAAGGCCGGCTGCACCGCGCGCCTGCAGCAGATGAAGCTTACGGTCAGCAAGCTCCTGCCGGTCACGGTCACCTACCCCGAGTACGACCAGCTCGTCGCCGACGGGCAGGTCACGATGGTCGTCCTCTTCGGCCAGATCGGTGACGGGCCCATCGACGACCGCGAGGCCGGCGTCCGCAACATGAAGCGCTTCGGCACGTGGCTGCTGCAGGCGGACTTCAAGGAGATCGAGAACCCGCCCGTCGGCCGCCGCTTCGAGAAGATCGTCGGCGAGGCCGTCGTCCAGATCGACCTCTACGGCCCGACCGACTTCTCCGGCCTCGGCGACTACGCCAACCTGCCGAACCTCCAGCGCGCCATCTCCGAGCACGAGATCGTCGCCTACGACGGCCACAGCATGCTCGGCGCGAGCGACTTCTGGTCCCGCCCGACCTACCCCGACTTCTACCAGATCTACCTGTACGGCGGCTGCCTCGGCTACGAGTACTACGTGGCCCCGATCCTCGCCGGCAAGGACGGCGACTGGGGCAAGGTCGACATCATGTCCTCGACCGTCGAGGTCTCGGCGCCGGCCAACGACTACGCCGGCCCCTTCCTCGGCAAGCTCCTCGTGGCCCTCGGCAACGGCTACCGCGTCTCCTGGAAGGACATCCTCGGCGCCGTCCGCAGCCGCGTCGGCGACTCGACCTTCGGCATGAGCGGCGTGCGCGAGAACTGCTTCGCCCCCGGCGGCGGCTCCCTCTGCGGCGGCGTCGACCCGGTCGTCAACCCCGACGTCCACACCTGGGACGCGAGCCCCGCGCTCGACATCCCCGACAACGACGAGAACGGCGTGAGCTCGACCCTCGACGTCGAGGACGACCTCGCCATCGACACCCTCTCGGTGCACCTCGACATCGCCCACAGCTACGTCGGCGACCTCTACGTCGTCCTCGCGAAGGACGGCGTCGAGGCGGTCGTCTGGAACCGCGACGGCGCCAACGGCCGCGACCTCGACGAGACCGTGAGGGTCGACGGCTTCTACGGGATGAGCACCCGCGGCACCTGGACCCTCACCGTCAGCGACCGCGCGGGCCAGGACGTCGGCGTCCTCCGCAGCTGGTCCCTCTCGGCGACCGCGAAGTAGCCGCGGGGCGCGCGGCGACTCCCGCGCCCCTTCGAGACCCAAGCGCCCCGGGCGTGACGCAAGAGCGTCGCCCCCGGGGCGTTCTCGTTCATGCAGGCGTTGCCGTCGGTGGCGGGCTCTCGGCGGTACTCGCGGTGCGTACGGGCGGGACGAGGCAGTCGCTGGAGCGTCGGTAGGGTGACATCCCGATTTCTCGAACCACAGAGGTCACGGAGGACGCGGAGAGAGCGCCCTCCGCGTCCTCCGTGTCCTCTGTGGTTCGATCGCCCCGCTGTTGCGTGCCGGAAAGCTCTGACGCACCTGTGGGGCAGTCGCGATGGCCTCGGGGACACCCACAGTCCTCGAGGCCGGTGTCGCGGCTCGAGGGGGCAGCTCTGTCAGTCGGTCGAGACCTCGAGGGTCGTGAGCTCGGGGTCGGCGGCGATGTCGTCGTCGGTGAAGCGGATGGGGCGCCACCCGTCGGCGGAGAAGATCGCCGTCTGGTCGGCGAAGTGGGGCGAGGCCGGGTCGCCGGACTGCGAGTAGGTCAGGACGGCCTCGGCGCGCGGCCCGTCGTCGGTGAACTCGACCACCATCACGAAGCTCGTGCCGTAGTTGACGAGGTAGCCGTCCTCGGTCAGCCCGGTCCGGGAGCTCACCACCGGCGCGCGCGGGATCTTCGCGAGCAGCGTCGTCGTGTCGCGCGAGTAGGTGACGATGTTGGCGGCGCCCTCCATGCCGAGGCCGCCGGGGATGGGCAGGCGCTGGTCGCCCTTGAGCGTGTACTGGGCCTCGCCGAGGGTGACGTCGGGGGCGAAGCCCGCGGCCGCGAGGTCCTGGACCGCCCTACCGAGCGCGACGAGCACCGGATCGGGCCCGCTCTCGGGGAGCGGCACGAGCCCGCTCGGCGTGGCCACCGCGTCGTCGGGGTCGAAGGCGACCGGGAAGGTCGACGAGAGCGCGTTCAGCGCGTTCAGGCCGCTCAGGAACTCGCGCCACAGCGGCGCGCCGGCGCTGCTCGTGCGGAGCCGCCCGTCCCACGCGGCGAGCGCGGCGCAGGCGTCGGCGATCGGCACGGTGGTGCCGTCGACGTCGACCTCGGCCACGCCCGTGCAGCGCGCGACGACGTCGTCCCGGAGCATCTCGGAGAGGAGCGCGCGGCCGTTGTCGCGCGCGCCCTTGAGCTCCTCGAAGCTGATCTTGCCGTCTTCGCCGCTGAAGCCGTCGGCGCCCGTCTCGGCGAGCTCCTTCAGCTGGATCCGCGCGCGAAAGGTCCGCCGCGTGCGCTCGGGGCCGTAGAGCGGCGAGAAGCCCTCGAGCGGCGCGTCCGGGTGGGTCAGCCAGTGGCTGTCGTTGGCGTTCATCACGTAGTCGGTGCGGAGCAGCTGCGGCGCGTCGGCGAACGGGATGAGCCCGGGGTCACGGGCGCCGGCGGCCTCGACCCAGGCGTGGTCGGAGCGGCTCCCGTCGAAGGTGAAGGCGCCGAAGCTGCCGGCGGCCAGCGCGGCGATGGAGGCCGCGGTGCCCGTCTCCCCGCCGGCGAGGGCGCGGGCGTACCAGGCGAGCGCGTCGTCGCTCAGGTTCGGGACCGGCGTGGCGTCGGTGTAGAAGGCGTTGCCCTGGTCGTCGGCGAACATCGTGTTCACCCACGGGATGCCGCCCTGGCTCTCGAAGGCCGCCTTCCACTCGGCGAAGTCCGTGGCGGCGTCCATGCCGAGCCACTGGTCGATGACCTCGTCGTTGTCGAAGTTCGCGTCGCGGTAGGTGAGCGCGAAGACCGGGTTCCAGTTCAGCGGCGCCACGCTCAGCATCGGCCCGTACTCCGAGGCGTAGAAGGTCCGCTCCTGCTCGGTGAGGCTGCCGTCGGGCTGCTTGACCGCCACCCGACCGGTCCGGCGCGACATGCGGCGGCGCTCGCCGTCGACGAGGTAGATCGTCGGATCGGACGGGTCGAGGGTGACGACGTACAGGTTGAAGCGCTGCGAGGCGGACACCGTGTGGGTCCACGCCATGTGCTCGTTGAAGCCGATGAGGACCGCCGGCGCGCCGACCAGGGTCACGCCGTGGACGTTGAGCTCGCCCGGCACCGTGAGCTGCGACTCCCAGAGCCGCAGCGACCCCTCCCAGGGGAAGTGCGGGTTGGCGAAGAGCATCCCGCGGCCCTTCTCGCTCCGGTCCTTGCCGATGCCCCAGCCGTTCGACGCGAGGGGCTTCTGGTCCCGCGACCCGAGGGCGAGCGTGGCCGGATCGAAGGACGTCGGGCCGGCCGAGGCGGTCGTCGCGGGCGGCGTGGCGTTGGCCATGAGCGAGAGCAGGGGCTGCCCCGAGGCGCGCTCGGCCACCGCGAGCACGAACGCGGCCTCGTCCAGCTCCGTGACCGGGAAGACCCAGTCGGCGCCGGCGCACTCGGCGGGCAGGTTCTCGATCCCGGTGTCCGCGAGGTACTGGTTGTAGCCGGCGGCCATCGCCCGCAGCGCCTCGCGGGTGGTCGCGCTCATCCCGCTCATCGCGCAGCGCGCCTTGTCCATGACGCCCAGCGCGAGCCAGCCGAAGTCGCTCTCGACGTTGGCGTCGTCGGCGCCGGGCCCGAAGTAGCGGGCGCGCTCGCTGCGCACCATGACGAACTGGTCGGCCATGGTGCAGACGTGGTCCGCCGCCATCGCGTAGGCCTGGCCGAAGAGGACGTTGGGGACGTCGCTGCCGATGATCTGCGGGATCCCGTAGCTGCCGCGGCGGATGGTCGCCGAGAAGCTCCGCGCGTCCAGCGCCGGCGCGTCCTCACAGGTCTTCACCACCGGCTCGATGTCGATGATCGGCTGCTGGGCGAAGGTATCGCTCTCGACCGAGTCCGCCGCGTCGTCGATCGCGTCGGCGTCACCCGCCGCCGTGTCCGCGGCGCTCTCCTCGTCGCCGCCGCAGGCGGTCGTCAGCGCCGCCAGGGCCAGGGCACACGTCACCATCATCGACCATCGAACGCGCATGGGGACCTCGTCTGGAACGTCCTTTCCCCATGTCTACCACGGCGCTTCCCCGATGCGCCACGCCACCCCGGGACGTGGCCCGGCGACGTCGGCCGGGCCGCGGGCGCCAGGGTCGCGTTCGACCCGCGCCCGCGGCCTGCGGCGG
>SBGO01000684.1 GCA_006226565.1 Deltaproteobacteria bacterium | reverse complement strand
CCAAGGCGCTCCTCGGCACCGCCGGCTGATGTCGCCCGGCGCCTCGGCGCCGGTGGTTCAGTCACGCTCCGCGGGCGCTTCGGCGCCCGGTGCGGACGAGGGCGTCCTCTGACCGAATTCCCGGGCCGGGGGCTCCGGCGCGGCCGGCGGGGCTCAACGCTGCCGGCGCGCTCACGGCACCGGTCGAGGCGCGGGCGCGCACCTCGAAGCTGAAGTCCTCCCGGCTACGAGCCGGGCGTTCACCGCTGAACTTCTCCGAGGTCTGGACATGGAGGCGGGATTCGAACCCGCGCCCTACCGGTCCCAAGCCGGTCGCCCTACCGCCGGGCCACTCCATGACCGCCGGAAGATAGCACGCGGGACGCCGCTGCCACCGCGGCGGGCGGGCGGTGGGGCGCTCGGCGCGGCCCCACCGTCCGGCTCCTACTTCTCGTCGGGCTTGGTGGTCGTCGTGGTCGTCGTCGACCCGCCCTCGCCGTCGGGGATGGTGTCCGTGGTCGTCGTGGTGCCGTCAGGCGAGGTCGTGGTCGTCCGGGTCCGCCCGCCCGGGTACGAGATCGTCTCGGTGGTGGTGCCACCGCTCTTGGTCGTCGTGATGGTCCCGCCGCCGACCGTCGGCTCGGTGGTGGTCGAGCACTGCGGGGCGTTGTCGGTGTTGCTCATCACGACGAGGCGGACGAGGGACGCCTGGATCGGCTTCTTGTTGCCGTCGATGTTCAACCGCGCCTTGAACGGCTTGGCCGTCTCCGGCGCGCTCAAGGCGCCGTGGGGCAGGGCGAGCACGAGGGCGAGCGAGAGGGCGGCGAGGACGAGGTGCTTTGGCGAGCGCATGGGTCTACTCCGGGGTGACGGTGAGGAGTGACGGGGGAGGCTCGATGGTCGACCAACCGCGCTCCGAGCACAACGCCCGGCACTCGCTTCGGTCCGCGGCCCGGTCAGCCGGAGGCGCCGTGAGCTCAGCGCGCGTGCTGGCGCGGTCACTAGACCAGATCGCGCGCCGAGAAGAAACCGCGGCGCCGACCGCCCCCTGACGGCCCCTGGCCGAGCGCCGGCCTCTTGGCGGCGAAGCTGGCGCGGCCCCTGCGACCGCCCTCGGCCGGCCGATCCTGCGCGGATCGCGAGATCATGCCGCGGCGCGACACATCCGCTGTGTAGAGACCAATGGCGGCCCGTAACCGAGGTCTCGCGCCTCGGACTGTGCAGTGCCGAGAAGTGAAGTATAGTGAGGCCGCCTTCGGTTCTGCAGGCGCCCACCCAACAGCACGCCTACGGTCTCCTCGCGCGCGGAGACTCGGGGGTCCCCGTGAGTCGCATCCTCGGCGCCGGCTTGGCGCTCTCCATCGCACTCTCCGGCTGTTTGCAGGAGACCCCGGCGCCGGGGCCGACCGGGCGTCTGGGCATCGACGTGGCCGCCCTGAGCCTCGAGGGCGTGACCGACGCGACCTACACCCTCGAGGTGACGAACGCCGCCGCCGGCGCGGGTGAGACCGTCTGGACGAAGACCCTGACGTCGTCGCAGTACGGCGACGGCGCCGGCTCGATCGCCTACGTCGGGACCTGCGACGCGGACGTCCCGGGCGGCGTCAACACCGTCAAGCTGACCCTCCTCGAGCTGACCAACGCCTCCGGGACCGTCGATCCCGCCACCTACCAGAACCCGACCCTCCCGAACGCGCTCACCCGCGAGATCGTCTGCGTCGAGAACACCGACGTCGCCGTGACGTTCGACATCACCATCGTCCAGGAGGCGAGCCAGGGCTTCTTCGACGTCGCGGTCAACTTCAGCGACATCTTCTGCTCGGCCAAGCTCGACTGCGAGCGCGACGGCGGCGGAGACCTGGAGCTGCTCC
The DNA here is from genome assembly GCA_006226565.1 of Deltaproteobacteria bacterium. Classification (GTDB taxonomy): domain Bacteria; phylum Myxococcota_A; class UBA9042; order PHBI01; family PHBI01; genus PHBI01. The sequence goes on along the minus strand of SBGO01000684.1, from coordinate 36,678 downwards.
ACAACGCCAGCGGCGCCCGCGACATGACGGCCGTCCTCGGCTTCGCCTGCACCGGCGCGCCCGCGGGCCAGACCTACCTGTACATGGACGACATCGTCATCCAGTGCTCCGGCTACGCCGCCGACGTCCGCATCGACCCCACCAGCCTCGGCAACGTCGACACCCACGCCTCCCCCAACGCCAACGCCGACGACTACCTCTTCGGCGCCTCGGTCTTCCGCGGGGTCGAGGGCTTCGCCGGCAAGGCCTACTGGAACATCTCCCTCGGCCTCGACGACACCAAGTTCGCCGCGGCGGGCGCCTGCACCCTCGTCGCCCGCGCGACCGCTTCGGACTGGGCCTGGCCCCAGACCGTCGACGGCTTCCCCCTGCCCGAGGGCTCGGTCTACCCGGTCATCGACTGGAGCGTCCCGATCAGCAACAGCGCCGGGCGCGTCTGCACCACCCACGCCGTCAACCAGGCCGACGGCTACGTCGCCACGAACTACCTCGGCTACCTGCCAGCCCTCAACGCCTTCACCTGGGGGCCGGACCCCATCTACATCGCCTCCCGCTACGAGCCCGCCACCCAGCAGGTCCTGCGCGCCGCGGCGGCCATCTGCAACCCCACCTGCGCCCACGGCGGTGACTGCGTCGCGACCGACGTCTGCGCCTGCCTCCCCGGCTGGGAGGACGGCGCCAACTGCGTCACCCCCCAGTGCGCCACCCCGTGCGAGAACGGCGGCGTCTGCTCCGCCCCCGACACCTGCGACTGCGCCGACGGCTTCTGGGGCCCCGCCTGCGCCGGCGTCTGCGACGCCGTCGCCAACTGCGCCGTCACGCCGACCTGCACCGACGGCACCGACTCGGTCTGCGCGACCTGCGACGGCGGCTACTTCCCCGACGGCGCCGGCGGCTGCGTCGCCTGCCTCGCCCCGAGCGACTGCCCCGACGACGGCAACGACTGCACCGAGCGCACCTGCGTCGCCGGCGCCTGCGGCCAAGCCCCCCTCGCCCTCGACGTGGCCTGCGGCGACGCCACCGACGACGCCTGCACCGCCCCCGACACCTGCGACGGCGCCGGCACCTGCCTCGACAACCACCAGCCCCCAGGCACGAGCTGCGGCGACGCTGGCACCGAGTGCGTCGTCCAGGACACCTGCGACGGCGCCGGCGCCTGCACCGACAACGGCTTCGTCAGCGCCGGCACCGCCTGCGGCGACGCGACGGTCGACGCCTGCACCAGCGCCGACACCTGCGACGGCGCCGGCGCCTGCCTCGACAACCACAAGGACGCGGGCGCGCCGTGCGGCGATCAGGGGGGCGCGTGCGTGGTCGACGACACCTGCGACGGGCTCGGCGCCTGCACCGACAATGGCTTCGTCACCGCCGGCGCCGCCTGCGGCGACGCGAGCGAGAGCACCTGCGACCACGCCGACACCTGCGACGGTAGCGGTCTCTGCCAGGACAACCTCGAGCTCGACGGCACCTCCTGCTCCGATGGCGCCTTCTGCAACGGCGCCGAGACCTGCGCCGCCGGCGCCTGCGCCACCGCCAGCGCCCCCTGCACGCCGGTCACCGAGTCCTGCGACGAGGTCGCCGACACCTGCAAGACCGTCTACACGAGCTGCATGGACGCCCTCGCCCACGGCGAGACCACGAGCGGCCTCTACGCCATCGATCCCGACGGCGCGGGCGTCGTCGCCGTCGGCGACTTCTACTGCGACATGGATCCCGCCCACGACGGCGGCGGCTGGATGCTGATGGCGAAGTTCACCCAGAACCAGGGCATCGACGGCCTCCCCCAGACGACCTACGACGCCTACTTCAAGAACGCCCTGTGGATCGAGGGCGCCTCCGACGGCACCCCCACCACCCCCGAGCCCGACTACCTGGCGTCGTACGTCATCGAGAGCGCCGACTGGGCCGACTACCTCGTGACCGGCAAGCACTACCGCCTCCGTCAGCAGCTCTTCAAGGGCACCTGGGCCAGCCCTGCCGCCGAGCTCGATGTCCACTACGGCTTCGACTACAACGGCTACACGACCCAGGCCCCGACGACGCCCGAGGCCTCCCGCGTCTGGCCCCTCGACGACCGCCAGGAGCTCGTCAACACCACCGGGATCACCTGGGACACGAGCGACGACCAGCTCTTCTGGCTCCCCTTCGGCGGCGACGCCACCGGCAACCTCTACAGCGGCTGCGGCGGCTACGAATTCGGCCCGTCGGGCTGCGGGATGACCGTCCCCGAGGCGCGCCGCTACGGCGACGCCGGCATCATCGGCACCTCGACCGTCGGCGGCGATCCCGCCGCCTCCTGGATGCCCCACACCTACTCCACCGGCACCCACGACCTCGCCTACGTCCACCAGGCGAACACCGTCTACGGCGTGACCGGCGCCCAGATGGCCGGCCTCTACTGGATCCGCGAGGACACCTGCGCGACCGACGCCGACTGCACCAGCGGCTACTGCCAGGCCAACGGCACCTGCCTCGCCGTCCAGACCAGCTGCCTGAGCCTCTACAACGCCGGCCAGACGACCAGCGGCGCCTATACGATCGAGCCGCCGGGCAACGGCCCCGTCGAGGTCTACTGCGACATGGTGAACGACGGCGGCGGCTGGACCCTGGTCGCCAAGGTCCACCGGCAGGGCGCCGACACGGCGCTCGACGAGCCCGACGGCTGGTTCCGGACCCTCCGGGACGAGGCGAGCCTCCTCGACGCGACCAGCTACAAGGACCGCGTGCCGGGCCAGGCCTCCCACGGCCAGGCGCGCCTGAGCGGCCTCACCGCCCAGCCGGGCCTCTCCCGCTTCCGCATCGTCGCCGAGGACGACACCGCGCAGACCGCGCAGTGGTTCAAGACCGTCGACGGCGGCTTCTGGGACTGGATGTCCTCGACGGCGCACGCCGCAACGCAGGTCTGCTCCGATGTGGCGATGACCCAGAACTGCAGCACCGGCGACATCCAGGGGAACATCGGCGGGACGACGAACTTCGACGGCATGCACCTCTCGCACTACGGCTACACCGCCAGCGGCAACATCCACATGCGGCAGAACCTCGACGCGTCACCGAACTTCGACGCGGTCTGTAGCTCGACCTCGAACTACGACAGCAACGCCTGGCACGACGACGCCATCGACGGTCACTGGGGTAACGGCCTGGAGGTGTGGGTCCGCGAGGGCAGCTGCGCCTCGCACGCCGACTGCGCGTCGGGCTACTGCTACGCCTACGGCGCCTGCGCCGCCCCGCAGACGAGCTGCCAGGCGCTCAAGACCCTCGGCCAGACCCAGAGTGGGACCTACACCCTGGCCCCCGCGGGCGTCGCCGCCTTCGACGCCTACTGCGACATGACGACCGATGGCGGCGGCTGGACCCTGCTGTCCGTGGGCGGCGCGCCCTGCCCCACGGCGAGCATCGGCGTCGTCTCGACCCTCGGCCCCGCGGACAAGTGCAAGTACCTGCCCGAGCCGACGGTCCGCGCGGTCGCCCTCGTGTCGAGCGGCGTGCGCCTGACCGTGGGCGCCACCTTCGGCACCTGGGACCAGACGGTCTTCTCGGCCAACACCTACCCCATCGCCGCGCTCCAGACCGGCGGCGACTGGCACCGCGGCGACTACTACGCGACCGACCGGGGCGGTGACTGGACCGGCACCTGGATCTGGGCGGCGCGCAACGACTGCGGGGGCCAACCCCCGCTCGGCGGCTGGCCGCTCATGTACCACTCGTGCACCAACGGCGCCGGCGTCCACTGGCTCGCGGCGGGCAGCTACCTGGAAGGGTTCTTCCACCAGCCCTTCTGGACCCCCAACCCGACCTGGTTCCCCTTCACCGCGACCTGGATCCGCTAGCCCCAGGAAGAGCCGCTTGTCACTCGGCGATCAGCGCCTTCATCGCCTTGTTCCCGTAGTGCACGACCGGCTCGGTCTGTGTGGGCGCCCGCTTCGTCAGGTGGGCCACGAAGGCCTGCGCGAGCTGGTCCTGGTGGATGTTCCCCCAGCCGAGGGCGTCCGGGATGGCGGCCGTGAAGAAGGCGAGCCAGCGGGGCGTGTGGGCGTTGCCGACGATCATCCCGGGCTCGAAGACCGCCAGCTTCTCGAAGCCGACCTCCTGTACGGTCGCGAGCTTCTTGCCCATCACCCGGAACGCCTTGATCCGGGAGTCGGCCCACGCCGTCTTGACCCCGACGGCCGTCAGGAGCTCGAAGACCTCGATCCCGGCCGCCTTGCAGCCGCGGGCATAGCGACCCAGCAGGTGGACCTCGACCGCTAGCAGCTGGGCCTCGGACATCCTGGCGGTCCCGCTGCCGATGCCGAGGCAGCTGATGGCGACGTCGTGCCCCTCCGCGGTGCTCCTGACGACCTCTTCGAAGTCGTCGGCGTCGGTGTCGACCACGACCTGCGCCACCTTCGGCTCGCCCTCCAGCGACGCGACCGCGCGGCGCCCCAGCAGGGTCAACCCGGCGCACGCGTCGCTCGCGACCAGCGCCCGGGCCACGGCCCCACCGACCTCACCGCTCCCGCCCATCAGCAGGCACTTCATGGTTCCCTCCGAAGCGAGGTTGCTCGCAGCCCACCGTCGCGCCCGCGGGCCGCGATGGCAAGGGGTAGGGGTGCGCGGGCGCTCGCCGCAGGGTCGGGCACGAACACGACGAACGCTCCGGTTGGCCCGGGACCCGCCGCTCGCTCTCGACCGGGAGACGCCTGAGGGCTGGGTTGTCTGCCGCTACGGCGCTAGGCTGGATCAGCGATTGCGCTTCCCGCCGAGCCGCGGGCGCGGCGCCGCCGCCAGAGGGCGGCGAGGAGGCCGGCGAGGCCCAGGAGCAGCCCGGCTCCGGAGCCGGCGGGGCCACCCGCGCAGCCCCCTGCGTCCGAGCGGGTGCGCACGTCCACCGAGACCGTGACGTCGCCGGCGCCGGTGTCCACGACGCTGTCTGCGCCTGGATCCGCGTCCTCGTCGCCGGCCGCCGCCGAGTCCTCGACGGGCGCGACGTCGGCGGGCGCGGCCCCGGTGTCCCCCGCGGCCGTGTCTTCGGCGACGGCCGTGTCTGCCGCGACGGCCGTGTCCTCGCCGCCGCCGGTGTCCTCGACCACGTCGGCCGGCTCGCAGCCGCTGACCGTGCGGGTGCAGGCCTCGGTCTGGCTCTCCTCGAGGGCGGCGCCGGCGGAGCAGATCACCCGCGTGCGGGTGTGGGTCCCCGTCGTGTCGCAGGCATCGTCGAAGCCGCCGCAGGCGCTCCAGGCGCCGTAGGGGGCGGCCACGACGCCGTCGGTGTCGCGGGAGCAGGCGCCGGTCTCGCTCACGTCGAAGGCGCCGCAGGTCGCGTCGAGGGAGGTCGACCTGCAGTCGTCGAAGTCGCGACAGGTGCGGGCGCGGGTGCCGGTCTCGTCGCAGGCGTCGCTGAAGCCGCCGCACGCGCCCCAGGCGCCGCACTGGACGCCCTCGTTGCAGAGGCTCGGGTCGCAGTAGTCGAGGCAGCCGTTGGCGTTGTCGAGGTCGAAGGTGCGCGCGATGAAGATCGCGGCCTGGGCGCGCGTGAGGGAGTCGGTGGGGCAGAAGTTGGTGCCGTCGCCGCAGCCATTCGTGACGCACTTCGACTTCAAGGTCTCGATATGCTTGTAGAAGGTCGAGCCCTTGGCGACGTCGGCGAAGGTCGGCGTGGCCGGGTCGACGAGCGCCCAGCCCGCGCCCTGGACGAGGAACTTGGCCATCTGGGCGCGGGTCGTCTCGCCGTCGGGGCAGAACTCGGTGGCGGTGCAGCCGTGGGTCAGGCCGAGGGCCTTGGCCTTCTCGACGTAGGGCCAGTACCAGACGCTGGTCGGCACGTCGGTGAAGGACGAGGTCGCCGGGGGGCTGGACACGTCGGCGCCCATCGCGCGCAGCACGAAGACGACCGCCTGGTAGCGGGTCGCGGGGCAGTTGGGGCAGAAGAGCGGGTCGGGATCGCTCCGGCAGCCGTGGGTGATGCCCGCCTCGAGGAGGGCTATCGCCTCGTCGTGGCCGAAGCTGCCCGGCGGCATGTCCTTGAACGGCTCGCCCGCGGCGGCGCCGACCGCCGAGGAGGTGCAGACCGGCTGCTCCTCGTCCTCGGGGGGCGCGCCCTCCTCGGTCCACCAGGTGGTGTCCTCGTTGGCGCCGTCCCAGGAGAAGCTGAAGTGGACGTGATCCGTGTGGAGGTTCGAGCCCGTGTACGCCGCCCAGCCGGCCCAGGGCTTGTAGGCCTTCCAGATCTTCTTGTTCCAGATCATGTACATGATGCCGAAGCGCCGGGCGAGGGCGTAGCTGTTGCCGCACCCGTCGGTCGCGAGGAGCTGGGCGAGGAAGGCGTCGGCGATCGCCTTGTCGCTCGGATCGTAGACGCTGACCGCCCAGTCCCAGGCGCGCCCCTCCTTGTGCTCGCTGTCGCCGCCGACGTTGCAGCCGCGCATGATGCCGAGGTCGCCGGTGGACGGGAACGCGGCGAGCACCATGGCGCGGAAGTCGGCGACCCCGGGGCGCGGCGTCGCCAGGCATTGGCTCTGCCCGGCGTAATAGGCGAGCGCGTCGGCGGCGATGTCGCAGGAGAACGTCTTGGGGACGAACTCGGCGCGGGCGTCGGGCGCCGTGGCGGCGACGAGGAGGTGGAGAAGCCCGAAGATAGTGGCGATCTTCATGTCGCCACGGTGACGGTTCGAGCGCTCTCCTGTAAAGCTGGAACGTCCCGGATCGAGTCCGGCGTCAGCCCGGAGCGCGAGGCGAGTCGGGAGCCGGGCGCTCGAGCGTCAGCACCGGGCGCCAGTGGGTCGTCGGCCCGCGGGCGGGGTCGGTGGTCTCGGTGAGGGGGGCGGAGGTGGAGCCAGCGATTCGGGGCGGCCCCGGCCGTCACTCCGCCCCCACCCGGATCCCGAGCTTCTTCAAGATCGCCACGGTGACGTCGGCGCTCTCGACGCCGTAGAGGATGCTCGGGACGCCGTTCCCGCCCGCCTGGTTCAGGATGTAGGTGTAGCCGCCCTCGACGGCGACGGCGTCGACCGCTGCCTGGAACTTGGCCTGGATCGGCGCGAGGAGCTCCCTCCGGCGGCGCGCGAGCGTCTCCTCCGCCGCCTTCAGCCCGTCCTGGAGCTCTTTCTGGAGCTTCTCGAGCTCCCGCTCGAGGGCGGCCTTGGCCTCCTGCGAGGGCCACCTCTGCTCGCGCTCCATCTCCGCGTAGGTCTGCAGCTTGGACTGGTAGTAGCGCTCTTTGATCTGGAGTCTTTCGAGGAGCTTCTTCTCGAGGACCTCGAGCTGCTGTTGCATGGCCTTCGACTCAGGGAGGTAGCCCAAGAGCGCTTCCACGTTCGTGTAGCCCACCTTGGGCTCCGCCGCCTCGGCGTCACGGGCGACCGCAGGGACGAGGAGCAGCGCAAAGGCCGCGATGACGAGCGCCTTCATCACCGCTCCTCCTTCGGCACCGGGATGCCGAGCTTTGTCAGGATGCGCTCGGTGAGGTCGTCCTCGGGCGGGCCGTACAGGATGGTCGACACGCCGGCGCTCGTCGTCTGATTCAGGACCAGGGTGTAGCCGCCGGCCTTCGCGACCTCGTCGATGGCGTTCTGCAGCTTCTGGAGCACCGGATCGAGGAGTTGCTGGCGCTTGGTCGCGAGCTCGTACTCGGCGTCCGCCCCCGCCTTCTTCAGCTCCTCGTCCAGCTTCTGCAGCTCGCGCTCCCGCTCGGCCCGCTGCTCCGGCGTCAGCTTCCCCCGTGCCTCGAGGTCCTGGTACTCGGCGAGCTTGCCCTGCGCGAAGCCCTCCTGGGCCTTGAGCTTCGTCGCGAGCTTCTGTTCGAACGTCTGGAGCCCCTTCTCGACGGCCCGCGACTCGGGCATGTACGCGAGGATGAGCTCCACGTTCGTGTAGCCGATCTTCACCTGCGCGAGCGCGGGCGCGCTCAGACCACACAGGAACAACAAGGCCGCGAGGGCCAGCGAGGTCTTCATCGGGCGTCCTTTGGGGCTGGGAGTGGGGGGCGGCGGAGCCGCGGCTCGCAGTATACAGCCGGAGGGCTCCCCGCGCACCGTGGCGCGCCGGGAGCCCACCATTCGCGATAGGGCATTCAACCCGCGACGTCAGTCGCAGTGTTCCGACCCGAGCTCGCCGTTGTCGTAGCTGTCGAGGGTCGCGGGAGAAGCGCCAGGCCTGAGCCCGCCGGCGCCCGGAGGCGCGCCCCGGACGAGACGCCGACGCCGGACCCCGTGTGGGGGCCCGGCGTCGTTGCTTCTGGGCGCTCGTACCGGCGGTCCTCGGCGACCTTGGCTACCAGGGCCACCAGGTGACGCCGTCGGTGCGCTTGGTCCGGAAGCATCGGTAGCCCGCGTAGGAGCGCTGGTCGTCGGGGATCTCGTAGAAGGTCTGGATGGGCTCCCAGCCGTCGGGATCCATGTAGATCCCGTCCCCCTCGCGGTCCACCGAGCCGACCGCGTCCCGCATCGCGGCCCGCATGGCGTCCGGGATGCGCACGGTCTTGCCGCATGCGTGGTAGTAGAGCGGCCCTTCGCTCATCAGGGCCTGCGCCTCGGTCAGCTCGGCGGCGGAGACCTCGCGGTCCCCGGTCACGTCGCCGGTGACCGGCTTCGCCGAGGCCTCGATGACGTACTGCTCGCAGCTGTCGTCCCGGCCGTAGCGCTTCTCGGTGTGGCGAGCCATGTCCAGGTGCGGCAGCTCGTCGGGATCGGGGCTCAGGGAGAGCCAGGCCCGGTGGCACTCGCCCGCGACCTCGGGGATGCCCGCGCCCGCCCAGGTGAGGCTGAGCGAGCTGATCTCGGGACGCCAGTAGATCTTCCCGTTGGCGTCGGGCTTGGCGCAGACGGGCTCGTCCTGCACGCCGACCTCGCGGCCGATGAGGCACGGGATCGGGCGATGGTGCTCGTCGTGCCGCACGCAATGCCCCGGCTCCGTCTCCCCCGCGTGGCCGCTCCGCGGCTCCCAGTAGACCGCCCGGTAGCGCATGCGAAGGTGGCCAATGAAGAACTTTCCTTTGATGCTGTGCTGGTAGCGGACGCCGATCTCGTCCCAGAGCGAGAGTGACCGCGCCGAGACGCCCTTGTTGCTCATGGCGGTCCAGCTCTGCCCGGTGTCTTCGACCTCCCTGGAGAACTCAGCGTCCGTGCCCTGATCTCCGAGCCCGCAGGACGTCATCGACTCGAGGGTGAAGGAGTCGCGCACGCCCTTCGCCCCTTCGCGCTGCTTGGCGCGCTCGGCTTTCGCGAGCCGCTCGTCCTCGTCTTTGAGCACCGTGCAAGCGTCGCGCTTGTAGCTGTCGCGCTCGAGGCGGTGCTCGCCGTTGCAGATCTCGCGCAGAAAGCCGTAGTCCTTGTCGGCGATCGCGTCCCTGAGGTCCTGGCGCTTGACCGTGCCGGAGAAGCCACACGCGGCGAGCGCGCAGGAGAGGAAGAGGCTCGTGCCCGCGAGGGCAAGGAGGGGCGCGGCGGAAGCCGACCGCAGGCCGAGGAGGGGCATCTGGACTCCATCGTGACGGTGAGCCCTCGCTGTTAGCGGCCGTTGACCGAGCTGTCAAACGCGCCGACCCACGGCGCCCGCGGGGATCTCGGCCAGCACGGCCGCACCGTCGGCACCCCGTCGAAGGGCCCGGCGGCGCTGTTCTCGGGGAGTCGAACGGAGCCTCTGAGCCGACGACGGCTCAGAGGCGGACGTAGACGACCTCGGCGGTGAAGGTGCCGGCGCAGAAGCCGCCGCTCGCTGACCAGACGCTGGCGCCGGGGGCGGTGAAGCGATCGTCACTGCGGAAGGAGTGGGCGCCGCCGCAGACCTGGATCCGCCTCAGCATCGCCGCGTAGTGGACGTCTGGCAGGGTTCCGCCGCAGTCGCTGGCCGAGAAGTCCAGCTGGGCGAGGCCGTCGCCGACGACCGTGGGGATCGCCTTCGCGCAGACGATCACGTCGGCCCGGGGGTAGTAGACCGCGCTGAGGACCGAGTTGGTGGCGCAGACGGTGGAGGTCGAGGCGAAGAAGACGCCCGGGCCCCCCTGGCCGGCGTCGAGCACGCGGAAGGTGATGGCGCCGCCGCAGGGCTCGAGGCGCTGGATCACGCCGACGTAGGACGCGTCGGGCAGGACGCCCCCGCAGTCCGCGGCGGTGAAGGTCCGCGTCATGGAGGTGACCGCGCCGGCGGTGAACGTGGAGCTACAGAGAATCGCGTTCGAGGCCGGGAGATACACCGACGTCGTGAAGTAGTTTCGCGAGCCGGTGATCTTCGAGAGGATCCGCTCACTCGGCGTCGCGCCGGCGTACGCCCGGAAGGTCAGGATGCCGTCGGTCGACGACGCCCAGCCGACCCCGGGCTGCGCGTCCGCGGGTGGTAGGGCGCCGTAGCACTCGGACGCCGTGAACGCGTGGGTGTAGGCGGCGGTCGAGACCGTCGTCGTCCCCGAGGCCCTGCAGTGGGTGACGGTCCGGGCCGCACCCACCTCGTAGCCGCCGACGAGGGTGACCGTGCCCGTGTCCGGGTTGGTGACGCGCACGTCGTGGAGCCCGTCGACGAGCCCGGCGGGCACGATGACGCGCAGGACGGTGCTGCTCGTGGAGACGACGGCCGCCGGCTCGCCGCCGATGGTGACCGTGGCGCCGCTGACGAAGCCCGCGCCCCAGAGGAGGGTCTCCTCCTGGCCGCCGAGGCTGCCGTGGTCGGGGATGAGGGTCGCGAGGCTCGGCGGGTTGGGAATCGGGTCGCAGGCGGCGCCGGACCAGGCGTAGTTGTCGACGCAGCGGAAGCGGCACTCGGTCGTCGACGGGGTCGCGTCGAAGACCGCGGTCGCGGTCGGCTCCCAGGCGGCCCCGGACCAGGTCTGGGTGATCGTGTCGACGGTGTTCCAGGTGGCGTTGGTGGGCAGCCCCACGCAGCTCGCTTGGCGCTCTCCCGGGGGCGTCGGCGGGCCGGGCGGCGCGAAGCAGCTGGCGAAGGCGCCGCCGCCGGCGTCGTACTCGGCGCGCACGGCGGCGGTCGGGTCGTTGAGGGTGAGCGGCTCGGCCTGGCAGGCGCCGAGATCGGCGTCCCAGACGACGACCGGGTAGACGCGGTCGGCGGGGATGGCCCCGAGGGTGAGCGCCGGAGCGAGGCCGTCGTCGGCGGTGGCGCGCGCGCGCAGGCGGCAGCCTGCGACAGCCGGGCGCCGGACACCGAGGGCGACGTTCCAGTAGACCTTCTCGGCGTCGACGCCGGCGGAGGTGAGCGCCTCGGTCCCGCGGTACACCGCGAGCTGATAGAGGAGGTCGTCGGCCTGGACCGCGGACAGCTCGGTCACCGCGTCGGTGCATGCCCCCATCGCGCCGGCGGTGCATTGGTTCCCGGCGGGGTCGCCGCCCGGGCTGAGGACGAGGTCGGGCGGGTCGAAGGCGTCGGCGCCCTCGGGGTCGGTGCAGTCGAGCTCGAGGTCGTCGAGGCAGAGGGTGGTGAGGGCGTCGCCGAAGGGCCCGGCGGTACAGGCGAAGCCGAGGACGAAGGTGGTCCCGCGCGCGCCCGCGTCGTCGTGGAGGAGCGCGATGTCCGAGGTGCAGGCCCCGCCCTCCTCGACGCAGCAGTCGAGCTTGGCGGAGCAGAAGACGTCGTCGAAGCTGACGGCGACGTCGAAGAAGCCCTGACGCGCGCGCTGAAGGACGGTGAGCTCGAAGGCGACGGCGACGTCCTCGTCGGCGACGCAGGGGAAGGTCCGCTCGATGGGCGTCGGGTTCACCCAGTCGCCCACCGGGAGGGGGCCGCCGCTGCCCTCGAGCTCCTCGAGGGTCAGTCGGATCACGTTGGGGTTCGAGTCGGCGTCGCAGGTGCCGACGTAGCTGAGCGACCCTGCGCCGTCGCCGAAGGCCGTCGAGCGCAGGCTCGAGCGGCTCCAGACCAGCTGGCTCGCCCCGTTGTAGACGGCCAGGGTGTAGGTCGCGTCCGTGAGGCTGTCGAGCTGCAGCGGCGCCACGGAGATGGCCACCTCACCGGCGGGACCACCGTCGGCGCCCGCGGCACAGCCTCCGAGCCAGAGCGCCGCGCCGAGCGCGAAGCCGTGGAGGTCACGTCCCATGGGGCGACGCTAGCACACTGCACCATCGCTCCAAAGTGCGTGATGTAACTGGGCTCCGGCCCTCCTCGCGGTGCTGCAATAGAAGTCGGCGACCCCCTACGGCTGCGAGAACGCCGTGTAGAGCTCGTGGGGCCAGTACCGCACGGGCTCGATCCCGTCGGCGTCGATGAGCTCGACGCGGACGCGATCGTAGTCGTAGCAGTTGAGCTCGTAGCGGTTGCCCCACGGGTCGCTCAGGTCGTACGCCCAGCAGAGGTCGAAGTCGATGACGTCCTCGACGCGAAGGGGCTCGCCCGCGCCGCCCATATCTCTCCCCCCTGTTCTTCGCGTGTCGGAGCCGCATCCTAACAGGATCGTCGGCGCGCCGACGCCCCGCCCGCGCCTATCGGCGGGGCCGGACGATGGAGATGAAGAAGCGGCCTTCCTGCTGGGGGGAGCGGCGGGCGTCGACGGTGTGATCGGGCGCTCGGAGGCGGACCTCGTTCAGGGTCGACTCCTCGGCGGTGTAGCGCCCCCACGACGTCACCTCGAGGCAGCTCGAGACGAGCTTCTTGAGGTACTGCGTCCGCGAGAGCCACATGTCGGTCGGGGTGCCCAGGATCGGGTGCGTCACGAACTGATCGCCGCTCCGCCCGAGGTCGAGGCAGGCGACGACGAGCTCGGCGGCCGAGCGTCCCGCCACGGGCCGGCGTTCACGAAGCACGCGAAGGCCGGGAGCTCCACGGTGGTGAGGTAGCTGCCGTCTCGCTGGCGTTCGCCGAAGAGGGTCTCGGGCGCCATCATCGCGCGGTCTCGGAGCTCCTGGAGTTGGCCGCATTTCACGTCGTCCATCGGCTCGCGGGGCTTGCTCCGGTGGAAGGTGTGGCGGAGGTCCAGGTCGAGCGTGCCGAGGCGCTCGAGCTCCGGCCCGTCCTCGGCGCAGACGGCGAGGAGGAGCTCGTTCATGCGCTCGTACGCCTGCTCGTGGCGGGCGATGAGGCCCTTCTCCTCCGGGGTGTAGTCGTAGATCAGGCGCGCGGTGAGGTGCTCGACGCGGTGATTGACCCGCGAGGCGCGCGCGGCGTTGGCTCGCCCCCAGCGCTCGAGGGCCCGCGCGCGGCTCTCACAGCCGGACGCGGCGGCGATCGCGGCGTTGGCCTCGTCCTGGACGGCGACGGCGTCCTCGAGGGCGCGCACGACCTTGCCGTCGCCTTTGGCGACGGTCTCGTAGGGGAAGAGGAGGGCCGTATCGGTCGTCGGCGCGGGCGTCGACGGCTCGCTGGGCTCGGGCCGCGGCTGCGGCGTCCATGGCCGCGGCGGCTCCTTCATCCGCTTGGCGAGCCGGGTCTTGAAGTCGCCCTCGCCTTCGTCTTCGCCCTCGTCCTCGGCCTCGAGCTCCTGGCGCTCCTCGTCGTCTTCGGCGGGGTCGGCCTTGCAGACCGAAGGGCAGGACGCGGGCTGCGCCAACCACGGGCCCAGGGAGCGCCCCGACGCGGCGGAGCAGTCCTCGACGCAGCGTTGGCCCGCGGGGCAGTCGGCGTCGCGGTCGCAGCGCTGCGGCTTCGTCGCGAGGCCGCGCGTCCGAGCGGTCGCCGCCCGGGGGCAGCCGGTGAGGCCGACGCCGGCGACGGTGGGGCAGGCATCCTCCGTGTCGACGACACCGTCACCGTCGGTGTCGACGGGGGCCGGCGGGGGGGCGGGGAGGTAGGGGTCGGTGCCGCCGCACCCGGCGATGAGGACGGCGCAGAGACCGAGCCAGGCAAGGACCTTCATCAGGGGCCTCGTGTCTTGAGCTGGAACGAAGCTGTGAGGAGACCTTCGCACGGTCGCGCAGGGCCTGCGGCAAGTCAAACCCGGGCGCTTGACGCCGCACCGCAGCAAGCTTTGCGGCGCGCCACCCGCTCCGCGATCGCGTCGTGTCGAAGCCGCCTCCAACACCCGAGCGTCCTGTGGCTCCGAAGCGCCCGCGACGGAGGCCGCCGTCGGGTCCTTGACGGCGGCCTCGTCGCGCTTGGACACTCACCTCGCGCGGCCGGACTCGCGGCCACGCAGCGCGGAGGCGAGGCATGACGGAGTCGGGGCCGAGGATCGCCGTGATCGGTGCTGGGGCCATCGGAGGGGTGACCGCGGTCTTCCTCGCGGAGGCGGGCCACCCGGTGCAGATCGTCACCAAGCACGCCTCCGTCGCGACCCTGGCGCGCGAGGAGGGGCTCCGCGTCCGCGGCGTGCGGGGCGAGCATCGCGCGAAGCTGCGCGCGGTCGCGACCGTCGGCGAGCTCGAGGGCCCGCTCGACATCGTGCTGCTCGCGACGAAGTCGACCGAGGTGCTCGCCGTCGCGCGGGAGTGCCTGCCGCTCCTGGCCGACGACGGCGTGATGCTCACGATGCAGAACGGCATCACCGAGCACGCGGTGGCCGAGATCGTCGGCGCGCACCGCGTCGCGGCCTGCGTCGTCGTGTGGGGCGCGACCATGGTCGAGCCGGGCACCCTCGAGATGACCTCCGAGGGCGAGTTCGTCCTCGGCGTCCTCGAGGGGGATCGCGGCCGCCTCGCGCCGATCGCGTCGCTCCTGTCGGCGGTCGTGCCCACGCGGGTCGCCGACAACCTCATGGGCGAGCGCTACTCGAAGCTCATCATCAACGCCTGCATCACGACCCTCGGCGGCGTATGCGGGCTCCTGCTCGGCGAGATGCTCGCCCGCCGCCCGGCCCGCGAGCTCTTCATCGCCGTGATGCGCGAGGCGATGGCGGTCGCCGACGCCATGGGCATCCACGTCGAGAAGGGCGGCGGCGGCAAGCTCGACTTCTACCGCTTCGTCGCCGGGGACGGCCTCCTGGCGCGGTTCCGACGGCACGCGATCATCCGCCTGGTCGGCTTCAAGTACCGCCGCCTCAAGTCGTCGACGCTCCAGTCCCTCGAGCGCAAGAAGCCGACCGAGATCGACTTCATCAACGGCTACATCGTCGCCACGGGCGAAAAGCACGGCGTCCCGACGCCGGTGAACGCGGCGCTCGTCCGGATGGTGAAGGAGATCGAGGCGGGGACGCGCCCCATCGCCTACGAGAACCTGCTCATCCCGGGGGTCACGGCCTGAGCGTCACCTCGTCCGGAGGGCTCAGCTCGCGTCGGCGGCCGCGCCGTTGGGTCGCGAGCCCTGCCGGGCGCCGACCCGGAACCACATCGCGAGGGCCGACCACAGCACCATGGCGGTCCAGCTCACCCCCATCAGCGCGCCGCTCACCGGCATGAGCCACAGCCAGCCGCCGTCGCTCGCGTGAATGAGCGGTGGCGCGAGCACGTGGGCGAGCGCCGACACGCCCGCGACGCCGATGACCACGCCCGCGGTCACCGCGTGGAGGCGGGTGAGCATGAAGAGATGCGCGAGGATCAGGAAGACGACCGACACGCTGAAGGTGTGCTGATGGAAGACGTCGAGGATCCACGGCCCCTTGACGTCCTCGACCGGGGCGCCGGCGGCCTCCATCCCCGGCTCCGGCGGGAGGTCGAGCGCGGGGCCGTCACTCGACGTCGTCGCCTCGTCCGCTCGCGACCCGGCGACGTAGCGCTCGGCGACGCTCGGCGTCCCGGACGGGCCGTCGAGGGATCCGCCGATGCGGGTGGCGTAGATCTCCCATGAGGTCCAGAGGCCCACGGCGGTGAACACCAGAAACAGGCTGTAGACCAGCTTGGCGAGGGGCGACAGGCTCGACAGGTGGTAGCCCTTGCTGGTGAAGAGCCTCACCGCGCGCCGCTGACGCTGTGGCCCGCGAGCAGCAGCTCGTCGACGAGCACGAGCGCGCGTTTGACGCCGACGGACAGCGAGTGTGACGAGATGGTCGCCCCCGAGATGGCCACGATGTCGTGGCCGGAGCGGACCGGCGCCTCGGCGTCCTTGCCGACGAACTGGTCGCGGAACTGGGCGCGGCGGATCTCCTCGCCCTTGGGCTCGCGGTAGACCATGACCTCGACCCGTTGCACCTGACCCTCGGGACCGAGCAGGACGCCGAACGAGATCGGCTTGTGCTGCCCGAGCTCCTCGTCGAGGACCGCGTAGCCCGTCACCTGGCCGTCCTTCTCGCCGTAATAGACGGTGCGGCGGCCCGTGACCGCGTAGCCGAGGCGCGTCGCGATGCGGCGGCTCTGGGCGGCGTCGAGGTCGAAGGTCTTGTAGCTCACGCGGTCGCTGTCGTGGAAGAAGCTCTTCAGGAGCTCCGTCCGCGTGAAGTACACGCCCGCCGCGTGCGCGGTCGCGCTGGGCAGCGCGACCGCGGTCATGACCAGGAGGGCCGCGAGGACGCGGGCCGCGTGGGGCTTGCTATTGAAAGGCATTCTCATCACGCGACGCATCATAAGCATCATGACCCCGGAATCAATACGCAACGTGCGTGGCGGCCGGCCCCGCGTCGGCGAGGACGGCCGCCACGACCGGATCCTAGAAGTTGAAACCGACGCCCAGGTCGATCACGGTTTCGCCATCGCGGTCGCCACCGAAGCTCCGGAAGATCGCGTCCGCCTTGAACACGAGCTGCGGTGCCGGCCGCAGCGACAGCCCGACGACGAGCTCGGTCACCGCGCGGTTGTCGTCGGCGTTCGTGCGCTCGCGGCCCTCGATGGAGGCGGCGGTGTCGTAGAACTCCGCCCGGACGAAGGGCAGGAGCTGGAGCTGGGTGGACTCGACCGACTGCAGCACGTTGTAGGCGACCTCGACGTAGCCGCCCATCGTCTGGGCCGGGACGTCCTTGCCGGCGTCCTCGCCGTCGGCGTCCTTGGCCGTCCGGAGCGCCTCGGTGTCGCTGATGAAGAAGCTCGCGAAGAGCGCCTTCGCCTCGACGCCGTAGCCCTTGTACTGGGCGTGGGCCGCGACGCCGGCGGTCAGGACCGAGAGGTCGAGCGCGGCGCCGGCGTCGTCGAAGTACGGGTCCGCGTTGGCGCCGGAGTTGCCGAGGTAGCCGGACAGGCCGAGGTTGAGCCCGACGACCGGCTGGTACGCCACCGAGCCCGCGAACGCGAGGCCGTCCGCCCGCGCCTCGGAGACGGTCTGGCGGCCGCCGCGGATGCCGCTGCTGGTCGAGAAGCCCGAGGCGTCGAGGCCGCCGAGCAGGTAGGCCTGGTAGCGGAAGCTGTCGCCGATCCGGCCGACGAGGCCGATGCCGCCCTCGCGCCACGTGCTCGGGATGATGTTCTTCTCGACGTTCGGGCGCTCGACCCCGTGGAAGGTCGGCGGCTCGTGGGTCTCGTTGATGATGCCCATCGGGACGAGGACGACGCCGGCGCGCAGGGTCAGCGCGGCGCCCGCCAGGTCCCAGTCGATGTAGGCCTGCTCGATGGCGACCTCGCCGGCCTTGTCGGCGCGGGCGTGGGCGTGCTCGACCTCGATCTCCGACATGAAGCGGATGGCGTCGGTGAAGGTGTAGCCGACGAAGAGCACCAGCCGGTGGAGGTCGATCTCCGAGGAGCTGTCCCCCTCGGCGGGGATGAGGTGGTTGAAGTGGAGCTCGCCGTAGCCCCCCAGCGTCACGTTGCTGAGCCCGAGGACCCGGGTCGGCGGCGCCGGCGGCGGGTCGGGCGGGAGGTCGAGGGCCGGCTGGGCCAACGCGCCGTGGCTGAACGAGGCCGCGAGGAGGAAGAGTGCGGGGGCGATGAGCTTGGAAATTCGCATGGGGGAGATGCTCTCTGCTATTGAGAATCACTATCAAGAGCTGGGTGGAACTTGAACTGCCCGCCCCGTGATGTCAACAGACTTCTGCATGGTCCTTCACGCCCCCTCACCCGCTCTGCTCGCGCTCACCTCGATCCTCCTGGGTTGTGGCGGCGTCTCCGTGCCGCCGCCGCCGCCGCCGCCGTCCCCTGACCTCGCGCGCTTCGCGCTGCCCATGATGGGGACGGTCATCGAGGTCGCGGTCCCCGACGACGACCGCGCCGCCGCCCGGGCGCGCCTCGTGCTCGACGCCTTCGGAGACGTGGACGCCGCCATGAGTGAGTGGCGCGAGGGCTCGCCCCTCGCGACGGTCAACGCCCAGGCCGGCGTGGCGCCGGTCCCGGTTCCGCCGGAGCTCCTCGCGCTCGTCGGCCGATCGTTGGCGCTGGCCGAGGCCACCGACGACGCCTTCGACCCCAGCTGGGCCGCCCTCTGGGGTCTGTGGGATTTCCGCGCCGACCCGCCGCGCGTCCCGAGCGCCGAGGACGTCGCCGCTCGCCTGCCCCTCGTCGACTTCCGCGCGGTCGTGGTCGACCCCGACGCCGGCACGATCTTCCTGCCGCGCCCGGGGATGAAGCTCGGCCTCGGCGCCATCGCCAAGGGCTACGCCCTCGACGTCGCCGCGGCGCGCCTCCGGGAGGACGGCGCGGACCGCTTCACGCTCAGCGCCGGTGGCCAGGTCACGGCGTTCGACGCCAGCGGCCGGCCGCTCCACGTCGGCGTGCGCGCCCCGCGCGGCGGGCCCGACGCCCGGCTCGCCACCCTGGCGCTGGTCGCCCGCGACGCCCCGCTGAGCGTCTCGTCGAGCGGCGACTACGAGCGCTTCTTCGAGGTCGCGGGCCGCCGCTATCACCACGTGCTCGATCCGCGGACGGGCTACCCGAGCCTCGGCGCCCGGGCGGTCACGGTCGTCGGCCCCGAGGGGACCCTCGCCGACGGCCTGTCGACCGCGCTGATGGTGGCCGGCCCGGCCGCGCTCGCCGAGCTCATGGCGCGCTTCGGCGACTACGCCGCGGTCCTCGTCACGACCGCGGGCGAGGTCGTGGCCACCCCGCGCTTCTGCACCTTGCTGGCGCCGCCGCTTCCCGACTGGTGCGCGGACGCCGAGACCGACCCCCGCTGAGCGCGCGCCGACTCGGGGTGAGGCTCTCCGGCCTCGGGTCTGCTATGCTGCGTCGCACGCGCGCCGCCCCAGACGCGCGAGATCACGAAAACGCAGCGAGGAACATCACATGCGGGCCGTCGTCATGGCTGGGATCCTCGGCATCGCGGCGAGCGCGGTGGCGACGTCCGGCTGCCTCTCGGGGGATGCGGCCGTCGCCCCGACCGGGCGCGTGTCGATCGCCGTGGCGCCCCTCGAGCTCCCGGGCGTGTCCGACGCCGACTACACGATCACCGTGACCAACCAGGTCAACGAGGTGGTCTGGACGCGCGCCCTCGCGTCGTCGCGCTACGGTGACGGCGCGGGCTCGCTCTCCTACGTCGGCCCCTGCGACGCCGACGAGCCGCTGACCACCATCACGCTCGTCCTCGACGCCCTCTACGGCCCGGGCGGCGCCGAGCTCCCCGCCGGGAGCTGGGCCAACCCCACCCCGGTCACCCTCCAGGCGCTCTGCGTCGCCGGTGCGGACGTCCCCGTGACCTTCGACATGACCATCAGCCGCGCCGCCCAGCAGGGCTTCTTCGACGTCGCCGTCACCTTCGGCGACGTCTTCTGCTCGGCCAAGCTCGACTGCGCGGCCGACACCGGCGGCGACCTCGATCTCCTCTACAACCCCGGCACCGAGGCCCGCGACATGACCGCGGTCCTCGGGCTCGCCTGCGCCGCCGACGCGACCGGCGGCCCGACCTACCTCTACCTCGACGACCCGGTCATCACCTGCACCGGCCTCGCCGAGCCGGTCCGCGTCGACGCGGGCGCGAGCGGCAACGTCGACCTCACCGTCGCCCCCAACGCCAACCCCGGCGGCTACCTCTTCGGCGCCAGCGTCTACCGCGGCGGGCAGCCCGGCGGCGTGGCCTACTGGAACATCAGCCTCGGCCTCGACGACACCGCCTTCGTCACCGCCGGGGATTGCACCGTGAGCGGCCGCGCGACGGCCTCCTCCGAGCCCTTCCCCCAGACCCTCGACGGCTTCCCGCTGCCCGAGGCGAGCGTCTACCCCGTCATCACGTGGAGCGCGCCGCTGTCGACCGCCGCCGGCCGCGCCTGCACGCGCCACGCCCTCGACGACCCGGACGGCCGCGTCGCGACCGAGTACCTCGGCTTCCTGACCGCCCCCAACCAGTTCACCTGGTCCGACACGGTCATCGCGCTCCGCCACCGCTACGCCCCAGCGACCGGCGAGGTGCTCGGCCCGCTCGACCCCGGCGGCCCCACCCCGTTCCCGAGCTGCTTCGCCGACAGCGTCCGCCCCGACGAGGCCAGCTACCCCCGCGTGCTCCACGTCGCGCGCTGGGGCGTGGACGCCACCGCGGACGGGACCGAGACCGCGCCCTACCGGCGGCTCGACCTCGCCATCGCCGCCGCGAGCACGGGGGACGCCATCCACATCCACCCGGGCGTCTACCGCCTGGTGCCGATGGATGGCGGCTCCTCCGGCCTCTACGACATGGGCAAGTCGCTCCACGTCTTCGGCGACAACGACGAGACGATCCTCGAGGTCTACGGCCCCGACTCGACCGCCCGCGACTACAACGTCTTCCGCCTGCAGGGCGCGAGCACGGTCGTCTCGAACCTGCTCGTCCACTACTGGCCGACCCACGGCAACAACTACAGCAACGCCATCATGCGCTTCTCGAGCGGCACCTCGCAGCTCCGCAACCTCGCCGTCATCCACAAGGGCAGCCAGAACTGGTCGTACATCTACGACAACAACAACACCGGCGGCCCCGACGTCTTCAACTGCCTCTTCGTCTCGAACGGGCTCAGCACCAGCGACTACTCGGGCACGCCGACCTACACGAAGACCCTCTTCGACGCGACGCCGACCCGGGGCACCCGCACCGACACCCTCACGCGCACGGTCACCCCGGCCGACCGCTGGCTCTCGAGCCTCCCCGCCGACCTCCTCGACCCGCTCGGCGGCGCGGCCCACATCGGCCCCGGCGGCGGCACCTACCTCTGGGACACGTGCTGCCCGCCGGACGGCGGCGCGGACGGCGACGGCGACGGTCACCCCGACAGCTGCGACGTGTGCCCCCAGGACGTCGGCGGGGACAGCGACGACGACGGCGTCTGCGCCAGCGACGACGTCTGCCCCTGGGGCGCCGACGGGCTCGACGCGGACGGCGACGGCGCCCCCGACGCCTGCGACCTGTGCCCGGACGACGCGACGAACCGCTGCGCCTACCTCCCGAACCCGGCCGACTACCCGACGGTCTGGAACGTGGCGACCTGGGGCGACGACGTCGGCGGCGACGGCTCGGCGCTGGCGCCCTTCGCCTCGCTCCACGTGGCGGTCGCGGCCGCCGCCAGCGGCGACGGGATCTACGTCTGGCCCGGCCGGTACCACACCGTCATGCAGACGGCCGGGGGCTCGACCCAGGCGGGCGTGTACGACGCGGCCAAGGCCCTGCACATCTGGGGCGCCAACGAGCACACCCTCCTCGAGGTCTACGGCGCCGAGTCCGCGCTCCGCGACGGCAACGCCGTCGTCTTCAAGGCAGGCGGGAGCGTGCTCTCGAACCTCACCGTGCTCTTCTACCCGGGCAAGACCACCAACTACTCCAACGCCCTCTTCTCGCACTGGGTCGCCGGCGGGTCGGTCCGGAACGTCCGCTTCGAGAACCGCTCCCCGTCGATCAAGTGGGCGTACAGCTACGACAACAACAGCAGCGGCGCGCCCTGGGTCTACAACTGCGTCTTCGAGGCCCACGCCCTCCAGTACAGCGACTACAGCGGCGCGCCCCACTACTTCAGCAGCCTCTTCAGCGCGACGCCCACCGCCGGGACGAAGACCGGCTGCGTCACGCGCGCGACGACGACCGCCGACTGGTACTGGCCGTCGATGCCCGTCGACCTGCGCAACGCCGGCGACCCGACCCTGCTCGACGTCGACGGCACGCCCTCGAGCGTCGGCACCGGCGGCGGGTCGTGGCCCTGGAACACCGACTGCCCGCCGGACGGCACCCTCGACAGCGACGGCGACGGACACCCCGATCACTGTGACCCGTGTCCCGCGGACCCCCTCGGGGACCTCGACGGCGACGGCCTCTGCGACTGACCGGGCCGCGGCCGACGCGTTCGTGTGGTTTGGCCTCGCGGACGCGGGCCGGGTCTGGCACCTTGACCCGATGCGAGCCAGCCTTTTGATCCTGTGGGTGGTGGCGTCGGTCGCGGCGTGCGGGGACGGCGCCACGCTCGATGGACACGACGTCTCCGACGCGACCGACATCTTCGACACGGCCGAGGCCGACGCGATCGCGGAGGCCGACAGCGCCGAGGCCGACACGACGCCCGACGACACGCGGGAGGTCGCGGACGACACCGGCGTCACCGACACCGCGACGCCCGAGGACACCGTCGAGGCCGACGGCGCCGACGCGATCGAGGACGTCGCCGAGGACGTGATCGAGGAGGTCGCCGACGCCGACGCGACGGACCCGGTCGACACCCTCGCCGCCGCGGACGCCGAGAGCGACACGGCCTCCGCCTGGACCCCGCCCGAGCCGGTCGGCTGCCTGACCGAGGTCAGCGCCGGGCACCACGTGGTCTCCTGCGAGGGCGGCCTGCTCTACGACGTCGAGATCCCCGCGGCCTGCACGACGGCGCCGTGCGGGCTCATCGTCGACATCCACGGCTGGACCATGACGGCCGCCAGCGAGGACGCCAACACCGACATGCGCGCCCGCGGCCGCGACCGCGGCTTCGTGGTCATCCAGCCCACGGCCAGCCTCCTCGTCGGCGTCCCGACCTGGGGCCTCGACGCCGACGCCCCGCGCGTCCACGCCTTCGTCCTCGACGCCATCACGGCGCTCCGCATCGACACCGACCGCGTCCACGTCATGGGCTTCTCCCAGGGCGGCGGCATGACCTGGCGCCTCCTCTGCACCCACCCCGAGGTCTACGCCTCGGCCGCGCCCATCGGCCCCATCACCGGCTGCAGCTTCGCCGGCGACCAGGCCCCGGCCGGCGAGGTCGACATCCTCGACGTCCACGGCCGCAACGACGCGGTCGTCAGCTACAGCACCACCGGCCGCCCCCAGGTCGACGCCGCCGTCGCGTACTGGCCCTTCGGCGCCGGCGTCGTCGTCGAGGAGGACGCCGACCACACGGTCACGCGCTGGACGACCCCGTCCGGCACCGTCCTCGAGCACTGGGCCCACGACTACGAGGCGACGAGCGTCCTTCTGCGCGGGCACTGCTTCCCCGGGAGCCCCCAGCTCATCGCCTTCCCGGTCGCCTTCGGCTGCGCCGACACCGGCACCTTCGACTACGCCGCCCTCGCGGTCGCCTTCTTCGAGGCGCACCCGCGCGACTAGCGCCTCCGCGGACGCGGGCTAGGGCGTCGCGAGCGGGACCCGGAGGGTGCTCGTGCCCGGGCAGATGGGGTAGTCCCGCGGCGTGGCGGCGCCGGCGACGTGCAGGGTGAAGGCGCGTGACGCGGTAACGTGGACGACAACCTCGGTGGCCCCGGCGGCGCGCGCGTCGGCGACCAGCGACACCTGGTGGCCGGCTCCGAGGGGGAGCCGCTCGACGCCGTGGCGGTCGGTGCGGCGGATGCGCCAGGTGACGCGGCCGTCGAGGGCGTCGACGTCGAGGCCGAGGATCTCCTCGATCAGCAGCGCGATGGGGCCGAGCCCCGACCAGCCGACGAAGTCCTGACGGCCGTAGTAGGTCGCGTCCCAGCGGGTGCACGGCGTGGTCGCGTCCGGGGCGTAGCACTCCCAGATCGTCGCGTAGTCCCCGTCGCGCTCCTGCGGGGCGAGGCGGTCGGTGTCGGTGGGAGGCGCGTCGTAGACGGCGCGCATGGTGCGGACGTGGGCGAGCGCGGCGTCGTAAGCGAGGGCGTCGTAGCCCGCCTGGGCGAGCCCGCGGATGGCCGCGTAGTTCGTCGGGGCCCAGACGCCGCCGCGCCAGTAGTGGCCGTTCGGGTCGTAGAGCGGGTCGCGCGCGGACAGGGTCGGGAAGGGGTGGGCGCGCCAGAACTCCTCGGGGTTCGCCAGGTGATCCGCGACCCGGTCGGCCTGCGCCGGAGTGGCGACCTCGGCGAGGAAGGCCCAGAAGGCGCCGGCGTGGCGGATGCCGGTGTGCTCGCCGTTCACCTTCATGTCGTAGTACCAGCCGTCGTTGTCGTCCCAGAGCAGGCTGTCGACCAGGGCCGCGCGGGCCTCGGCCTTCGCCACCCAGCTCGCGGCCGCGTCTGCGTCACCGGAGGCGTCGGCGACCCGGGCGATCATCCGCGCCGAGAGCACCTGCTGGAGGGACATGTCGACCCAGGCCGACTGCCACGAGTCGCCCCGCGGGGTGTTGTCCATGCCGCTGCCGAGCTCGGTCTGGTAGTAGAGCCCCTGGCCGGTCCCGGTGCGCAGGTTGGCGTCGAGCCAGGCGTCGTAGGCGGTGAGATGCGGCAGCACGCCGGCGAGGCGCGAGGTGTCGCCGGTGAAGCGCGCGTACTCCCACTCGACCCACGAGAAGAGCGGCGGGTTGACCATCGGTTCGTCGGCGCTCGGCTCGGCCAGCTCGCCGCCGGTCGTCTCGGAGTAGACGCGCTGGATGTACCCGTCGGGGCGCTGCTTGGCGTAGAAGTCGTCGAGGGTCGCCATGACCGGCAGGAGGCGGGCGCCGTAGCGGGCGAAGAGGCAGATGAACGAGCTGTCCCACTGATAGATCTGCTCGTTGAAGCCCTCGTCGAGGTAGAGCGGGGCGAAGCCGTTGTCGGCGGTGCCGCGGCCGATCTTGGCCCACGCCATCCCCCAGGCGCGCCAGTAGAGGTCGACGAGCGCCGGCTCGCCGTCGAGGATCGGGCTCGGGAGCAGGTCCTCGTAGGGCGCGAGCGGCAGGACGCGGCGGAGCAGGGTCTTTCGCCACAGGCCGCCGCCGCCGCCCCAGTCGCGGACGCGCAGCGCCAGGACGTTCTGTTGGCCGGCGACGAGCTGCGCCTCGACGCGGTCCTTGGTGGTCAGCGACCAGACCGAGGCGTCGGGCGCGTCCCCGTGGTGGGCGACCCAGACGCCGTTCACCCACAGGTCGTAGGCGTCGTCGACGCCGTTGGCCTCGAAGATCACCGGGTCGCCGTCCCAGTCGGCGGGGATGTCCACCGCGCGGCGATACCAGCCGTCACCGTCGTAGCCGGGGTGGCCCTGGTCCTCCCAGGTCGCGGTGGCCGACAGCGTCTCCCAGGCGCCGTCGTCGAAGCCGGGCGTGGCCCAGCCGGCAGCCTCGCCGGCGCCGTCGGGGTCGGTGTGGAAGCGCCAGCCGTGGTTGAGGTCGACGAAGGACGCGAGGAGGTCGGCGGTCGGCGCGGCCTCGGGGAAGGCGCCGTCGGCGGGATCGTCGGCCCCGCACACGGCGTCGTCGCCTACGTCGGCGTCGGGGAGGGTGTCCGGCGTGAAGGCGTCGCCCGGGTCCTCGCCGGTGTCGTTCGGCGCCCCGGTGTCGGGCACGACCGTGTCCTCCGGCGCTCCGGTGTCCGCGTCCGGCGCCTGGTCGGCGTCGCTCGGGCAGCCCGCGAGGGCGACCGCGATCGTGAGAGTGAGGCAGGGCAGGGGGAGGGGGTTCCGCACGGCGACCTCCAACGGCGACCGTGACTCTACGTCGAGTTCCGATTTGAGGCCAGGCGGACCTTGCCAGGACGCCGTCCGCGCCCTGCCCGAAACCGCCGCCGAGAGAGCCTCGACATTCTCCGTCGGGGGCATTGCAGCTTCCCATCTCGAGGGAGAAGATGGGTGCGTCGATGAGGAGTCTCCCCGGGCTCCACGGCCGAGGCCTCCGAGTCTTCAAGACTCACATCACCGAGCGGTGTGATTCTCGATGCCGACGCGCTGCGTCGTCGTCGTCGCGAGCTCGGCGTGAGCCGAAAGGCGCTCGGCGCCTCGGCTGGACATCGCTCGTGCGCGCCCGTGCGGGGGCCGCGGAGCTGCGGATCGCCGGCCGGGTGCCCGTCCGGCGCGAGCCCGGTGCCGCATGCCGGGCCGGGAGCTGGCAATCCGGTAGCGCAGGCGAGTCGGCGCATGCCCGCGTCCGGCTCGCGCGAGGTCGGGGGCGCCGTGCGCGGCCCCACTGCTCTCACCAAGGGGTTCGAGATGCACGCGATGAACAGATGGATCGTGCTCGTGCTCGTGGCCACTGGCTGGAGTGGCGGCATCGTCTTGCCTGCCTGTGGCGACGACGCGAGCGCGCCGCAGGACACCTCGACCACGGTGGACGCCACGGACGTCGGCGACTCCGACGCCGGGGACACCGTCGCGATCGTCACCCTCGCGCTCCGGGTCGACGTCCACGACGCCCTCGGTGTCGCGGTCCGCCCCGGCGCCAACCTCAGCGTCGCGCTCGACGCTCCGGACGGGGCACACCTCGAAGCGGTCACCGACGGCGACGGTCAGGTCACCTTCGCCGACCTCGACTGGCCGGACGGTGCCACGGCGGCGGTCACGGTCGCGCTCGAGGACGACACGCTCCACAGCCGGCTCGGCATCACGGCGGCGATGGCCGCGGCCGGCGTCGTGACCCTCGACGTCCGGAGCGACGCGCCGCCCGCGCTGGTCGAGGTCGACGGCACCGTCGCGCACGACCCGGGGGCCGTGTTCGCGGTCATGGTCACCGCGACGGCGCCGAGCCTCACCTACCTGGAGCCCGCCGAGCTGCCGGGGGACATGCCGCGCTTCATCGACGGTGCGCTGTTCGACTGGTCCCTGTCGGTCCTCCCCGACCGCGACGTCGGGCTCCTCGCCATCGCGTGGGGGTACGCCCCCGAGGGCCTCTCCAACCGCGGCTTCGGCCTCGACTTCGGAGACTGGAGCTACCTCCCGCTCTCCGCCGACGAGGTCGCGGGCACGCACACCCTCGACCTGGCGGCCCACACCGTGATCCCGCTCACCGCCACCGGGACGTTGACGCTCCCGGACGACGAGCACGATCCTCTCGGCTTCTTCGCGCGGGCCTGGGCCAACATCTCGGTCACCGTCGCCGGTGCCAAGGGGGCGGTGATGGGGCTCACGGCTCGGAGCGACGTCGCCGGCGATCTGCAGACGCGCGCCTATGAGCTGCGCTACGTCGCCCCGGAGGGGTTCGAGCTCGAGACGCGGCTCACCTTGAACCTCGGGTTCGAGCGGTCGACCGTCGTGGTCCCGGGGGTCGCCTCCGGCCCCGCCGCGCCCGCCTTCCCCACGCCGCCGCGCTTCGCGAGCGACCCGCTGCCGCTCGGCGCCGGCCTCGCCTGGGAGCTCTCGACCGCCGACGCCGAGGATGGCGCTCTCACCGTCCTCGTCGACCTCCGGGACCCGGTCTCGAAGGCGCTCCGCTGGCGCCTGGAGCTCCCCCCCGCCACTGCGTCGCTGACCTTCCCCGCACCGCCGAGCGGCGCCACGAGCCCCCTCGCCGCGCAGCTGCTCGTCGCACGTGTGCGGCTCTGCGCCTGGGACGGCGCCCGCTGCACGCGGGAGGCCGAGAGCACCCCGGTGTCCCTCGCCGCCCCGCCGCCGTCCGAGCCGCTCCCGGATGGCGTCTACGGTCTGGGCGGCGCCGAGCCGACCCTCCCCGCCGACGACCTCGCGCCGCTCGCCGACCTCATCGGGGACGCCCGCCTCGTCGCGCTCGGCGAGTCCGTGCACTACGTCGGAGGCTTCCAGCGGATGAAGCACCGCGTCCTGCGCTACCTCGTCGAGGAGCTCGGTTTCCGCGCGGTCGCCTTCGAGACGACCTGGGCGCGCGCAGACGCCGTCAACGCCTACGTCGCCAGCTGTGACGGGGACCTGCTCGACACCCTGGTCGAGCTCTGGCCCGTGTGGCGTAGCCGCGAGGTGGAGGAGCTCCTCGTCTGGCTCTGCGAGTACAACCAGGCGCACCCCGAGGACCCGGTGGGCTTCTTCGGCTTCGACGTCCAGGAGGCATGGACCGACGCGCCGCCGCTGGTGGCCTACGTGGACGAGGTGATCCCGGATCCGACGGCCTTCGACGAGGCGATCGCGGGCTGTCCCTACGTGGGGTACACCGAGCGCTTCCCGGGGGCGACGTACTGGGTCTATGACCACCCCGTCCCGGAGAACGGGGAGTTCCTCACGTGCGTCCACGCGCTCGACGAGCTCGAGGCCTACTTCACCGAGCACGAGGCCGAGCTCGTGGCCGCGACCTCCGCCGAGGCCCTCGCCCTGGCCCGCGTCCACCTCGTGAGCCTCCGGGCGGGCGCGCGCTACAACTTCTTCACCACCCACGGCGGTGGCCCCGACCTCGTCTACCACGAAGCCGGGATGGCCGAGGTCCTCCGCCGGCTCTGGGAGCTCCGCTATCCGGGAAAGAGGGTCGCGGTCTGGGCCCACAACTGGCACATCGCCACGCACACCGAGGAGGGGTGGGCGGTCGGCTTCGGCAACGGTGCGCGCTCGATGGGCAGCCTCCTCGCCGAGGACCTCGGCTCGGACTACGTGTCGATCGCGCTCGCCGGCTACTGGGCAGCCGACATCGCCAATGGCGGGTCACGCGACGGCTACGCGTCGCCGCCGAGCGGTGACGACGACGTCGAGGCGCTGCTCGGCCCACTCGGCCACGACGCCCTGCTCGTCGACCTCCACGACCCGGGCGCGGCCACGGTGATCCCGCCGGACACCCAGCTCACCTTCGCGGACTGGCTCCGCTACGTCCCTGCCGCCAACCACGACGCACTCCTCTTCCTGCACGTGGCGCCCACCTTCGATCCGCGGTGGTAGCGGAAGGCTGCGTGGTCGACGGGCCGGCCCGCCGCGACGCGACAGCGTAACTCACCGATGAGTAACTCTGGATTGACAACGGACGCGGTTCCGTGCGCGGAATGGACGGGTCCAAGTTGCGGGGGACCTCCATGATTTCGGTACACAGGGCGCTCCTGGTCCTGGCGATGTCGGCGTCCGTGCTCGGCTGCGAGGCGCCGAGCGATGACGCGGCGACCGCCGAGCCGCCGGTCGTCGGCAAGGGCGACGGGCCGGCCGACGGCCTCGGCGAGGCGCCGAGCCTCTACCGCGCGGGGAACCGCTACGGCTGGGGCGGCGCGGACCCGTACCTCGACGAGGTCCAGCTGGTCTTCGCGCGCCGCTGCGTCAACTGCCACGGCTGCTCGGACGCCCCGTGTCAGCTCAAGCTCACGAGCTACGAGGCGGTCGTGCGCGGCTCGAACGGCGACGACCTCTTCGGCTCGCGGCTCATGTCCATCCCGGCGAGCCGCATGGCCGATGGCCGCATCACCGACAGCGAGGGCTTGATCGACTTCGAGGCGACCCGCGCCTCGTGGCGCGCGCGCGGCTTCTACGGCGTCACCGAGCAGGGCTCGGCCTCGCCGATGCGCCGCTTCATCGAGCGCGCCCGCACCAACCCCGACCCCCACGACCTCCGCACCGAGTACGCGCTCTTCGAGGACGGCCCGACCGACCGCAAGTTCGCGTGCATCGGCCTGCGGAACGCCGGCCCCGCCGGCCCGAGCGACGCCCTGACCGAGCCGCGGGGGATGCCGTTCGCCGTCGAGCCCCTGGCCAACGAGGACTACGAGCGGCTGGCCGAGTGGCTCGACGACGGCGCCTACGGCCCCACCCGGGAGGCGCAGCGCGTCCTCGCGCGCCCCGCCGACGCCGACGTGATCGCCCGCTGGGAGGCCTTCCTCAACCAGGAGCCCGCCCAGGCGGCCCTGGCCGCGCGCTACCTCTACGAGCACCTCTTCTTCGCGCACCTCCACTTCCCGGAGGCGCCCGGCGAGTTCTACGAGCTCGTCCGCTCGCGCACCCCCGCGCCGGCGCCGATCGACGAGGTCGTCACCTTCCACGCCAACCAGGACCCGGCCGGCGAGCGCATCTACTACCGCCTGCGCAAGTACACCGCCGTCGTGATGCAGAAGAACCACATCCCGTGGCTCCTCGACGACGCGACCCTCGACCGCTGGCAGGAGCTCTTCCTCGACACCGACTGGGGCGTCGACGTGCGCGCCCCCGGCTACGGAAACGCCAACCCGTTCGCCTACTTCGAGCAGATCCCGGCGCGCATCCGCAACCGCTTCATGCTCGAGAACTCGCGCCACTTCATCGAGGCGATGGTCAAGGGCGACGTCTGCGTCGGCTCGTCCGCGACCTACGCCATCCGCGACCGCTTCTGGATCTGGTTCTACGACCCCGGCAGCGACGTCTACCCGGCCCCTTGGGCGCCGACCCCCGGCGGCTTCGACCCCGGCAGCGACCCCTCCGCCATCGACCCCTACCTCGGCCAGGACGACCTCGACCACGTCGACCCCTCGGTCGCCAAGGAGAGCCGGGAGGAGGTCCACGTTCTCGCGTTCAACGACGCCCTGCGCGCCATGCACCCGGCCGGCCTCGCCCTCGAGGACCTCTGGTACGGCGACCGCGAGGACAAGGACGCCTGGCTCACGGTGCTGCGCCACGGCGAGAGCGCGACCGTCCACCAGGGCGGGATCGCCGGCCTGCCCGAGACCATCTGGGTCCTGAGCTACGCCAACTTCGAGCGCCTCTACTACAGCCTCGTCGTCAACTTCCAGCCGTGGGGCAACGTCGCCCACAAGCTCGACACCTGGCAGATGATGAGCTTCGTGCGCTCCTCCGCCGAGGACCAGTTCCTCATGTTCATGCCGCCGGAGATGCGCGAGTACTACCGCGGCCTGTGGGTCGGCGCCTTCTCGCAGGGCGTGCAGCGCCTCTTCCCGTCGGCGGACCTCCCGTCGCAGGTCCCGTTCCCCGGCGGCGTCGATCCCCTGTCGAACATCGGCCAGCTCGTCACCGCGCGGATGCCGTACCTCCTCGGCAGCGTCAACCCGCGCCTCAACCCGCTCGACCCGCCCTACGCGCTGTCGGAGCCGGTCGACGACCTGCCCTCGGCCGAGCGCGCGCTCAGCATGCTGACCGGCTTCCGGGGCGGTCACGCGGCCTACCTCCCCGACGTGACCGTGCTACGCGTCGGCGGGACCTCGGTCTACACCCTGCTCGCCAACCGCGCCTACGACGCCCACAACCGGACGTTCCTGCAGAAGCTCGCCCGCACGCCCGAGCTCGACACGATGTCCGTCGAGCGCGGCCTCGTCGGCAGCTACCCGAACCTCTTCATCGACGTCCCGCTCCACCGCGTCTACACGCTCGTCACCGAGCTCCAGACCGTCTACGACAAGAAGAGCTTCCGCCACTTCGTCGACCGCAACACCGGCGGCGACGGGGTCCGCGAGATCCGCGTCATCCTCCGCGACGACCCGGCGTTCTGGCCCTTCGTCGACTGGCTCCACACCTGGAACCTCGCCGCGAACGGGCAAGAGGCCGGCCTCCTCGACCTCGTCGGCTACTTCTGGCGCGAGTCGCTCGACTGAGCGTCGCGCGCCGGCGCGCCGTCGAGGCGGCCCAGCGCCGTCGGGTCGCCGAAGAGCTCGCGCAGGAAGTCCCAGAGGGCGGCGATGCGCGGGACCTGGCGGAGGGCGCGGTGGCCGACCAGCCACAGCTCCTCGACCGGCAGGGCGTCCCAGCCGGCCTGGAGCGCCGGCGCGACGCGGAGGGGCATCAGCCGGCGGATGGCGCAGTACGGCTCGGCCGCGAGCGTGACCCCGAGGCCGGCCTCGGCCGCGGCGAGCTGGCTCGCGAAGTGGCTCGTCCGGAGGACCGGCGCGACGTCGCCGAGCTGCGCGGTCAGCCAGCGCCCGGTCGGCAGGTGCATCAGGTCGCTCCCCCAGGTGATCCAGCGCGCGTCCGCCCAGCGCTCGAGCGGGCCCAGCGCCTCGGCGTAGGCCGGTGAGGTGAGCGGGATCGAGGCGGTCCGCACGACCCGCGTCGCCACCAGATCCCCGCGGGTCGGCCGCGTCGCCCGGAGCGCCAGGTCCGCCTCGCGGCGCGTCAGGTCCGCGTAGCCCACGCTCGCGTCGAGCTCGACCACCACCCGCGGGAAGCGCTCGTGGAAGCGCGCGAGCGCCGGCGCGACGAAGGCGTCGGCGAGCCCCGGCGGCGCCGTCAGCCGCACCGTCCCCTCGGCCGTCGTCTCGACGGCGTCCGCCGTCGCCGCGAACTCCGCCAGCGCCAGCTCCATCGCCTCGGCCGGCGGCAGCATCGCCTCCGCCGCCGCCGTCGGCACCGTGCCGCCGCGGCTCCGGTCGAAGAGGTGCACGCCCAGGTCCGCTTCGAGCCGATCGAGGCGCCGGCTCACCGTCGAGATGTCGAGCCCGAGCCGCTCGGCCGCGCCCGACAGGCGCCCCTCGCGGGCGATGGCGAGGAAGACGCGGACCTGGTCCCAGTCGAGCCCGGAGAGATCGGAGTGCGGCATGGGCGCATCTTGCGCTGCCGCAAGCAGGTTGTCGAACTCGCCCGTGGGACCGCGTCAACGCAAGGATCGCGCCAGCTGTGCAAAGGAGCGCAGGTCTTCGTCAACACGTCAGCGGTTTCGTGATAAGCCGTACCTCGGTCGATTCATCGACCGAGCGCCCCGACCGAGCCCCCACCGGGAAAGGCCCACGATGCCGCGGCACGATCAGCCGAAATCCGCTTACCAATCCGACGACCGCGAGGTCCTCGTCGGGGTCTACAAGTGGCTGTTCTGGCGCTGGATGATCCCGCTCATCCCGCGCTGGATCACCCCCAACGCCATCACCATCACGGGCAGCATCGTCAACGCCCTGGCCGTCGTGACCGCGATCCTCGCGGTCAACCTCGGCCAGCCGTGGCTGTTCATGGTCAGCGGCATCCTGCTGGTCATCTACCTGACCTGCGACAACGTCGACGGGCCCCACGCGCGCCGGACCGGCCGCGCGAGCCCGGTGGGCGAGCTGCTCGACCACGGCCTCGACGGCATCGCGAGCGGCGCGCTGCTCCTGTGCGGCGGCATCGTGCTGCGCCTCGACGCCGTCCCGCTGACGGTGCTCGTCGGCATCGGCTCGGTCGCCTTCGCGCTGACGATGTGGGAGCAGTATCGCACCAACCTCCTCGTCATCCCCGCGGTCAGCGGCACCGAGGGGGTGACCCTGGTCCTGGCCCTCGACATCGTGGTGTTCGCCCTCGGCGACCCCGCGTGGCTCCACTACGACGGCTCGGAGCTCATCTCGGCGTCCAACGGCGTCCTCGCCTTCGCGTTCACGATGTACCTCGTCGCGATGGTCCCGCCGGTGGTCCGCACGATGAAGTTCGGCGCCAACCCCATGGAGCTCCTGCCGGTGGTCCTGCTCGTCGCCGTGCTCGCGCTCTACAGCGTCGCCGGGGCACACCCGCTCTACGCGGCCCTGGCGATGGCCTTCGTCGGCAGCGACGTCGCCGCCCGGCTCATCCACCTGCGCCGCGAGGAGCGCGAGGCCACGCCCCTGCCGTGGTCCCGCTGGATCATCGCCCTGCCCGTCATCCCGGCGCTCGCCCTCGACGACCCCGAGCTCGCCGACATCTTCGCCATCGCGGCCATCGTGACCATCTTCGGCTTCTACCTGACGACGATGATCACCGCCGCCAAGGCCATCGGCGCCGCCCCCGACCGCTGAGGACCGGGGCCCCCGGCGCCGACCCGCCGAGGGGCCCGCGTGTCTTGCACACACGCAATGATGCCTTGCATGCACGGGCATTTATTTGCACCTGCGCCATGTCTACGGTGAGGGGGCGCCGGACGCTCCACCCCACCGGCGCAGGGAGAGACCCCGTGACCGCACCCCTCCACGTCATCGCCGGCGCCGGCCAGATCGGCCCCCTCATCGCCCAGCGCCTCATCGCCCGCGGCCTCCGCGTCCGCATCCTGCGCCGCGGCGCCTTCGCCCACGGCGTCCCCGAGGGCGCCGAGAGCGTACGCGCCGACGTCTCCGACCCGGCCCAGGCCGCCGAGGCCCTCCGCGGCGCCTCGGTCGTCTACCACTGCGCCAACCCGCGCTACTACCGCTGGGCCGAGGAGCTCGTCCCCCTCGCCCGCGGCATCGTCCACGGCGCGGCGAAGGCCGGCGCGCGCCTGGTCGCCCTCGACAACCTCTACATGTACGAGGTCCCGGCCGACGGCCGCCTCGCCGAGGACACCCCGGTCCGGCCCTGCTCGAAGAAGGGGGCGCTGCGGGCCGAGGCGGCCGAGGTGATGCTCGCCGCCGATCGCGCCGGCGACGTGCCGGTGGCCATCGGCCGCGCCAGCGACTTCGTCGGCCCCGGCATGACAAACTCGGTCCTCGGCGAGCGCTTCTGGCGGCGCCTCCTCGCCGGAAAGCCCGTCGAGGTGCTCGGCGACGTCGACCAGCCGCACACCTACTCCTACGGCCCCGACGTGGCCGACGGGCTGGTCACCCTCGCCCTCGGGGAGGCGCGCGGCCTGTGGCACCTGCCGGCGCTGCCGGCCGAGCCGACCCGCGCCTGGATCGAGCGTTTCGCCGCCGCCGTCGGCGTCGCCCCGCGCACGACCGAGCTGACGCCCCTCAAGCTCCGCCTCGCCGGCCTCTTCCTGCCGGAGGCGCGGGAGCTCCCCGAGATGCTCTACCAGTGGCGCGGCCCCTTCGCCCTCGACGACGCCCGCTTCCGCGCCGCCTGGGACGCCGCCCCGACGCCCGTCGACGAGGTCCTCCGGGCGACCCTGGCCTGGGCGCGCGCGAGCTACGGAGCCGGGCGCGCCGCCGCCTGAGTCGGTCCTCCGGGGCGGCGGGGCGCAATCGCGACAATTCGCCACATTCCGACCCGCGGGCCGCAATGCTACCCGTGCGCCTCACGCCTTCCCGGAGAACGACCCGATGCACGTCGCGACCCTGCGCCGCACCCTCCTCGCCCTGGCCGTCCTGCTCCCGCTGAGCCTCGGCGCCTGCGCCAACGACCCCAAGGGCGAGGACACCGTCACCGACGCGCTCGCCCTGAGCGGCAGCCTCGACGTCGCCGAGCCCGCCACCGGCCAGCACACGCTGACCATCACCGTCGTCGACGGCGCCGGCGCGGCGGTCGAGGGCGCGACCGTCACCGTCGACCCCGAGATGCCGATGCACGGGCACGGCTCGAGCGAGACGGCGGTCGTCACCGAGGTCGGCGGCGGCGTCTACACGGCCTTCCCGGTGACCTTCCAGATGCCCGGCATGTGGACCGTCACCGTGACCGCCACCCACGGCGAGCGGACCGGCAGCGTCGACCTCGACTACACGGTGAACTGAGCCGTGCGCGCGCTGCCCGTCGCGTTCGCCGCGCTCGCCAGCCTCGCCGCCCTCGCGTCCCGCGCGGAGGCGGCGCCGTGCTGCATGTCGGCGACGGCCTTCGGCACCGGCCGCCTCCTCATCTGGGAGGACGCGGCGGTCGGCCTCCGCACGAGCCTCGCGCGGGGCCTCGGGCAGTGGGACGGTGACGGGCAGTGGCGCCCCTACGACGGCTACGACGAGCTGGAGTGGCGCTCCGAGCTCTGGGGCATGGCCGCGCTCTCGCGCCGCGCCTCGCTCTTCGCCCGGGCGCCCTTCGTCGCGACGCGCCGCCACGCCGGCGCCCTCGACGGCTTCGACGGCGGGCTCGCCGACGTCTCCGCCGGGCTCCGCTACGAGATCCTGTCGATCGGCGAGGTCCTGGAGCTGCCGGCGATCGCCGTGACCGTCTCGGTGACGGCGCCCACGGGCCGCCCGACCTGGGACGCGGCGACGCCCCTCGGGGTCGACGTCACCGGGCGCGGCGCCTGGGCCCTGGGCGCCGGGCTCAGCCTCGAGCACACGGCGATGCCGTGGTTCGTCCGCGTCGACGTCGGGGCGACCGTGCCGCTGCCGGCCGAGCGACCCGACCTCGGCGTCGACCAGCGCTTCGGCCCGGAGCTCGTGACGGACGTGGCCGGCGGCGTCGAGCTCACCGAGGGGCTCGTGACGAGCCTCGTCGCGCGCCTCACCTGGGCGAGCGAGATCGTGCTCGACGGCGCGTCGGTCGACGGCTCCGGCCGGCTCGACGTCGGTCTCGGCGCGGCCCTGTCCTGGCGCTTCGCGTACCACTGGACGCTCCAGCTCGCCGTCGACACCGGGCTCTTCGTCGACGGCCTGGGCGACAACCAGCCCGGGCGCCTCACCGGCACCCTGGGCCTCCGCTACGGGGTCTTCTGATGCGCGCTGCCGCCCTCCTCGGCGCCCTCGCCCTCCTCCTCGGCGCCTGCGGCGCGATGGGCGGCGCCGGCCGCCTCACCGCCGACGACGGGGCGCTCCTCACCCCCGCCGGCGAGCCCGTGGCCCTCGCGGACACGTGGCGCGCCCACGACGCGACGGTCCTCGTCTTCTGGGGCAGCACCTGCCCCTGCGTGAAGCGCTACGAAGGCCGGGTCGCCGCGCTCCGCGAGCGCTACCACGACGGGCGGGTCGCCTTCCGCTACGTCGCCTCCAACGCCGACGACGACCTCGCCGCGCTGACCGCCGCCCGCGCGGCCGGGCGCGAGGTCCTGCCCCTGGTGAAGGACCCGGCGGGCGTCCTCGCGCGCACCCTCGGGGTGATCAGCACGCCGACGGCCGTCCTCGTCGACCGCGCCGGCGCCGTCCGCTTCCGCGGTTGGATCGACAACGAGCGCGTCCCGGGCGACCCCGACCGCGAGCCCTGGCTCGAGGAGGCCGTGGACACCTTGCTCGCCGGGGGCTCCCCGCGCGCGGCCACGCCCGTGTGGGGCTGCACCATCACGCGCTCGCTCACCGAAGCGCGCCGCTGCACGATGCCCGAGCCCGAGCCCGAGCCCGTCCCGACCTGTCACTGAGCTGCGCGCCGGCGTCGCGCCACGCGGTCATTGCGGCGGGGCCGAGCCGTCGTCGTCGTCGAAGGTGGCGTAGCGCTCATCCAGCATGCGCCACGCGCGCGCGGTGAGCGGCACCAGCGCCGTCGCGGGGGCGTCGTCGGCCAGGGCGCGGGCGATGACGGCGAGGCGCTGTCCGG
>SBGO01000718.1 GCA_006226565.1 Deltaproteobacteria bacterium | reverse complement strand
TCATCGTCTCCTACGCCGTGCTCGGCGCCGGCCTCGGCGCCTCCGCCCCGGTCGCCCGCGTCGCGGCCGAGGCGGCGCACGCCGTCGCCCCGGCCGCGATGGAGGCCAACGAATACATGGGCGGCTGGTTCGACGGGGGCAGCTCGCTGGTCCACTACCTCGTCTTCATGGTGCTCGGCGTCGCCCTCGGCGGCGTCATCTCGGCCCGCCTCGCCCGCCGGGTG
Source organism: Deltaproteobacteria bacterium (assembly GCA_006226565.1). Classification (GTDB taxonomy): domain Bacteria; phylum Myxococcota_A; class UBA9042; order PHBI01; family PHBI01; genus PHBI01. The sequence continues at coordinate 7,718 of SBGO01000718.1, read as the reverse complement.
GACTTCAAGGTCGAGCGCGGCCCGCGCGCCTCGACGAAGCTCCGCCTGGTCATGGCCCTCGGCGGCGGCGTCCTCATCGGCTTCGCGAGCCGTCTGGCCGCCGGGTGCACCTCGGGGCAGGCGCTCAGCGGGAGCGCCATGCTCCTCACCGGTAGCCTGGTCTTCACCGCCGCGATCTTCGTGGGCGGCTTCGCCTCCGCCCCGCTCTTCAAGAAGGTGTGGAACTGATGATGACGACCCTCGGAACCACGACCCTCTTCAGCGAGGGTCTCCTCGGCAGCCAGACGGCGCTCGTCGCCGCCGCGGCCATCGGCATCGCCTTCGGCTTCTTCCTCGAGCGCGCCGGCTTCGGCAGCAGCAAGAAGCTCGTCGCGATGTTCTACATGAAGGACTTCGCGGTCCTGAAGGTGATGTTCACCGCGGTCGTGACCGCCCTCATCGGCATCCGCGGGCTCGCGGCCTTCGGGGCGGTCGACCTCGGCAACTGGTACCAGATGGAGACCTTCCTGGTGCCGCAGATCTCCGCCGGCCTCCTGTTCGGCATGGGCTTCGTGATGGGCGGCTGGTGCCCCGGCACCGCGGTCGTCGGCTCGGTCAGCGGGCGCTGGGACGCGCTCGTCTTCCTCGGCGGCGCCGCCATCGGCTCGCTGGTCTACGCGGTCGCCTACCCGGCCCTCTCGCCGGTCCACGACATGGGCGCGCTCGGCGTGTCCACCCTCGACGACGTCCTCGGCGTGTCGCCCGGCGTCGCCGCCCTCTTCGTCATCCTGTTGGCGCTCACCGCCTTCCTCGGGTCCAACAAGCTCGCCGCCAAGCGCGCGCAACGCATCGCATGAGGACTTCTCGCATGGAAACCAAGCACTTGATCCAGACCCTCGCGATCGCCGCCGTCGGCGCCGGGGCGATCCTCGCCCTCACCGACACGGCCCGCACGCCGAGCGCGGGCGGCGACGCGGCCGCCGCGACCTTCGTGGCGCCCGTCGAGGAGGAGGGGGACCACATCAAGCCGGCGGACCTCGCCGACAAGATGATGAGCGACGCCAGCGCCGTCATCACCGTGGACGTGCGGCCGGACTACGAGTTCGCCGAGTACCACCTGCCGGGGGCGGTCAACCTGACCGTGCCCCAGCTCCTCGGTGAGGAGGGCGCGGCGCTCCTCGACGCCCACGCGGACAAGCTCGTCGTCCTCTACTCCAACGGCATGGTCCACCCGGCGCAGGCCTGGGTGGAGCTGTCGCGGCGCGGGTACGCCAACGTGCGCGTGCTCGAGGGGGGCCTGACCGAGCTGAAGCAGGAGATCCTGACGCCGCCGTCGCTGCGCGGCCCGATCTCGGAGGCGCGAGCGCGCGCGGAGCTGCCCCGCTTCCAGCGCGCGAGGGCGTTCTTCCTCGGGGACGACGGCGCCGGCGCCAAGGTCGCGGAGTCGATGACGCCGGACAGCCCCGCCCGATGAGCTTCGCCGTCGATGAGGTCGTCCGAGCGCCGACCGGCCAGAAGGTGCTATCCTTCGGAGGCCGTTACGGAAACCTCGAGACGACCTCATCGATGGTGGGCCACATGGTGTTGGACGAACGACGCGGCGCGCCCGCGCAGCACGAGCCCGTACCCGAGGAGCTGATGGAGCGCGTCGTGGCGCGCTTCCGGGCGCTCTCGGACGCAAACCGCCTGCGCCTCCTCGAGCTCATCGTGAGCGGCGAGCGCAGCGTCAACGATCTCGCGGAGGCGGCCGGCCTGACCCAGGCCAACACCTCCAAGCACCTCCAGGTCCTCTGCAGCGTCGGGTTCATCAACCGCCGCAAGGAGGGCACGCGCATCTTCTACGCGCTCGCAAACGACACGCCGCAGGTCCTGTGCGACATCGTCTGCAGCGAGGTCCGCGATCAGCTGCGGCGCGAGCTCGCCTCGCTGCAGTAGCGGTCCCCCGGCGGCTCGCTCCCCCCGACCGCCTCCTGAAAGCAGCCCTCGGCCACACGCTCGGCACGAGCCGTTCCCCCCGAACGCCTCGCACGAGCGGTCGCCACGGTCTGCACGAGCGCCCCGAGCGTGCGCTCAATAGACGTCCAGGTACCGCTCGAGCTCCCACGCGGTGACCTGGTTGCGGTAGGCCGCGCCGTCGGCGTGGGCGCGCGCGACGAGGGCGGCGAGCAGGTCCGCGCCGAGGACCTGCCGCAGGAGCGGCGAGCGCCCGGCGAGCGCGGCGGCCTGGACCAGCGTCAGCGGCAGGACGACGCCGTCGGAGCGCGGCGTGTCCCCCACGCGGACGGCGCCCAGGCCCGCCTCGAGGAGCGCGGCGAAGAGCAGGTAGGGGTTCGCGCTGGCGTCCGCGCCGCGGTAGTGCAGCACCCCGCCGACCTCGCCGCGGGCGCCGACCGGCGCGAGGTAGACCAGGGGCTCCTCGGGGAGGGCCGCCGTGTAGCTGTTGACCGTCGGGCGGGCGACGAGGCTGAGGTCGGCGCTCGCCGCCTCGACCCCGGCGGCGAACTGATGGGCCGTCGCGGAGCCGCCGGTCGCGTGGACCGGATCCCAGAAGGCCGGCTCGCCGCCGTCGTTGAGCGACAGCGTGACGTGGAGGGCGCTCCCGGGCTGGCCGGCGAAGGGGAACGGCATGAACGTCGCGCCGTGGCCGCGGCCGCGGGCGATGTCGCAGGTCACGCGGCGGTGGGTGACGATGGCGTCCGCCATGGTCAGGGCGTCGGCCCAGGCGAGCTCGATGGTCTCCTGCGCCGGGCCGGCGGCCTGGGCGACCTGGTTCACGACGGCGCCGAGCTGCTGGAGCGCGCGCACGGTGAGGTGGACCAGCTCCTGGCGGGCCGGGGCCGGGCCGAACCCGTGGTCGGGGCCGTGGTCGAGGGGCCTGGGCGCCCCCGCGCCCCCGTCGAGGTAGTAGTGCTGCAGCGTCGCGCCGGCGTAGAAGGTGTAGCCGAGGTCGGTGGCCTGGCCGAGCGCGCGCTTGAGGACGCCGCGGGAGTCCCACGGGCTCGGCGTGCCGTCGGGCTCGATGACGTCGCAGAACATGCGCGCGACCACGGCCCCGGCGCCGTCGAGGCGCGGCAGCACGGCCCAGCTCGAGGCGTCCGGGACGAGCAGGACCTGGGCGTCGCGCTGCGGCGACGTGATCCCCAGGGCGCTGGCCGGCATGGCGGCGCCGTCCTCGAAGACGTGCTCGAGCTGCCCGGCGGTCACCGTGACCCCGCGCAGGCGGCCCGCGACGTCCGCGACCCACAGCTGGACGAAGCCGATCCCGGACTTGGCGGCCTGGCTCCTGACGAAGTCGCTGCTCTTCCTGCTCAAGGTCGGTCCTCGCGGTTCAGTCGCCCTCGTCGGCCGTGGTCACCCACTTGTAGCCGACGTGGCGGATGGTCTGGAGGCAGGCGGCGAAGCGCGGTCCGAGCTTCGCCCGCACGCGCCGGACGTGGATGTCGACGGTCCGCGGACCGCCGTAGTAGTCGTGACCCCAGACCCGCGCGAGGAGCTGGTCTCGCGAGAACGCCTGGCCGGGGTGGGTCGCCAGGAAGCGCAGGAGCTCGAACTCCTGGTAGGCGAAGTCGATGGGGACGCCGTCGAGGGTGGCGGCGTAGCCCCGGAGATCGATGACGAGCTCGTCGACCACCACGCGGTCGTCGTCGGCCTTGGCGGTCGGCCGGACGAGGCGCCGGATGCGGGCGACGAGCTCGCTCTCGCGGAAGGGCTGGAGGCAGAAGTCGGCGACGAGCGTGCGCGAGCCGAGCTGCTTGAGCTGCGACTCCACGATCAGCGCGAGGATCGGCACGTCCTCCATCCCGGGCGGGCTCGCGATCGCCTCGGCGACGGCGCGCATCTCGGCGCCGAGCGGGAGCTCGAGCACGACCACGTCCGGGCTCTCGAGGACGACCTCGTCAAGGGAGCCGGCGAGGTCGCGCAGCGCGATGCGGAAGCCGGCCGCTCGCGCCGCCCGCGCGGAGAGGCTCGGCTGGCCGATGGCCCCGGTCACGATGACGACGGTCTCCACGCGGCGAGGTTAGCCGTGGCGCCGGGCGGCGTCCAATGGACGACGCGCCCGAGGCTACTGCCGGCCGAGCTTCTTCAGGTTGGCGCGGACGCGCTTGAGGTTCTCCTCGGCGCGCTGGCGGGCGACCTTGAGGCGCTCGCGCTCGACGTCCTGGAGCCCCCAGTACCACTTGCCGTCGTCGCCCCGGAGGAAGGTCAGATCGTCGCCGCCCCAGTTCTTCACGGTCGCGCGGCCGCTGGCCTCGTCGACGTCGCTCGAGCGCGCGTGGGCGCTCCAGGCGTCGAGGCCGCCGAGCGCCTCCACCGAGGTGCTGGTGAGCACGCGGGCGAAGAGGGCCTCGGGGCTCGCGAGATCCGCGCGCTTGCCGTCGGCGATCGCGGCCATGGCGGCCGCCTTGTCGGCCTCGGGGTAGTTGGTGCGGACGTCGTGGGCGGCGAGCCGCTCGGCGGCGTACCAGCGCTCGAAGTCCGACTTGACCTCGGGGTGGAGGAGCTCCCAGAGCCCGCTCACGTCGCCGGAGGAGCGCACGGCGAGCAGGCGGTAGTACGCCTGCTCGGGGGTGGACTGGTCGCCCTCGGGGAGCGAGCAGGCGCCGAGGAGCAGCGCCGCGACGAGCGCGAGGAGCGCGCGGGGTCCGAGGACGAAGCGCGGCGGCGTGAGGCGTGCCATGGCGTAGAACGGCAGCATGGCCGGACCGTATCTCGCATCGACAGCGGCGACAAGCAGCCTCGCTCCGACGCGCGGCGCCGGCGCGACGCGGGCGCCGTTGCGCACCGCACGATCCGATCTTCAAATCCCTTTGGAATCGAACAGTGCGCTCCTATACTCTCGCGTCCGCGACTATCGTCCAGCACGGGGACGACGGCCGCCAGCCGTAGGGAGAGGGGGGACGGAGCGCCCCCGGAGGGAGCCATGATTGCAGTGAGAACGCGCGAGCTCGCGCTTGTTGTGGGGATCGGCGCGGCCAGCCTCGTCGCCGCCTGTGGGGGCAGCGACAACGGCGGAGCGAAGAGCTGCTCCGGTGATACCGCTTGCGAGTTCGGGTTGATCTGCGGCGACGACAGCACCTGCGTCGAGCTGCCGTGCACCTCGAGCGGTGATTGCCTCAACGGCGATCAGGCGTGCGTCACGGTCGCCCAGGCCCAGGTCTGCGCGGCGGTCGAGTGCGGCTGCGCGAGCTGCGACGCCTGCCCGATCGGCGAGACCTGCAACAACGGCGTCTGCGGCGTCGCGACGACGGTCGGCTGCAGCGGCCCGCAAGACTGCGCCGCCAACGAGGTCTGCGACAACGAGACGTGCCGCGCGTGCGTGGGCGCCGAGTGCCCCACCACCGACTGCACGACCGACGGCTGCGACAGCGGCTACCACTGCGACGAGACGTCGAAGCTCTGCGTCGCGGACAGCACCGGCGGCGTCGCCTGCGACACCTGCGCGTCCGCCGACGACTGCGGCACCGGCTGGAAGTGCGCGCCGCTCATCTCGGGCAACGCGTGCCTGCCGCCGTGCACGAGCAACGACGAGTGCGCGACCGGCTGGCTGTGCCAGGCCGGCAACTGCACGCCGTCGAACTTCAACTGCGACACCTGCATGGGGAGCGGCTGCGAGGCGGGCAACGCCTGCAACCCGAACTCCGGCGCCTGCGTCGCCGCGACCGCCCAGTGCGAGAGCTGCGGCAACGACTGGGAGTGCGGGGCCGGGAGCGCCTGCTACCAGGGCACCTGCGTGCCGCGCTGCGACGACGGCGTCTGCGCGTCGGGCGGCAGCTGCGTCGCCAACCAGAACCAGATCCAGGTCTGCGAGAGCGCCTGCTCGAACACCTGCTCGCCGGCCTGCAGCGGCGCCACGCCGCACTGCGTCGACGGCGGCTGCGTGCAGTGCCGCGACGAGAACGACTGCAGCCCCGACCAGACCTGCAACGCCGGCACCTGCAGCGGCGGCTCGTCGAACTGCGTGGCGCCGACGCCCTACGTGCTCGGCGACAGCTGCGTCGAGTGCGTCTCGAACGACCACTGCAACGGGCTCTTCTGCAACAGCCAGACCCACAAGTGCGAGAGCGACGTCTGCGCGAGCTGCGTCGATCCGTACCCGGCCTGCACCCAGATCGGCACCGACTTCTACTGCGTGCAGTGCGACAGCGACGACGACTGCGGCCTCGGCGGCACCTGCAACCAGAGCACCTTCGCGTGCGAGGGCGGCACGGTGACCAACACCGACCCCTGCGAGAACGACGCCGACTGCGACGACGGCGGGGTCAGCGGCTACCAGCTCGCCTGTGACACCAGCACCGGCTACTGCTACGACCTCGGCGGCAGCTGCGACGGCGTCACCGCCTACTGCCCGGGCACGCTCCCGAGCACCGGGGCGCCCCCGAACTGCATCAGCATCCTCGACGCCTTCGGCGGCGGCGGCGCCGGCGGGCTCCCGGGCGGCGGCGCGACCATCCCTGGCTTCTGCGGCTGCGAGCCCCTCGATCCACTCGGCCTGACCTCGACCTGCCAGAGCGGCTTCTGCCTCGATCTGGCGGCGATCCTCGCGCTCCTCGGCGGCGGCGGCACGCCGAGCTCGAGCGGCGCCTTCTGCTTCTCGCTGAACTAGCGCGAAGCGCGGGTCGAGACCCACGAAGAGCGGGGGGAAGCGCGGCTTCCCCCCGCTCTTTTTTTGGGCCCTGCAGGTGCGCTACCCTCACGCGCATCCCTCCAGCAAGGAACCGTGTATGCAGCTGTCGCGCCTCGCCCCCGTGGTGCTCTCCGCCCTGACGCTCGCCGTCCCCGCCGCTCACGCGGACGTGCCGGACATCCCGGACGCGGCGTTCCAGGCCGCCTGCGACGAGGCCCGGGCCCTCGACGCCTGCCCGACCTGCGGCTGCAGCATGATCACGTCGACCTCGCCGAGCCCCGCGGCCGCGTCCTCCCCGGTCCCGCTCGGGGTGATCCTCGAGGTCCGGGGCGAGATCGACGAGCTGCCCTACACCGCGATCCACGCCGCGCTCGGTGACAAGGACAAGCTCGAGCACCTCGGCCGCCTCGCCGAGGCGCGCCAGGGCGGCCCGAGCACCACCAGCTACGAGATCACGGCGCTCCCCCAGGCGCACCAGGGCTGCACCGGGGACTGCCCGGTCGAGACCGTGGGGCTCATCCACCCGTTCCGGCTCGAGCGCGTCGAGCTGGGCTTCAACCCCGACCTCATGGCCGAGGAGCGCTGGGTCGACACCGAGCTCGTGCTCTGCTTCGAGGGCCTCGGCGGCAACATGTGCGTCCTCACGCCGATCGCCTCCGAGACGACCCGCACGCCGATCTCCGACGACCCCGGCAAGCGCCCCAAGAAGGCGAAGAAGGAAGGCTTCAAGCGCACCTGGAAGCTCGGCAAGGCCGGCGACATCGTCTTCGGCGCCGCCACCGGCAAGCAGGCCAAGAAGCTGAGCGCCCCCAAGGCGCACAAGGTCTCGCTCGTCGAGCTCGCGGGAGAGGCCGACGCCCGGGCGCCGACCCGCTGATCAGGGCCGCGCGGGCCAGAAGTGGGGCTGCCCGTCGGCCGCCAGGGGCTGGTGGCCGCTGAGGTGGCAGTTGTAGCACACGGCCCGGGAGCGGCTCGTGGGGCCGCCGCTCGGGGCGTGGCAGTAGTCGCAGGCGGCGCCGCCGGCGTCCGCGAGGCCGGGGTCGAGGGCGTCGGCGCGGTCGACCACCCAGCCGACCGGCCGGGCGGGGGGGCGCGCGCCGGGGGCGAAGCGGTG
>SBGO01000522.1 GCA_006226565.1 Deltaproteobacteria bacterium | reverse complement strand
GCTCGGCGTCCGCTTCGAGCGCGTCGCGGAGCGCGACGGCGCGCGCTGGATGGTCCCCGACCTGACCGACGACGTGACCGCCGCCTGGTGCGAGCGCTGCGCCGAGGGCGTCCTGGCCGAGCAGGCACCGGTCACCCACCTGGGCCGGCCGGCCGCGCCGACCGAAGGCTGGCGCGCGGTCGAGACCCCCGACCAGCGCTCCGTCGAGGACGTCGCGGCGTTCCTCGGCCGGACGCCGGCCGACCTGCTCAAGACCATGATCGTGGACGCGGACGGCGCGCTCGTCGCGGCGCTCGTTCCGGGCGATCGCGAGCTGTCGCTGACCAAGCTCGCCGGCGTCCTCGGCGCCCGCGAGCTCCGCCTGGCCGGCGACGCCGCGGTCACCGCCGCCACGGGCGCCCCGGTGGGCTTCGCCGGCCCGGTGGGGCTCACGATCCCGATCGTCGCCGACCGCGCGTTCACCGCCGGAACCGCCTGGATCACCGGCGGAAATGCCCGTGACGTCCACTTCGTCGACGTCTCGCCCGGGCGGGACTTCGCCGCCACCCACGTCGGCGATCTCACCGCCTTCGGCGACGGCGATCCGTGCCCGATCTGCGGGGCCCCACGGCACCTCCGCGCCGGCACCGAGATCGTCGCGATCACGCGCCACGGCGCGGCCCCCGCGGAGCGCGCCGGCCTCGCCGTCGACGCCGCCGGCGGCGGCCAGGCCCAGGTCGCGATCGCCCACGTGCGCGTGCGTCTCGGCCGCCTGCTCGGCGCGATCGCGGAGGCCCGGATCAGCGACGCGGGCTTCGTCTGGCCGGTCGCGGCGGCCCCCTGGGACGTGGCCGTGATCTCGCTCGGATCGTCCGGGGACGCGACCAGCGCGGCCGCCGAAGAGGTGGTCGCGGGGCTGCGGGCGCGGGGGCTCGCGACGCTCTTCGACGATCGCGACCTCCGGCCGGGGCAGAAGCTCGGTGACGCCGAGGTCATGGGCCACCCGATCGTCGCGGTGGTCGGTCGGCGCGGGCTCGAGCGCGGGACGGTGGAGCTGCGTCGCCGGCTCCGTGGGGACGTGATCGAGGTCGCGCTCGCGGAGGTCGCGGACGCGGTCCTGGCGGCGCGGGACGCAGGGGAGGGGGCATGAGCAGGATCTATGGGGTCAACGCCGTCGGCGAGCTGGTCGACGTCGCGCCCAAGGCGATCGAGCGGCTCGTCTGGACGCCGGGGAGCGGCCCGGCCGCGGAGGCGATCGTGGCCCGGGCGCGGGAGCTCGGGATCCGGATCGAGGAGGCGCGCGCGCCGGCCCAGCGCGATCGCTCGGGCAGCCGCGGAGGCGCCTCGATCGGCGCGGATCTGCGCCCGCCGCCGGCGATCGACCTCGACGCGCTGCGCCCCTCGGACGAGGTCCCGGCGCCCTTCGTCGTGGCCCTCGATCAGGTCACCGATCCGCACAACCTCGGCGCGATCCTCAGATCTTCCGCGGCCTTCGGGGCGCAGGCCGTGATCGTCCCAAAGGACAACAGCGCGCCGCTGAACGACGCCGCAGTGCGCGCGTCGGCCGGCGCCGCGGCCTACGTGCCGTTGATCCGCGTGACGAACCTGGCCCGCGCCGTGCGCCAGCTGCGCGATCAGGGGCTCTGGGCCGTGGCCGCCGACGCCGGCGGCGACAGCACGCTGTGGGACGTCGACCTCCGCGAGCCGACGGTCATCGTGCTGGGCGCGGAGGGGCGCGGGCTGCGGCCCGGCGTGAAGAAGGCCTGTGACCTGGTGGCGGCGCTCCCGCTGTCGGGGCCGGTGCGATCCTTGAACGTCAGCGTGACCGCCGGAATCGCGCTCGCCGAGGCGGCGCGCCAGCGCCACGGCGCGCGATGAGCCCCGAGAGCCGCCGTCAGACGCCCGAAATCCCGTGGAAACGCGGCGGCTTCCGAACAACCGTACGATTGGCGAAAGAAGGACGCCGATACCGTGTTGACAGGGCGCCGAGCCTCTCTTATAAGCCAGCCTCCGTTGCGGGGGCACCGGTCCGCGCACGGCGCTGGCGTAGCTCAATTGGTAGAGCAGCTGATTTGTAATCAGCAGGTTGCGGGTTCGAGTCCCACCGTCAGCTTGGTAAGCTCTTTCACAAGTCCAGGTCGATCGTAGAGGCGGGGAATGCCTCATGTGGAGGGGTACCCGAGTGGCCAAAGGGGGCAGACTGTAAATCTGCTGGCGTAAGCCTACGTAGGTTCAAATCCTACCCCCTCCACCCCATCGACTCGTCGTCGGTGCGTCGGCTGTATGCGGGAATAGCTCAGTTGGTAGAGCATCAGCCTTCCAAGCTGAGGGTCGCGAGTTCGAGTCTCGTTTCCCGCTCCAGCAGTCGATAAAACGACGCCGGGTCCAAACGCCTGCGTAGCTCAGCGGTAGAGCACTTCCTTGGTAAGGAAGAGGTCCCCGGTTCAAGCCCGGGCGCAGGCTCCAAGGTCCCTCGCGCGGTTCGCCGCGCGAGGGGCGTGATCGATCTAGACGAAGCAAAGGGCCGGAACAGGTTTCCAGGTCATCCTTCCGCTCGACGCGGCAAGGCCACGCCACCCAACGAGGCAAACGACATGGCAAAGCAGAAGTTCGTTCGCACCAAGCCGCATGTCAACGTCGGCACCATCGGCCACGTCGACCACGGCAAGACGACCTTGACCGCGGCGATCACCAAGACCCTCGCCCAGAAGGGCCAGGCCCAGTTCATGGCGTTCGACGCCATCGACAAGGCCCCCGAGGAGAAGGCGCGCGGAATCACGATCTCGACGGCCCACGTCGAGTACGAGTCGGACAACCGCCACTACGCGCACGTCGACTGCCCCGGCCACGCCGACTACGTCAAGAACATGATCACCGGTGCGGCGCAGATGGACGGCGCCATCCTGGTGGTGAGCGCCGCCGACGGCGCCATGCCCCAGACCCGTGAGCACATCCTGCTCGCCCGTCAGGTCGGCGTGCCCTACATCATCGTGTACCTCAACAAGGTCGACATGGTCGACGACGAGGAGCTCCTCGAGCTCGTCGACATGGAGGTCCGCGAGCTCCTCGACAAGTACGAGTTCCCGGGCGACGACACCCCGATCATCCGCGGCTCGGCCCTCAAGGCGCTCAACGCCCCGAGCTGGGACCACGAGGACGCGGCGTCGATCATCGAGCTCATGAAGGCGCTCGACGACTACATCCCGACGCCCGAGCGCGCCATCGACAAGACCTTCCTGATGCCGATCGAGGACGTGTTCTCGATCTCCGGCCGCGGCACCGTGGTCACCGGGCGCGTCGAGCGCGGCATCATCAAGGTCGGTGAAGAGGTCGAGATCGTCGGCATCCGCCCGACCAAGAAGACCGTCTGCACCGGCGTCGAGATGTTCCGCAAGCTCCTCGACCAGGGCCAGGCCGGCGACAACGTCGGGTGCCTGCTCCGCGGCGTCAAGAAGGAGGAGGTCGAGCGCGGCCAGGTCCTCGCGAAGCCGGGTACGATCAACCCGCACGTGAAGTTCAAGGCCGGCGCCTACATCCTCACCAAGGACGAGGGTGGCCGCCACACGCCGTTCTTCAACGGCTACCGCCCGCAGTTCTACTTCCGCACCACGGACGTCACCGGCACGGTGAAGCTCGAGGAGGGTGTGGAGATGGTGATGCCCGGCGACAACATCAACGCCGAGATCACCCTCCTGACCCCGATCGCCATGGAGAAGGGCCTCCGCTTCGCCATCCGCGAGGGCGGCCGCACCGTCGGCGCCGGCGTCGTCGAGGACATCATCGAGTAGACGCTTTCGGGCCGCTCGTCGGCCTGAAAAACACGATGGGAGGTGGCTCCGGCCGGGGTCACCTCCCTTTCCACGTCGAGTTCGGAGGGCGCGCGGATCAACCCGCGTCCAGCGAGGGAATGGGCCATGGCTAGCAAGGTCAACAAGAACCGGGTGATCGTGACGCTCGAGTGCACCGAGGCTCGCGGCCTCGGGATGTCGCCGAGCCGCTACACCACCATGAAGAGCAAGAAGAACACGCCCAAGCGTCTCGAGCTCAAGAAGTACAACCCGTTCCTGCGTCGCTACACGCTCCACCGGGAGACGAAGTAGCTCCAGGGGACACGCGGTGGCGGATCCCATGGATCATCGATCCGATCCGCCGCCACGTGATGAGATCGCCCCTCATCGACTCCAGAGGGGCGGCTGCTGGCATCGGTCCGAATATTGCTTGACAGGATCTCGCCAGCGCTCCTATGGTCTCGCGGCTTCAGCGCCGGTGCCTCTGTGTACCGGCACCGCGTGGAGTCATTGTGGGTCAGTAGCTCTAATCGGTAGAGCACCGGACTCCAAATCCGGGGGTTGGGGGTTCGAATCCCTCCTGGCCTGCCAAATCTTCTGCGGGCGACCATACGGGTCGCCCCGAACCCTTCACTGAGCAGGCTGCGAGATGAGTGTCGCTCGGTACGTCAACCTCTCCTTCGTCGCGATCGGGCTCCTCGCGTACCTGATCCTGGCGGAGATCTTCACCGCGGTCATCGAGATCTTCGGTACCGGCGCGAACATGGCCATCATCGGCCACAACTTCCGCCTGGCCGACCTCATCGCGATGGTCTCCGCGGTCTCGATCGCTGTCCTCCTCAAGCGCAGCGAGAAGGTCACGACCTACGCGATGGAGGTCGGAAACGAGCTCTCCAAGGTCACGTGGCCCTCGTGGAACGAGACGAAGCTCGCGACGATCGTGGTCATCGTGACGACGCTCATCATCGCGCTGGTCCTCGGCGTTCTCGACCTGCTCTGGGGCGCACTGTCCACGCTGATCTACAGCTGAGCCGCGTGGGGCGCCGCCACGCCCCGGCTTGACGACACACGGAGCGAAAGCGCGATGGACAGCGAGAGCAAGATGAAGTGGTACGCGGTCGGCACGCTGTCCGGCTACGAGGCCCGCGCCAAGAAGCTGCTGGCCGAGAACATCAAGACGGCCGGCATGGAGGACCGCTTCGGCGAGCTCCTCGTCCCGACCGAAGAGGTGGTCGAGCTCCGCGGCGGCGCCAAGCGCACGATGCAGCGCAAGCTCATGCCGGGCTACATGTTCGTGCAGATGGTCCTCGACGACGAGACCTGGCACCTCGTCAAGGACACCCAGAAGATCATCGGCTTCATCGGGGACGACAAGAACCCGAAGCCCATGAGCAGCAAAGAGGTCGCGCGCCTCACGGCTCAGCTCGAAGAGGGCACCGTGCGGCCGAAGGCCAAGCAGACGTTCGACGAGGGCTCGAACGTTCGGGTCATCGATGGCCCCTTCCTCAACTTCAGCGGCGTGGTCGAAGAGGTCATGCCGCAGAAGCAGAAGGTCCGGGTCCTGGTGAGCATCTTCGGCCGGGCGACGCCGGTCGAGCTCGACTTCATGCAGGTCGAGAGGATTTGACCTACACGGCACGTGAGGCGCACGCACCGCGGTGAGCCCGCCAAGCCACCTGCGGGAGCCGCACGGCCGAGGAGAGATCGACGATGGCGAAGAAGATTACCGGCTTCATCAAGCTTCAGGTCCCCGCGGGCAAGGCGAACCCCTCGCCGCCGGTGGGTCCGGCGCTCGGTCAGCACGGCGTGAACATCATGCAGTTCTGCAAGGAGTTCAACGCGCGTACTCAGAAGCAGATCGGCTCGATCATCCCGGTGGTGATCACGGTCTACGCGGACCGGTCGTTCACCTTCGTGACGAAGACGCCGCCGGCTTCGGACCTGCTCAAGAAGGCCGCTGGCATCAAGAGCGGCTCGGGCGTCCCGAACCAGAAGAAGGTCGGCAAGATCACCAGCGAGCAGCTGCGTGAGATCGCCGAGACCAAGCTCCCTGACCTCTATGCCTACGAGATCGAGACGGCGATGAAGACCATCGCCGGCACGGCGCGCAGCATGGGGATCGAGATCGAAGGCTAAACCCAATCGGGTTGGCAGGAGATGCCCCTCAGCGGGGTGTCGTCCGTACTGCCAGTGAGGAGGAACGCAAGTGCCCAAGCACGGCAAGAAGCATCGCGCGATGGTGGAGAAGGTCGAGCGGGAGACCCGCTACGACCTCGAGGCCGCCGCGAAGTTGGTCAAGGAGACCGCGTACACCAAGTTCGACGGGACCGTCGAGTGCTCGATCCGCCTCGGGGTGAACCCGCGCCACGCCGACCAGATGGTCCGCGGCGCCGTGGTGCTCCCGCACGGCACGGGCAAGAGCGTCCGCGTGGCCGTGTTCGCCAAGGGCGACAAGGCCCGTGAGGCCGAGGAGGCCGGGGCGGACGTGGTGGGCGAGGCCGACCTGGTCGAGCGCATCAAGGACGGCTGGATGGAGTTCGACAAGGCGATCGCGACGCCCGACATGATGGGCACCGTGGGTCGCATTGGTCGTATCCTCGGGCCACGCGGTCTCATGCCGAACCCGAAGTCGGGCTCGGTGACCTTCGACGTCGCCCAGGCCGTCCAGGACGCCAAGGGCGGCAAGGTCGACTTCCGCGTGGAGAAGGCCGGTATCGTTCACGCCGGCGTCGGCAAGGTGTCCTTCTCGGCCGAGAAGATCGCCGAGAACGTCCGCGCCCTCTACGACCGGCTGATCAAGCTGAAGCCGGCCACGGTCAAGGGCACCTACGTCAAGGCGATCAACCTGAGCTCGACGATGGGCCCGGGCATCAAGGTGAACGTCGGCTCGCTCTCCGGCGAGATCCTCTAAGAGAGACATCGCCGGCGGGGCTTCGGTCCCGGCGGCGTTCGGCAGGGTGGGCGCCCAGTCCCACCCGTGCTCCAGCTGCGGGGCACGTGAGATAAGCGCGCGTGTTTCCACGCGCGTCAAAGATGGTGCCCGGTTCGTCCGGTCGCTCGTTGTCAGAGAAGTCGGTGGGCGCTCGCAAGGTCGCCCTTGAATCGTGACAGGTCCTGCTGCGGATTTCGCGACGGGACCAACCGCGGGCCGGCTGAGGCGATGGCGGTCGACGGACCCTCGAGCCTCTCGTTTCTCAGCACGGACTCAACCCCGTGCGGAACGGTTGGCGATTCGGACGGTGACCAGGCACTTCAGGGCAACCCCAGCACGGGGGCGAGCGAGCTGCGAACCAGCTGGCGAGTCTCCAGGGAGGCAGGATGAACCGACAGGAGAAAGCTGAAGAGATCCAACGGATCCAAGAGCTCCTGGACGGCGCCCAGCTGGTGGTCCTGACGGAGTACTCCGGGCTCGCCGTCTCCGAGATGGTCGAGCTCCGCCAGGAGCTCCGGAAGGTCACTGGTCGATACCGGATCGTCAAGAACACGCTGGCCAAGCTGGCGACCAAGGACTCGGACTTCGGAGGGCTGGACAAGCACTTCAAGGGTCCGATCGCCATGGCGTTCACGACGGAGGATCCGGCGGGCGTCGCGAAGGCGCTGATGGCGTTCAAGAAGACGCACCCGAAGTTCAAGGTGACGGCGGGGCTCCTCCCCGGCGGCTCGGTGCTCGGCGAGAATGGCGTCGAGGCGCTCAGCACGCTGCCTGGGAAGGACCAGCTGCGCGCGATGCTGCTCGGCACCCTCGCGGGTGTGCCGCGCAACTTCGTCAGCCTCATGGCCGCGCCGGCGCGCAACTTCGTGGGTGTCCTCGAGGCCCGGCGGCGTCAGCTGTCCGGCGAAGACGCCGCGGCGTAACGCGACCCGTCCAGACATCGTTTCCACACCGTTTCTAGCGAAACCCAAGCACCATCGAATCTCAGGAGAACAATAAAATGGCTGATCTCACCATCGCTCAGGTCAAGGAATTCCTCGGCAAGCTCACCGTCATCGAGATGGCGGACCTCGTGAAGCAGCTCGAGGAGGAGTGGGGCGTCTCGGCGGCGGCTCCGGTCGCGGTCGCGGCGGTCGGCGGCGCCCCGGCGGCGGCCGCTGAGGAGGCCGAGGAGAAGACCGAGTTCGACGTCGTCCTGACCGACGCCGGCGCCGCCAAGATCCAGGTGATCAAGGCCGTCCGCGAGGTCACGGGCCTCGGCCTCAAGGAGGCCAAGGCGGCCGTCGACGGCGCGCCGTCCACCCTCAAGGAGGCCGTCTCGAAGGAGGAGGCCGAGGGCATCAAGGCCAAGATCGAGGCCGCTGGCGGCAAGGCCGACATCAAGTAAGTTGGCGAGCTTTCGAGGGCAGTGATCCCGCATGCGGGGTCACTGCCCTCTTCGTGCGATTGGCGCTGGCCCACCGTCGCGGGCCTCCCGGGCGCCTTAAACACCGGGGCAACAGCGACGACAGAGCGGTGACCGGGCCCCCCAAGGAGGAACCGTGGTAGCACGAACCCAAAGAGATCTCCGCGTTCGCAAGAACTTCGCGAAGGTCCCGAAGATCATCGATATCCCCGATCTGATCTCGATCCAGCGCAGCTCCTACGAGAAATTCCTCCAGTCCAACGTCTCGCCGGAGAAGCGCGAGGACGTGGGGATTCAGGGGATCTTCAAGAGCGTCTTCCCGATCCGCGACTTCAACAAGACCGCGGAGCTCGAGTTCGTCAGCTACCACCTCGAGCCGCCCAAGTACGACACCGACGAGTGCCGTCAGCGAGGGATGACGTTCGCAGCGCCGATCAAGGTCGCCATTCGGCTGGTGACCTGGGACACGGACGAGGCGGGCAACCAGTCCATCCGCGACATGAAGGAGCAGGAGGTCTACTTCGGTGAGATCCCGCTCATGACCGACCACGGTACCTTCATCATCAATGGTACCGAGCGCGTCATCGTGAGCCAGCTCCACCGCTCCCCGGGCGTGTTCTTCAACCACGACCGCGGCAAGACCCACAGCTCCGGCAAGCTCCTCTACTCGGCGCGCATCATCCCGTACCGCGGCTCCTGGATCGACTTCGAGTTCGATCACAAGGATCTCCTGTACGTGCGGATCGACCGCCGCCGGAAGATGCACGCCACGGTGCTGCTCCGCGCCCTCGGCTACACCGCCGAGGAGCTGCTGAACATCTTCTACAAGACCGAGGTCATCCGCATCACGCCGGACGGCCGCTTCTTCCGCCAGATCGACTACGACCTCATCCAGGGTCAGAAGGTCAACCAGGACATCACCGCCCCCGACGGGCAGGTCGTCGTCCGCAAGGGCAAGAAGCTCGGTCGCGCGAACATCCGCCGCCTCAAGGAGGCCGGGGTCGTCGAGCTCGAGATGACCGAGGAGGAGATCTACGGAAAGGTCTTCTCCACCGACGTCATCAACCTCGAGACCGGCGAGGTGCTGTTCGACTGCAACGACGAGATCGACAGCGAGACCATCGCCACCCTGACCGAGGCCGGCGTCGAGGAGTTCGAGGTCCTCTTCATCGACCCGCTCAACGCCGGGCCGTTCCTGCGCGACACCCTCAAGCAGGACAAGATCACGAGCGCCGACGAGGCGATCCTCGAGATCTACCGCCGCCTCCGCCCGGGCGATCCGTCGACCGTCCAGCAGGCGCGCACCTACTTCAACAACCTCTTCTTCAACGCGAGCCGCTACGACCTCTCCGAGGTCGGCCGCGTGAAGATGAACCACAAGCTCCACAACGAGCACATCACCGACGAGACGATCCTCACCCGTGAGGACATCGTCGAGACGGTGCGCTACCTCATCGAGCTGCGGAACGGCCGTCAGGGCTACAACATCGACGACATCGATCACCTCGGCAACCGCCGGGTGCGCGCGGTCGGCGAGCTGATGGAGAACCAGTACCGCATCGGGCTGGTGCGCATGGAGCGTGCGATCAAGGAGCGCATGTCCATGTCCCAGGAGCTCGAGACGCTCATGCCGCACGACCTGATCAACGCGAAGCCCGTCTCCGCGGTGGTCAAGGAGTACTTCGGCTCGAGCCAGCTCTCGCAGTTCATGGACCAGACCAACCCGCTCAGCGAGGTCACGCACAAGCGTCGTCTGTCGGCCCTCGGGCCCGGCGGTCTGACCCGTGACCGCGCCGGCTTCGAGGTCCGCGACGTCCACACCACGCACTACGGTCGCGTCTGCCCGATCGAGACGCCTGAAGGCCCGAACATCGGCCTCATCGCGTCCCTGGCGACCTACGCCCGCGTGAACCGGCTCGGCTTCATCGAGACGCCCTACCGCAAGGTCGAGGACAAGCGCGTCACCAACGAGGTGCGCTACTACTCGGCCCTCGAGGAGCGCAACCACATCATCGCGCAGGCGAACGCCAACGTGGACGCGGGCGGCGCCTTCAGCGACGAGCTCGTCCCGGCGCGTGAGCACGGCGAGTTCGCGATGGTGCCGGCCGAGAAGGTCACCCTCATGGACGTGAGCACCAACCAGCTCGTGTCCGTGGCCGCCTCGCTCGTGCCCTTCCTCCAGAACGACGACGCGAACCGCGCGCTCATGGGCGCGAACATGATGCGGCAGGCGGTGCCGCTGCTCCGGACGACGGCGCCCCTGGTCGGCACCTCGCTCGAGCCGATCGTCGCCGCCGACTCCGGCGTCACGGTCGTCGCCAAGAACGACGGCGTCGTCGAGCAGGTGGACGCCGAGCGTATCGTCGTCAAGCCGGACGCGCTCGACACCGACATCCACACCGCCCCCGACATCTACCGCCTGATCAAGTACCAGCGGTCGAACCAGAACACCTGCATCAACCAGAAGCCGATCGTCCGCGCGGGCGACCGGGTGAAGGCTGGCGCGGTCATCGCCGACGGTCCCGCGACCGAGCTCGGCGAGCTGGCGCTCGGGCGCAACGTGGTCGTCGCCTTCATGCCCTGGGGCGGCTACAACTTCGAGGACTCCATCCTCATCTCCGAGAAGGTCGTCAAGGAGGACCTCTACACCTCGATCCACATCGAGGAGTTCGAGTGCACCGCCCGTGACACCAAGCTCGGCAAGGAGGAGATCACGCGCGACATCCCGAACGTCGGCGAGGAGGCCATGGCCAACCTCGACGAGGCGGGGATCGTGCGCATCGGCGCCGAGGTGAAGACCGGCGACATCCTCGTCGGCAAGATCACCCCGAAGGGCGAGAGCCAGCTCTCCCCCGAGGAGAAGCTGCTGCGCGCGATCTTCGGCGAGAAGGCCGGCGACGTCCGCGACACCTCGCTCCGGATGCCCCCGGGCGTCAAGGGCACGGTCATCGAGGCCCAGGTCTTCAGCCGCAAGGGCGTCGAGAAGGACAGCCGCTCGGACGCCATCGAGCAGGCCGAGGAGGCGCGCCTCCGCAAGGACATGAACGACGAGACGAAGATCATGCGCCGGGCGGCCTACCACCGCATCGCGCGCCTGCTCGACGGGGCGAACACGTCCCGCAAGCTCGTCAGCGACCAGGGTGACGTGCTCATCGGCAAGGGCGTCGCGCTCTCGCCGGAGCTCCTCGAGGACGTGCCGCAGAAGTACTGGCGCGACATCGGCATCGAGGACGGCGAGCGCCTCGAGCAGACCATCAAGAAGATCATCGACGAGCTCGAGCAGTCGGTGACCGAGGTGGAGACGCGCTTCGAGGACAAGATCGATCGCCTCAAGAAGGGCGACGAGCTCCCGCCGGGCGTCATCAAGATGGTGAAGGTCTACGTCGCCATCAAGCGCAAGCTCCAGGTCGGCGACAAGATGGCCGGCCGCCACGGTAACAAGGGCGTCATCTCGCGCATCCTCCCCGAGGAGGACCTCCCGTTCCTGCCCGACGGCACCCCGGTGGACGTCGTGCTGAACCCGCTCGGCGTGCCGAGCCGCATGAACGTGGGTCAGATCCTCGAGGTGCACCTCGGCTGGGCCGCGCTCGGCCTCGGCCAGATGGTCGGCCGGATGATCGAGGACACCAGCTCGCCGTCCAAGGTCCGCGCGTACCTCTCCGAGGTCTACAACGACAGCGTCAGCGGCGAGGTCGTCAACAGCCTCAGCGACGACGACGTCGTGCGCCTCGGCTGGATGGTGCGCCACGGGATGCACGTCGCGACGCCGGTCTTCGACGGCGCGACCGAGCCCGAGATCCGCGACCTCCTCGAGAAGGCGGGGCGGATGCGCTCCGGTCAGACGGTGCTCTTCGACGGCCGCACCGGTGAGGCCTTCGACGAGGACGTGACCGTTGGCGTCATGTACATGCTGAAGCTCCACCACCTGGTGGACGACAAGATCCACGCCCGGAGCATCGGGCCGTACTCCCTCGTCACCCAGCAGCCTCTCGGCGGCAAGGCCCAGTTCGGTGGCCAGCGCCTCGGCGAGATGGAGGTCTGGGCGATGGAGGCCTACGGCGCCGCGTACGGGCTGCAAGAGTTCCTGACGGTGAAGAGCGACGACGTGGTCGGTCGTACTCGCGTCTACGAGGCCATCGTGAAGGGCGAGCACACGCTCGAGCCCGGCCTCCCCGAGTCCTTCAAGGTCCTCTTGAAGGAGCTCAAGGCGCTCGCTCTCGACGTGGAGCTGATCGAGGCGGGCTGAGCCCAGCCCCTCAGAGCCCGCAACCGGTCACCCACACACGTTTTTCAGGCGGAATCGGAGGCAAGAAGTGAAAGATTTCTTCAACTTCTATGAGAAGCCCAAGGATCCCCTCAGCTTTAGCGCCGTCAGGATCGGCCTCGCGTCCCCGAAGAAGATCCTCGAGTGGTCCTTCGGTGAGGTGAAGAAGCCCGAGACCATCAACTACCGGACGTTCAAGCCGGAGCGCGACGGTCTCTTCTGCGCCAAGATCTTCGGTCCCGTGAAGGACTACGAGTGCATCTGCGGCAAGTACAAGCGCATGAAGCACCGCGGGATCGTGTGCGAGAAGTGCGGCGTCGAGGTCATCCAGGCCAAGGTGCGCCGTGATCGCCTCGGCCACATCAACCTGGCCACGCCGGTCGCGCACATCTGGTTCCTCAAGAGCCTCCCGAGCCGCATCGGCAACCTCCTCGACATCTCGCTGAAGGACCTCGAGAAGGTCCTCTACTGCGTGGCGTACGTGGTCCTCGATCCCGGTGAGACCGACCTCGAGGTCGGCCAGATCCTGAGCGAGGAGAACTACGAGGAGATCGTCGAGGAGAAGGGCGACGACGCGCTCGACGTCGGCATGGGCGCCGAGGCCATCCGCGAGCTGCTCGAGTCGATCGACATCGAGGGTCTGGCCGCCGAGCTCCGCGCCGCGATGCGCGAGGCCCGCTCCGAGGCGAAGCGCAAGAAGATCGCCAAGCGCCTCAAGGTCGTCGAGGCCTTCAAGGAGTCGGGCACCGAGTTCACGCCGAACGAGCCCGCCTGGATGGTGCTGACGACGCTGCCGGTGCTGCCGCCGGACCTGCGCCCGCTCGTGCCCCTCGACGGTGGCCGCTTCGCGACGAGCGATCTCAACGATCTCTACCGCCGCGTCATCAACCGCAACAACCGCCTCAAGCGCCTCCTCGAGCTCAACGCTCCGGAGATCATCATCCGCAACGAGAAGCGGATGCTGCAGGAGGCGGTCGACGCGCTCTTCGACAACGGGCGCCGCGGCAAGACCATCACCGGCCCGAACAAGCGGCCGCTGAAGAGCCTCTCCGACCTCCTCAAGGGCAAGCAGGGCCGGTTCCGTCAGAACCTGCTCGGCAAGCGCGTCGACTACTCGGGCCGCTCGGTCATCGTCGTCGGCCCGGAGCTGCGCCTGCATCAGTGCGGCCTGCCCAAGAAGATGGCCCTCGAGCTGTTCAAGCCCTTCGTCTACAACAAGCTCGAGGAGCGGGGCTACGTCACCACGATCAAGAGCGCCAAGAAGCTCGTCGAGAAGGAGAAGGACGAGGTCTGGGATATCCTCGCGGAGGTGATTCAGGAGCACCCGGTGCTGCTGAACCGCGCCCCGACCCTCCACCGCCTCGGCATCCAGGCGTTCGAGCCGGTCCTCGTCGAGGGCAAGGCCATCAAGATCCATCCGCTCGTCTGCACCGCCTTCAACGCGGACTTCGACGGCGACCAGATGGCCGTGCACGTGCCGCTCTCGGTCGAGGCGCAGATGGAGGCCCGCGTGCTCATGATGAGCACGAACAACCTCCTGTCGCCCGCCTTCGGCAAGCCCATCATCAACCCCTCGCAGGACATCGTCCTCGGCCTCTACTACATGAGCCGCCCGCGCGAGTACGCGCGCGGTGAGGGCATGTTGTTCTCGAGCCCCGAGGAGGTCCGCGTCGCCTACGACGCCAACGTCGTGGCGCTGCAGGCCAAGGTGAAGTGCCGGATCGAGGGCAAGATCCACGAGACCACCGTGGGTCGCTGCCTCCTGACCGAGATCATCCCGCCCGAGGTCCCGTTCGAGGACTACAACAAGACCCTCGGCAAGAAGGAGCTCGGCGGGCTCATCGACGTCGTCTACCGCCAGAGCGGCTCGAAGGCGACGGTGCTCCTCGCCGACGCGCTGCGTACCTGGGGCTACGAGCAGTCGACGCTCTCGGGCGCGTCGATCTCCATCGAGGACCTCATCATCCCCGAGGCCAAGGAGATCGAGCTCAACGCCGCGCAGAGCGAGGTGAGCGAGATCGAGGCGAGCTACCGCGAGGGCCTCATCACCGACGGCGAGCGGTACAACAAGGTCATCGACATCTGGGCGCAGGCCTCGGAGAAGATCGCCGAGGCCATGATGGCCGGCATCAAGACCGAGACCGTCAAGCACCCGGGCGGGCTCGACACGCGCGAGCAGTCGTCCTTCAACTCGATTTTCATGATGGCCGACTCGGGCGCCCGTGGTTCTGCCCAGCAGATCCGCCAGCTCGCCGGTATGCGCGGCCTCATGGCGAAGCCCTCGGGCGAGATCATCGAGACGCCCATCACCGCGAACTTCCGCGAGGGCCTCTCGGTTCTCCAGTACTTCATCTCCACCCACGGCGCCCGAAAGGGCCTCGCCGACACGGCGCTCAAGACGGCCAACTCGGGTTACCTGACCCGTCGTCTGGTGGACGTCGCGAACGACGCGGTGGTGATGGAGCGCGACTGCGAGACCCTCGACGGCGTCGAGATCGCCCCGCTCGTCGAGGGCGGCGAGGTCATCGAGCCGCTCAAGGAGCGCATCCTCGGCCGCGTGTCGCTCTACGACATCCACGATCCGGTCACCGACGAGGTCCTGGTCCAGGCGAACACCGAGATCGACGAGCACCTCGTCGAGGTGATCGACAACGCCGGCATCGAGTCGGTCATGATCCGGAGCGTGCTCACCTGCCAGACCATGGGCGGCGTGTGCGTGCTCTGCTACGGCCGCGACCTGGCCCGCGGGCGCATGGTCAACATCGGTGAGGCGGTCGGCGTCATCGCCGCGCAGTCCATCGGTGAGCCCGGCACGCAGCTCACGATGCGTACCTTCCACGTCGGTGGTACCGCGCGCGCCCGCGCCGAGCAGTCGACCCTCGAGATCCGCAACGACGGTATCGTCGCCTTCCGGAACCTCTCGACCGTGGCCAAGCGCGACGGGACGCTCGTCGTCATGAACCGCAACGGCGAGCTCGCCGTCGTGGACGACAACGGCCGCGAGCGCGAGAAGTACCCGGTCATGTACGGCGCGCGCCTCTCCGTGAAGGACGGCGACAAGGTCACCAAGGGCACGACCGTCGCCGAGTGGGACCCCTTCTCGATCCCGATCGTCACCGAGTACGCCGGCACCATCCGGTTCGGCGACATCGAAGAGGGCAAGACCGTCAAGGAAGAGGTGGACGAGGTCACCGGCCTCTCCCGCAAGGTCATCACCGAGACGAAGGGGGACATGCGTCCCTACATCGAGATCCTCGGTGAGGACGGCAAGCCCGTGAAGATCGAGGTGGGCAAGAAGCAGCAGACGATCCGCTACAGCCTGCCGGTCGGCGCCAACATCACCGTCGGCAACAAGGCCGAGGTGGACGCCGGCGACGTCATCGCGAAGATCCCGCGCGAGACCACGAAGACCAAGGACATCACCGGCGGTCTGCCGCGTGTCGCCGAGCTCTTCGAGGCCCGCAAGCCCAAGGAGGTCGCCCAGATCTCCGAGATCGACGGCGTCGTGTCCTTCGGCAAGGACACCAAGGGCAAGCGCAAGATCATCGTCACGCCCGAGATCGGCGATCCGGCCGAGTACCTCATCGCCAAGGGCAAGCACATCTCGGTGCACGAGGGCGACTACGTCCGCGCCGGCGAGCCCCTCATGGATGGCTCGGCGAACCCGCACGACATCCTCAAGGTGAAGGGCGAGAAGGCGCTGGCCCACTACCTCGTCGACGAGGTGCAGCAGGTCTACCGGCTGCAGGGCGTGCGCATCAACGACAAGCACATCGAGATCATCGTCCGCCAGATGCTCCGCTGGGTGCGGGTCATCGAGGTCGGCGACACGACCTTCCTCGTCAACGAGCAGGTCGAGCGCTGGCGCTTCGAGGCCGAGAACAACGCCGTGATCGCGCGTGGCGGCGAGCCGGCGACGGCCGAGCCGATCATGCTCGGCATCACCAAGGCGAGCCTCTCGACCGAGAGCTTCCTGTCGGCGTCGTCCTTCCAGGAGACCACGAAGGTGCTGACCGAGGCCGCGATCCGCGGCAAGGTCGACAACCTCAAGGGCCTCAAGGAGAACGTCGTCATGGGCCGCCTGATCCCGGCCGGCACCGGTGTCCCGGTGTACGAGCGGATGGGCGTCAACCTCCGCCCCGAGGGCGAGGTGCCCGACTTCGTCAAGCCGCGCGCCGGCGTCTGAAGGTAAATGCTGGGTGCGCGCGTTGGGCGCGCACCCGGCGGCCTCTCCGCCCGCGGAGGCCGATCCGAATCTCCCTTGACTTCGCTCTTCGGCTGCCTAGAATGCGCCGGCCGTTCAGCGGTGACACTACGCGACTAGAGAGAACAACGACATGCCGACCATCAATCAGCTCGTCCGCGATGGACGTCTGAAGGCGCGAAAGAAGACGACCGCGCCGGCGCTGCAGAGCTGCCCCCAGAAGCGTGGCGTCTGCGTTCGTGTGTACACCTCGACCCCGAAGAAGCCGAACTCGGCCCTCCGGAAGATCGCGCGTGTCCGCCTCACCAACGGTATGGAGGTCACCTCCTACATCCCCGGTGAGGGCCACAACCTCCAGGAGCACTCCCTGGTTCTGATCCGCGGTGGCCGCGTGAAGGACCTGCCGGGTGTTCGCTACCACATCATCCGCGGGACGCTGGACGCCAGCGGTGTCGCGAACCGTAAGCGCGGCCGTTCCAAGTACGGCACCAAGCGCGGCAAGTAGCAGGATCAGGAGAGACCGCGATGCCCCGTAAAGGCGAAATTCCGAAGCGCCGGATCAACCCGGATCCCAAGTTCAAGGACACGCTTGTCGCCAAGTTCGTCAACGTGCTGATGCTCGACGGCAAGAAGTCCGTCGCCGAGAGCATCGTGTACGAGGCGTTCGACAAGATGGCCGAGCGCTCGGGCGACGATCCGGTCCGCGTCTTCAAGAAGGCGCTCGACAACGCGAAGCCGCAGCTCGAGGTCAAGTCGCGCCGTGTCGGCGGCTCCAACTACCAGGTGCCGATCGAGGTGCGTCCGAACCGCAAGACCGCCCTGGCGATGCGCTGGATCATCCAGTACGCCCGCTCCCGCGGCGAGAAGGGCATGGTCAACCAGCTCGCCGGCGAGCTGCTCGACGCCGCCAACAACCGCGGCGCCGCGGTGAAGAAGAAGGAAGACACGCACCGCATGGCCGAGGCCAACAAGGCCTTCGCCCACTACCGCTGGTAGTCGCGGGACTTCCCCAACGAATGAGGCCGGGCCTGGTGCCCGGCCTTTTTCGTATGGGCCCTGGGCCTCGTCTCTGCGAGCCGGCGGCCGATTCTCGAACCACAGAGGACGCGGAGGACACGGAGAACGCCACCTCCGTGTCCTCCGTGTCCTCTGTGGCTCAATCGCTCGCCAGGTCGCAAACGGGCAGCCACGCGCCCCTGCAATAATGCGCGCGCGGCACCGCAACATCGGTTAGCTTCTTTCGGGGGAGGTCGGGCGCGCTCGCGGCGGTCGCCCGCCGGCTCTCCCCTCGCCCCGCCACGGTCGGCTTCACGATGGCACGTCAGCCGCTCAGGAACATCGGGATCCTCGCCCACATCGACGCGGGGAAGACGACCCTGACCGAGAACCTGCTCCACGCGACGGGCGCGATCCGGTACCCGGGCGCGGTCGAGCACGGCTCGACGGCGACGGACTGGCTGCTCCAGGAGCAGGAGCGCGGCATCACGATCGCGAGCGCGGCCATCAGCTGCCGCTGGCGGGACGTCGAGATCACGATCGTCGACACCCCCGGCCACGTCGACTTCACCATGGAGGTGGAGCGGAGCCTGCGGGTGCTCGACGGGGTCGTGCTGGTGATCAGCGGCCCGGACGGCGTCCAGGCGCAGACCGAGACGGTCTGGCACCAGGCGCTCCGGCGCCGCATCCCGGCGATCGCGACCATCAACAAGCTCGATCGGCCGGGCTTCGAGGACGGGCGCGTGCTCGCCGACATCCGCGAGCGCCTCGGGATCGAGCCGATCCCGCTCTTCGTGCCCTGCAGCGGCGAGGGCGAGATCGCGCTGGTCGACGTGGTCGAGGGCGACGTCGTCAGCTGGGCGCTCGACGGCCTGGTCCGACGGCAGCGCGCCAGCTCGACGCGAAGGGGGCTCAGCGACGCCGAGCGGGCGGTCCGCGACGCGGCCCTCGAGCGGCTGATCGACGCGGTCGCGAGCTTCGACGACGCCTTCGCCGAGGAGGTCCTCAGCGGCGACGTGCCAGCGCCGGCCTCGATCCGGCGGGCGCTCCGCCGCGCCATGGCCGCCCAGGCGTGCCTGCCGGTGCTCTATGGCGCGGTTCGCTTCGGCATCGGCGTCGAGCAGGTCGCCGACGCGATCGTGGATCTGCTGCCGGCACCCGACGAGGTGCCACCGCCGCTGACCTACGAGCTCGCGACCGGGCAGGAGCTCGGGCCCGGGGAAGGGCTCGATCCAGCGGTGCCGGCCGCGTTCGTCTTCAAGACCGAGATCCGGCCCCGGGGCGAGCGCCTCGTCTTCGTGCGGGTCTTCAGTGGCACGCTCGAGGTGGGGCAGCCGCTGATCCGGCTCCCCGACGGGGAGCCCTGCCGCATCACCGAGATCGACCGGATCATGGGGGGCGACGCCGATCCGGTCCCGCGCCTCGAGACCGGCATGATCGGAGGCCTCCCGTGGCCCCGGGACGCGGCCTCGCCGCTCACTGGCGAGACCCTGGCGGCGGCGGGGCAGGGGGTGACCTTCGAGCGCATCGACGCGCCACAGCCCGTGATCTCGGTCACGGTGGAGGCGCGCGATCCGGAGGCGCACGAGCGTATCCACGGCTACCTCCGCGAGCTCGCCGCGGACGACCCGTCGCTGGTCCTGAGCGTCGACCCGGGCACGGGGCAGACGATGCTCTCCGGGATGGGCGAGCTCCACGTTGCGCTGGCGGTCGAGCGCGCCGCCCGGGACACCGGCCACGAGATCCGCACCGGGCTCCCGATCGCGCGGATCCGCCAGATCATCATCGCCGAGGGCACCGGGCGCGCCGAGCAGAGCGACACCTGGGGCGGCCGCGGCCACGTCGCGATCGAGATCACGGCGCGGCCCATCCCCCACGGCCTCGGCGACGTGGTGCGCTACGAGGCCACCCGCTGCCGGCGGCCGGACTGGCGCGAGGCCCT
The DNA here is from genome assembly GCA_006226565.1 of Deltaproteobacteria bacterium. GTDB lineage: Bacteria > Myxococcota_A > UBA9042 > PHBI01 > PHBI01 > PHBI01. Next base: position 19,266 of record SBGO01000522.1, on the reverse strand, counting down.
CGAGGCCGGCCTCCAGGCCGGGATCGGGACCGACGGCATGAGCATGACCGACGTCGTCGGCGTGGAGCTGATCGTGACCACGATCGAGATCTCCGGATCGGACATCGCGCCGGTCGTCTTCCGGGACGCGGCACGCGACGCCGTCCGGGCCGCGCTGGAGGCCGGCGGTCTCGAGAACGCCGAGCCGTGGGTGTCCCTCGGCGTGGTGGTTCCGGAGGCGGTCGTCGGACGGCTCGTCGGCGATCTGGCGCGGCGCGGCGCTCGGATCAGAGGTAGCGAGAGCCGGGGCGCGAGCCAGATCGTGTCCGCCGAGGCGCCGCTCGCGAGAATGATTGGGTTTGCGACGGATCTGAGGTCGATGAGCGGCGGTCGGGGCCTCTTTACGATGGAGCCCGTCGGCTACGAGCCGGTCGAACCGTCGTGACGTCGCCCAGCGGCCCCTCGCGCCGCCCATCGCGAGCGGATCGCACGTGAATTCAGCTGGTTGTGTGATGTTTGTGGCGGCGCAAAACCCGACCTCGGGGCGCCGCGGAGAGGGGCGGGACAATCCACCCTGCGTACTCGGGAAAACTCCGTTGACAAGCCACGATGGCTCCCTGTAAGAGTACGCGGCCGTTGCCCCGGGGGCCCCGGCGGTAACTGACATCGTCGTTCAACGCGGCGGTGAAGCGCTGAAGGGCGCAACCCTCAGCGGATACGAGTCGGAGATATACGGGCCATGGCACAGAGGATCAGGATTCGCCTCAAGGCGTACGACCACAAGCTGCTCGACCAGTCGGCGACGGAGATCATCGACACGGTCCTGCGCACTGGCGCCCGCACGGCCGGGCCGGTTCCGCTCCCGACGCGCATCAACCGCTACACGGTTCTGCGCGGGCCGCACGTGGACAAGAAGAGCCGCGAGCAGTTCGAGATCCGGACCCACAAGCGCCTCCTCGACATTCTCGAGCCGACCCAGGCGACCCTGGACGCGCTCATGAAGCTCGACCTGTCGGCGGGTGTCGACGTCGAGATCAAGACCTGAGGTCCGGCGCGCCGGATCCGTTGCCTTCAGGCGCGCTCGTAGCGCGCTAGAGACCAAGCCCTCCCGAGTCGATCTCAAAGGCGCAAAGGGTGGGTTGACATCACGCGACCTCTCGAGACCGAGCTCGCGAACCGGCACCGGCAAAGCGTCAGGTGCTGCGCTCGACGAGCCAAGTCTCCTGCTTGACACCCCCGAAGGCCGGTGGTACTTGCCCCTGCCTTCGCGCGGCCGGTGCGCGTGAAAACACGAGTTCAGGAGCTCACGACCATGCCAGTGGTTGACGTCTACAACTTGGACCGCCAGAAGGTCGGCACGTTCGCCCTGTCCGACGACGTATTCGACGTCGAGGTCCGCGAGCACCTCTTCCACGAGGTCGTGCGCGCCCAGCTCGCGACCCGCCGCGGCGGCAACGCCAAGTCCAAGACCCGCGCCGAGGTCAAGCATACGACCAAGAAGCTCTTCAAGCAGAAGGGCACGGGTCGCGCCCGCCAGGGCATGAAGTCGGCCCCGCACTGGGTCGGCGGTGGTACGGCGCACGGGCCCAACCCCCGCGCCTACACCATCAAGGTGAACAAGAAGGTGCGTCGCGCCGCGCTCTGCGCCGCGCTGTCGCGCCGCCAGCAGGAGGGGCGGCTGATCCTCATCGATCAGCTGGGCCTCGCCGAGGTGAAGACCAAGCTGGTGGCCAAGCTCGTCGATCGCTTCGAGGCCGGCCGCGCGCTGATGGTCGACACGGACAACGACAAGCTCCGCCTCAGCACGCGGAACCTCGCCGACGCGCACTTCCTCCCCGTCGGCGAGCTCAACGTCTACGACATCCTCCGGGCCCACACGGTGCTGATGAGCACGGCGGCGGCCGAGGACCTGCAAGCGAGGATCGGCTGATGTCCCAGAACCTCTACAGCGTCCTGAAGCGACCGGTCGTCACCGAGCGGACGACCGAGCTTCGCGAGGAGGACCACCAGTACACGTTCGAGGTCGCTCGCGACGCGAACAAGGTCCAGATCCGCCAGGCTGTCGAGTCGATCTTCGGCGTCCGCGTGCTCGACGTCCGCACCTCGGTGGTGCGCGGCAAGATCAAGCGGGTGAAGCGGACCTTCGGGAAGAAGCCGAACTGGAAGAAGGCCTTCGTGACGGTCCACCCCGAGGACCAGATCGAGCTCTTCGAGGGCGTGTAGGAGCCACACGATGGGTATCAAGCGATACAAGCCGACGAGCGCCGGGCGGCGCGGGATGAGCGCCTCGACTTTCGAGGAGGTCACCAAGACGACGCCCGAGAAGAGCCTGCTGCGCCCGCTCAAGAAGTCCGGTGGCCGCAACAACACCGGTCGGATCACCGTCCGCTTCCGCGGGGGTGGACACAAGCGCCGTTTCCGCGTGGTCGACTTCAAGCGCGCCAAGGTCGGCGTGCCGGCGAAGGTCGCGGCGATCGAGTACGATCCGAACCGCACCGCGCGCCTGGCGCTGCTGCACTACGCCGACGGCGAGAAGGCCTACATCATCTGGCCGGCCGGCCTGTCGGTGGGTGACGACGTCATCTCGAGCCGCAACGCCGACATCAAGCCGGGCAACTGCCTCCCCCTCGAGGCGATCCCGACCGGTACGGTCGTCCACAACATCGAGCTCAAGCCCAAGAAGGGCGGCCAGCTCGCGCGTGGCGCCGGGTCCTCCGCCCAGCTGATGGCGAAGGAGGGCAAGTACGCCCTGCTCCGCCTCCCCTCGGGCGAGCTCCGCAAGGTCCTCGCGACCTGCCGCGCCACCGTCGGGACGGTCGGCAACTCGGAGCAGCAGAACATGGACCTCGGCAAGGCCGGGCGCGTCCGTTGGCAGGGGCGTCGGCCGCACGTCCGCGGTGTCGCGATGAACCCGATCGACCACCCGCACGGTGGTGGTGAGGGCCGGACCTCCGGTGGCCGCCATCCGGTGACCCCGTGGGGCCAGCCGACGAAGGGCAAGAAGACCCGCAACAACAAGTCGACGGACAAGCTCATCGTCCGCCGTCGGCACCAGAAGTAGAGGTAGCCCGTGCCCCGCTCGATCAAGAAAGGTCCGTTCGTCGACCAGAGCCTGCAGAAGAAGGTCGAAGACTGCGCGCGCTCGGGCAACAAGAAGGTCATCAAGACCTGGAGCCGGCGCTCGACCGTCACCCCCGAGATGGTGGGGATGGCCTTCGCCGTCCACAACGGCCGCAAGTTCCTTCCGGTCTTCGTGACCGAGAACATGGTCGGTCACAAGCTCGGTGAGTTCGCGCCGACGCGCACGTTCTACGGCCACGCCGCCGACAAGAAGGCGCGCCGCAAGTAGGCGCGGAGCCAGCTGGGAGCCCCAACGTGGAAGCCAAAGCGACATTGAAGTACATCCGAATCGCCCCGCGGAAGGTCCGGCTCGTCCTGGACGCCATTCGCGAGACGGCCGATGCGGAGATCGCGCTGTCGAAGCTCAAGTTCGAGAACCGCCACGCGGCGCGCCTCGTCTACAAGCTGCTCGCGTCCGCGGTCGCCAACGCCGGGACGAAGTTCGGCGTCAACGACCCGGGGCGGCTCTTCGTGAAGGAGGCCTACGCGAACGAGGGCCCGACGCTTCGGCGCTTCCAGCCCCGAGCGCAGGGCCGGGCGACGCGCATCAACAAGCGCACCAGCCACGTGACCGTAGTCGTCGCAGAGCGCGAGTAGGAGAAACGATCGTGGGTCAGAAAGTCCATCCTATCGGCTTCCGCATCGGGACCACCAAGACCTGGGCGTCGAAGTGGTACTCCGAGAAGGGCTACGCCAAGTGGCTTCACGAGGATCTCGCCATCAAGCGTGAGATCAAGAAGAAGATGGGCCACGCGGGTATCTCGCGCGTCGAGCTCGAGCGCTCTTCGACGAAGTGCACGGTGAACGTCTACACGGCGCGTCCCGGCATCATCATCGGCAAGAAGGGCCAGGGCGCGGAGCTCCTCAAGACGGAGATCCAGAAGCTCACCGACTCGAAGGTCTACCTCAACATCCATGAGGTGCGGAAGGCCGAGACGGACGCCCAGCTCGTCGCCGAGAACGTCGCCACGCAGCTCGAGCGCCGCGTGTCGTTCCGTCGCGCGATGAAGAAGTCGGTCCAGACTGCCATGAAGTTCGGCGCCAAGGGCATCCGCCTCAACGCGTCGGGCCGTCTCGGCGGGGCCGAGATGTCGCGCCGCGAGTGGTACCGTGAGGGCCGCGTGCCCCTCCACACGCTCCGCGCCGATATCGACTACGGCTACGCGGTCGCGAAGACCACCTACGGCGTCATCGGCGTCCAGGTCTGGATCTACAAGGGTGACGTTCTCAAGGAGCGCCGCCAGCAGCAGCAGCAGCAGCAGCAGCGCCGCTGAGCTGAGCCTGCCGAAGTCAGGAGCTATGAACGATGCTCGCACCCAAGCGACTCAAATTCCGTAAGCAGATGAAGGGCCGCGTCCGCGGTCTCGCCCAGCGCGGCGCCGAGGTGTCCTTCGGCGACTTCGGCCTGCAGGCGACCGACGGCGGCTGGCTCACGGCCCGTCAGATCGAGGCGGCTCGTATCGCGATGACCCGCCACGTCAAGCGTCGCGGGCAGATCTGGATTCGGATCTTCCCCGACAAGCCCATCACCAAGAAGCCTGCCGAGACCCGAATGGGTAAAGGTAAGGGCTCCCCCGAGCTGTGGGTCGCCTCGGTTCGCGCCGGGCGCGTCCTCTACGAGATGCGCGGGGTCGAGGAGCCGCTCGCCCGTGAGGCGTTCCGGCTCGCTGCCAACAAGCTTCCTCTGAAGACCCGCTTCATCAAGCGCAACGAGGTGACGGAATGAAGGCCGACGAGCTCAGGAGCCTGGAGCTGGTGGACCTCGAGGCGAAGGTGAAGGCGCTCGAGGAGGACCTGTTCAAGGTCCGCTTCCAGCACGCCACCGCGCAGCTGTCCGATACCTCCAAGATCGGCAAGGCGAAGCAGGTCCTGGCCCGCGCCAAGACCATCCTCGCCGAGCGCAAGGCCGCGGCCGCCAGCTAGGGCGCCGACCTCACCCCCCCACACCGGCACGCCGCAGGTTTTTCAGATGAGTACTCAGGGCAACAAGAAGACGTTCATCGGGCTGGTCGCCAGCGACAAGATGGCCAAGACGGTCGTCGTCGAGGTCACGCGCCGGATGCGTCACCCGGTCTACAAGAAGTACATCAAGCAGCGGAACCGCTACAAGGCTGACGATCCTGCCAACGAGTGTCGGGTCGGCGACCGGGTCCTCATCGAGGAGTGCCGGCCGATCAGCAAGGACAAGCGGTGGCGCGTCAAGCAGATCCTGGACCGCGCGGTCTGAGCTTTAAGCCCTCGGCTCGTGGGAACTGAGCGCACGGCGCGCAAAAGGAGTCCGACATGATCCAGATGCAAACGATCTTGGCCGCGGCAGACAATTCGGGAGCGAAGCGTCTGCAGTGCATCAAGGTTCTCGGCGGGTCGAAGCGCAAGTACGCCTCGATCGGGGACGTCATCGTCGTCTCCGTGAAGGAGGCCATGCCGAAGGCCAAGGTCAAGAAGAAGGACGTGATGAAGGCGGTCATCGTCCGCACGAAGAAGGAAGTCACGCGCCCCGACGGGTCGCGGATCCGCTTCGACGAGAACGCCGCCGTCCTCATCAACGCTGCCGGCGAGCCGATCGGCACTCGTATCTTCGGGCCCGTCGCGCGCGAGCTGCGCGCCCGGCGCTACATGAAGATCGTGTCGCTGGCCCCCGAAGTTCTGTAGGAGACCAGCGATGAACCGCATCAAGAAAGGCGACCTGGTTCGCGTGATCGCCGGCAAGGAGAAGGGCAAAGAGGGCAAGGTCCTCGGCTTCTCCCACAACGGCGAGCGGGCCCTGGTCGAGAAGCTGAACATGGTCAAGCGGCACACGCGGCCGACGCAGACCAACCAGGCCGGCGGCATCATTGAGAAGGAGGCGGGTATCCACCTCTCGAACCTCATGCCGCTGACGCCCAGCGGGAAGCCGACTCGGGTTCAGTTCCGCATCAACGAGGACGGCCAGAAGGTCCGCTACAGCTCGAAGTACGAAGAGTACCTCGACTGAAGTAGCAAGAGGGAGCGCACCAATGTCCCGCCTGGGCGACAAGTACACATCCGAGATCATCGAGTCCTTGAAGAAGGACTTCGGCTACACGAACCCCATGGAGATTCCGAAGCTCACCAAGATCACGGTGAACATGGGGCTCGGCGAGGCGATCAAGAACCCGAAGATCATCGACAGCGCTCGTGAGGAGCTCGGGCTCATCACGGGTCAGCGGCCGGTCATCACCCGCGCTCGTCGGTCCATCGCGACCTTCAAGCTGCGCGAGGGGATGCCGATCGGCGTCTCGGTCACGCTGCGGCGCGACCGGATGTACGAGTTCCTCGACCGCCTGATGAACTTCGCGCTGCCGCGCGTCCGCGACTTCCGCGGCATCTCGCCCAAGGGCTTCGATGGCCGCGGGAACTTCTCGATGGGCATCAAGGAGCAGATCGTCTTCCCCGAGATCGACTACGACAAGGTCGACAAGGTGAAGGGTCTGAACATCACCATCGGGACCACGGCCAAGACCGACGACGAGGCGCGGGCGCTGCTTCGCTACTTCGGGATGCCGTTCCGCAAGTAGCACTGGTCAGTTACGGAGAACCCAGTCATGACGATGACCGACCCCATCAGCGACCTGCTCACGCGCATCCGTAACGGACAGCACGCGGGCCACAAGTCGATCACGGTCTCCATCTCCAAGGAGAAGACGGCCGTGGTGAAGATCCTCCTCGAGGAGGGCTTCGTGGCCGGCTACGCCGAGCACGCGGGCACGCCCCGCGGCACGCTCGAGGTGACGCTGAAGTACGACCGCGCTGGCGTGGGCGCCATCCACGAGCTCAAGCGCGCCAGCACGCCTGGCCGTCGGGTCTACGTGGGCGCCAAGGAGATCCCCCAGGTCCGCAGCGGCCTCGGCATCTCCATCGTGAGCACGCCGAAGGGCATCCTTGCCGACCATGTCGCGCGCAAGGAAAACGTCGGCGGCGAGCTGATCTGCACTGTTTGGTAGGCCGCTGGTCGCCCGCGGGCGCGCCCGGGGCGACGTGTAAGGAGACACCCCAATGTCACGCATCGGAAAGCTGCCGGTGGTCCTGCCGGACAAGGTGAAGGTCGCCATTTCCGGCCTCCACGTGAAGGTCGAAGGCCCCCTCGGGTCGGTCGAGCGCACCTTCAAGGGCGTTCGCATCGAGGACGCCGGCAAGGAGATCAAGGTCGCGCCGCAGGACGGCAGCCGCCAGAGCCGCGCCCTGTGGGGCCTGAGCCGCACGCTCATCAACAACATGGTGACGGGGGTCTCGAAGGGTTTCGAGCGCGTGCTCGAGATCAACGGCGTCGGCTACCGCGCTGAGGTGCAGGGCAAGGATCTGGTTCTGAGCCTGGGCAAGAGCCACCCGGTTGTCTTCCCGCTGCCCCAGGGCATCACGGCCGTCGTCGACAAGCAGACGATCGTGACCCTCAAGGGCATCGACAAGGAGGCCCTGGGTCAGGCTGCCGCGAAGATCCGGTCCTTCCGTCCGCCGGAGCCCTACAAGGGCAAGGGCGTGAAGTACAAGGAAGAGGTCATCCGCCGCAAGGCCGGCAAGGCCGCCAAGTAGTCGGCGCCAAGCCAAGGTACGTATAGGGGCCAACGATGAGCAAGGTCACCAAACTCGAAGCGCGCGCGCGCCGCAAGAAGGGCATCCGGAAGAACATCTTCGGGACTGCCGAGCGTCCGCGCATGACGGTCTACCGGTCGAACAAGCACATTTACGTGCAGGTTATCGACGACTCCTCGGGCACGACCCTCGCCTCGGCCTCGACGCTCGTCGTGGACGTGAAGGGCGAGGTCAGCGAGGCCAAGAAGCTCGAGGCGGCCAAGAAGGTCGGCGAGCTCGCGGCGAAGCGCTGCCTCGAGAAGAACATCGCGAAGGTGGTCTTCGACCGCAACGGCTTCATCTACACTGGACGAGTCGCCGCGCTTGCGGATGGCGCCCGCCAGGGTGGACTTCAGTTCTGATTGGGGAGGGCGCACCGTGGCGCGAGATCGAGACAGGCGCGAGAGGCGCGATCGCGAGGAAGACTCGCAGTACATCGACAAGGTCATCCACATCAACCGCGTCGCGAAGGTTGTGAAGGGCGGACGCCGCTTCAGCTTCTCCGCGCTGGTGGTTGTGGGTGATGGTCAGGGCAACGTCGGCGCCTCCCTCGGGAAGGCGAACGAGGTGCCGGAGGCGATCCGTAAGGGCAAGGAGGGCGCGATCCGCGCCATGTTCCGTGTGCCGATCGTCGACGGGACCATCCCGCACGAGGTCCTGGGCCACTACGGCGCGGGTCAGGTGCTGCTCAAGCCGGCCTCGGCCGGTACGGGCGTCATCGCCGGTGGCGCGGTTCGCGCCATCCTCGAGGCCGCTGGTGTGCACAACATCCTGACGAAGTGCATCGGGTCGAACAACCCGCACAACGTCGTTCACGCGACCGTTACGGCGCTCCAGGAGCTCTCCGGTCCGGAAGAGGTCGCGAACCGTCGCGGTCTCCCGGCTGACGAGCTGCATCGCCGTCACGTCCGCAAGTGAGCGCGGGGAGCAACGGAACAATGAGCAAGATCCGCGTCAAGCTGGTGAGGAGCCGCATTCAGGCTGATAAGCGGCAGGCGGCCGTCCTCGACGGGCTGAACCTCAAGAAGCTCAACGCCGAAAGCGAGCTCGAGGACACCCCGGCCGTGCGAGGCATGGTCGCCAAGGTCCAGCACCTGGTGAAGGTCCTCTGAGAGCCCTCCCACGCCCGCTATTCCGCCGGAGACAGGACCGGGGGAAGCGAGAGAGAAGGTTTCGACCATGAACGAACTCAGCAACCTGCGTCCGCCCGAGGGCGCCCACAAGACCCGCAACCGCGTTGGCCGTGGACCCGGCTCGGGGAACGGAAAGACCGCGGGCCGTGGCCAGAAGGGCCAGAAGGCGCGCGCGGCCTCCAAGAAGAAGCCCGGTTTCGAGGGCGGCCAGATGCCGATCTACCGGCGTCTTCCGGCGCGCGGCTTCACGCCGCTCTTCAAGAAGGCCTGGTCCATCGTGAACGTCATCGATCTCAACGAGTTCGAGGCGGGCACGGAGGTGACGCCGGAGCTCCTCGCGAGCGAGGGCTTCATCCGCAAGGCCACCGACAACGTGAAGATCCTCGGTGACGGCGACCTCGAGGTCGCGGTCAACGTGCGGGCTCACAAGTTCTCGAAGCAGGCCGAGGCCAAGATCAAGGCGCGCGGCGGCAGCGTCGAGGTGATCGGTGGCTAGCTCGATGGCCAACATCGGCAAGGTGAGCGAGCTCCGGCAACGGATCTTGTTCACCTTGCTCGTCCTCACGGTTTACCGGATCGGCGTCTTCGTCGCCGTTCCGGGCGTGAGCCGTGAGGCCTTCTCTTTCTACATGGCGCAAAACAGCGGCGGTCTCCTGGGCATGTTCAGCATGTTCAGTGGTGGCGCCCTCGAGCAGCTGTCGGTGTTTGCGCTAGGGGTGATGCCCTACATCTCGTCGAGCATCATCATCCAGCTCCTGACGGTCGTCGTGCCGTCCCTCGAGCGCCTCAAGAAGGAAGGCGAGCAGGGGCAGCGGAAGATCAACCAGTACACGCGCTACGGGACGATCCTCCTGTCGATCGTCCAGGGCTTCGGCCTCGCGCTCTTCCTCGAGAGCGCTAGCAAGCAGGGCGGCGGCGCCACCGGTGTCGTCCTCTTCAGCGACTGGGGCTTCCGGCTCATCGCGGTCATCACGCTCACCTCGGGCTCGATGCTGTTGATGTGGCTTGGCGAGCAGATCACCGAGCGCGGGATCGGCAACGGCATCTCCCTCATCATCTTCGCCGGCATCGTGGCGCAGCTCCCGAAGGCGCTGTTCCAGACCGTCAACATGAGTGAGTTCGCCGGCGGCGAGCTGCACACGCCGACCCTGCTCATCATCGGGGCCATCGTGGTGGGCGTCATCGGGGCCATCGTCTTCTTCGAGCGAGGGCAGCGGCGAATCCCGGTGCGCTACGCGAAGAAGGTCGTCGGCAACCGCATGTACGGCGGTCAGAACACCTTCCTTCCGCTGAAGGTCAACACCGCGGGCGTCATCCCGCCGATCTTCGCGAGCTCGCTCCTGATGTTCCCGAGCATGCTCGGCGGCCTCTTCCCGGACTCGGGGATGGTCGACTGGCTGAACACCAACCTGGCGCCCGGCACCACGATCTACAACTTCGTGTATGTCGCGCTGATCATCTTCTTCTGCTTCTTCTACACGGCGGTCGTCTTCAACCCGGTCGACGTGGCGGACAACCTGAAGAAGTTCGGCGGCTTCATCCCCGGCATCCGTGCCGGCAAGAAGACGGCCCAGTACATCGACCGCGTTCTGTCGCGGATCACGCTCGGCGGGGCGATCTACATCTCGGCGGTCTGTGTGCTGCCGACCTTCCTGAACACGGAGTTCGGGGTCCCGTTCTACTTCGGCGGCACCTCGCTGCTGATTGTCGTCGCGGTCGCCCTCGACACGGTGCAGCAGGTGGAAAGCCACCTGATCACGCACAACTACGAGGGCTTCGGGGGACAGGGCGCTCCGCGCGCCCGTGGGCGCCGTCGCGCCTGATCCCCGGCCGTTCCCTAGCGACCAGAGACTAGGACCGACTAAGACCTTGCGGTAGCGGGTCGGATCGTGTATCACGCGACGCCGCCGTCGGGCGGGTCCGAGGAGTGAGAGGCCATGAAAGTACGGGCTTCGGTCAAGAAGATTTGTGAAAAGTGCAAGGTTATCAAGAGGCGCGGCGTCGTCCGCGTGATCTGTGACAACCCCCGCCACAAGCAGCGGCAAGGATAATCGGTCATGGCACGTATCGCAGGCGTCGACCTCCCGCGGCGCAAGAGCATCTGGGTCGCGCTGACGTACATCTACGGCATCGGCGAGACCACCTCCCGCGAGATCTGCCGTCGCGCGGGGATCGACACCGTCCGGATCGCCGACGACCTGAGTGACCAGGAGGTCGCCCGGATTCGTCAGGTCATCAACGACGGGTTCCGGGTCGAGGGTGACCTCCGCCGTGACGTGTCGATGAACATCAAGCGCCTCATGGACCTCGGTTGCTACCGCGGGCTCCGTCACCGGCGCGGTCTCCCCGTGCGCGGCCAGCGGACGCACACGAACGCGCGGACCCGGAAGGGGCCGAAGCGTCAGGCGATCAAGAAGAAGAAGTAGTAGCGCCACCGGCAGTCCGCAGCCCCGAGCGTTTCGCCGGGGCACTGAACACGAGGGACGGAGATCATGGCCAAGCCCAAGCAGACCAAGAAAAAGGTCAAGAAGAACATCCCGACCGGGGTCGCGCACATCCAGTCGACCTTCAACAACACGGTCGTGACCATCACCGACGTGGCCGGCAACGCGATCAGCTGGTCCACCGCCGGCAAGCGCGGCTTCAAGGGCTCGCGCAAGTCGACGCCGTTCGCGGCGCAGCTCGCGGCCGAGGATGCGGCCCGCACGGCGATGGATCACGGGATGCGTACGGTCTCGGTCAACGTGAAGGGGCCGGGCTCCGGGCGCGAGGCCGCGCTGCGCGCGCTGCAGACCTCCGGGCTCAAGATCACGATCATCCGTGACGTGACGCCGATCCCGCACAACGGCTGCCGCCCGCCGAAGCGCCGTCGCGTCTGATACCGGCCCGGGCGACGGCGATGTACGTCGCCGGATGTTCATCCACGAAGCGCGGGCTCAGGCCCGCGTTCGCACGCGAGGAAGACCATGTACCTCAACTGGCGCCAGCTGATCCGCCCCCGCAAGATCGAGGTCGAGCACGACTCGCTGAACGACAAGTACGGCCGTTTCGTGGCCGAGCCGCTCGAGCGTGGCTTCGGCATCACGATCGGTAACTCGCTTCGTCGTCTCCTGTTGAGCTCCCTTCGCGGCGCGGCGATCACCGGCCTCAAGCTCGAGGGGGCGCTGCACGAGTTCCAGAGCGTGCCGGGGCTCGTCGAGGATGTCGCGGACATCATCCTCAACCTCAAGGAAGTCCAGCTCAAGCTGGTCACCGAGGGGCCGAAGACCTTCCGCGTCACCCGCAGCGAGCCGGGCGTCGTCACCGCGGGTGACCTGGCGACCGGCGCGGGCCTCGAGGTGCTCAACCCCGAGCAGCACATCTGCACGGTGAGCGAGGGCGGCGTCTTCGACCTCGAGTTCATCGTGGACATCGGCAAGGGCTACGTCCCCGCCGAGCAGAACAAGGGCGAGGACTGGCCCGAGGGCATGATCGCCCTCGACGCCATCTTCTCCCCGATCCGCAAGGTCAACTACCGCGTCACCAACGCGCGCGTCGGCCAGCGGACCGACTACGACAAGCTCACCCTCGAGGTCTGGACGAGCGGCGCGGTCCTCCCGGAGGACGCCGTGGCGCTGGCCGCGAAGATCCTCAAGGACCAGGTCCAGATCTTCATCAACTTCGACGAGGACGTCGAGCCGGAAGAGGTTGAGGAGACCGAGGAAGAGCCGGTCAACGAGAACCTCTACCGGACGGTCGACGAGCTCGAGCTGTCGGTGCGTTCGGCCAACTGCCTGCAGAACGCCAACATTCGCTACATCGGTGAGCTGGTGCAGCGGACGGAGGCGGAGATGCTGAAGACGAAGAACTTCGGCCGCAAGTCTCTCAAGGAGATCAAGGAGATCCTTGCGGAGATGGGTCTGCAGCTGGGGATGAAGCTCGACGGCTTCGACCCCGAGAAGCGCTCGAGCGCGACCAACTGATAACGATTCCGGACGCGGGCGATCACCGCCCGTGTCCAACTGAACGCGTCGCTGGAACGCGTGGAGTTTCGTCATGCGACATCAAAAGTCCGGCCGCAAGCTCGGCATGACCTCGAGCCACCGGAAGGCGATGTTCCGGAACATGGTCACCTCGCTCTTCGAGCACGGCAAAGTCACGACGACGGAAACCCGCGCGAAGGAGCTCCGTCGCCTGGCTGACCGGCTCGTCACGCTGGGCAAGAAGAACACGGTGCACGCGAAGCGGCTCGCCGCCCGGACCATCCGGACGCGCGAGGTGCTCGTGAAGCTCTTTGACGAGATCGCGCCCGGGTTCGTGGAGCGTGCCGGTGGCTACACCCGCATCGTGAAGCTGAACCGTCGCCTCGGCGACAACGCGCCGATGACGATCATCGAGCTCATGCCGCCGGGTCCGCCGGCGACCAAGGGCCGTCCGTCGCTGGCGCCGCTCAAGCCGAGCGCCGTGCCGGTCACCAAGGAGCAGTTCGGCGGCGACGCCGAGTAGGCTCGTGGGGGCCGCCTCAGAGGCGGCCCCACGCACGAACAAAAGTTCGTGCAACCCTGCAAAACAGGGGCTTGACAGCGCGGGAGAGCTTGCATACCTTCCGCGTCGCGCCGGCGGCGAGAGCACCGGCGCCCTGATCGGGGATCGTCCAAAGGCAGGACACGAGATTCTGGTTCTCGTTATCTAGGTTCGAATCCTAGTCCCCGAAAGCAACATAGTTCTGAGCGTGCCTGGAAGCGCTCAGAGAAGAGAATAAAAGGGCGGTCACCCGCCGCCCGAAATGGGGCGTTCGTCTAGCGGTCCAGGACGCCGGCCTCTCACGCCGGTAACACGGGTTCGATTCCCGTACGCCCTACCATTCAATCCTCCGTCCGACAGCCGTCGGTCGGTGGATGCTCCGACGGAGACAATGTGATCGCCGTCGGAGGTGATGGGGCGTTCGTCTAGCGGTCCAGGACGCCGGCCTCTCACGCCGGTAACACGGGTTCGATTCCCGTACGCCCTACCAATCACCGAGAAAGCCCGCTGCGGAAACGCAGCGGGCTTTTTCGCGTCTGGACTCCGTGGGCTCAGGGGCCCAGGGTCACCGCGAACGCGGCTCGGTCGCCTTCGACGATCACGCTGCCGTCCGGCATCGCGACGAGCGTCGAGCCCGAGTAGGCGGTGAAGAGCGGCGTGAAGGTGCCGTCGGGGAAGACCTCGACGACACGCCCGTTGTCCTCCTTGTAGAGGAGGCGCGTGCCGACGAAGGCCAGGTCCTTCGGGAAGTCGAGCCCCGCGGCCTCCGGGACGACGGTCGTCGCGCTGCTGATGCTCGTTGTGGTCAGCTTGACGACGGCCCCAGGGGTCCCGGTGAAGCCGTTCGTGACGCTGCTCGTCGCGAGGTAGAGGTCGGTGCCCCAGGCGCCACCGGGGCCGAGGGCGACGCCGCGGAGGTCGTTCGCGACGCGCCCGAGGTTGCTGACGCTGTTGCTGGTCGAGAAGCGGTACACGTAGCCGCCGTCGGCCCCGAAGTAGGTGTAGCTGCCGAAGGTGCCGCTCGACGAGAAGGCGGGCCCGCTCGTCAGCGTGTTGGGGCTGCCGCCGGATCCTTCGGGGAGCGCGTAGACCGAGCTCGTGAAGCTCGGCGTGCCGTCGATCGTGTCGATGTAGGCGCCGTTGCCGGAGACCCAGTCGAAGAGGTACATGTCGCTCCGCCACACGCCGCCGGGGCCCTGGGCGATCCGGTGGAGGCGCGCGTTGGTCAGCGTCCCGCGGTGAAGCTGGCCGAGGGTTGCCACGGCGCCGCCGGCGACGGGGAAGCGGAACACGAGGGCGTTGTTGGCGAGCGTCGCGGTCGACGTGACGCCGTAGACGTTGCCGTCGGTGTTGCGGGTCAAACCGTTGGTGGCCGCGGGGAGGCACGCGGCGATCTGCGTCGCGACGACGCCCGACGCGATCGGCGTCACGCCGGCCAGCTCGCAGCTGCCTCCGTGGGTTCCGCAGGGGCAGACGTCGCAGCCGACGCCATCGGCCGGGTCGCGAGGGCAGGGGTCGCAGGCGTCCCCGACGCCGTCGCCGTCGCCGTCGCGCTGGTCCGCGTTCGGGTCGCTGGGGCAGTTGTCCGACACGTCCGCGACGCCGTCACAGTCGGCGTCGCCGGCACAGGTGGGCAGCGCCGTGGCGCCGTAGTAGGCGCTGGCGTAGGCGTGGGGCGCGCCGAGGGGGGTGTAGGCGGTCGACACCTCGGGGCTCCCGAGGGGGTGCTGGGTGCAGCTGTCGAGGTCGGCCGTCCACCGGATGAAGGGGTAGGTCGTGTCGCTGGGGGTGACGCCGCCGTCGAAGGGCGCTGGGGCGGCAGTCCCTTCGAGGGTCAGCTGGCAGGCGGTGGCGCCGGCGAGCCCGAGGGCGATGTTCCAATACCGCTTGTCGACGGGCTGTCCGCCCGTCTCGAGCTGCTCGACGCCGCGGTAGATCGCGGCCTGGAAGAGCGCGGCGTTGGGAATGGCGGGGGCCGCGCCGGCGCTGCCGGCGAGGTTCCCGGGACCGGCGTGCGGGGTGACCGTGAAGTCGCCTTCGTCGCAGCTCAGGGTGAGCGTCGTGAGGTAGAGGGCCGTGTCGTCGCCGACGCCCGCGGTGCACGCGAACGCGACGATGGCGGTGTCGCCGCGCGCGCCGTCGGCGGTGTGGAGGAGCTGCAGGTAGCTGTCGGCCGTGTCGACGTCGGTGTCGCCGTCGCTGTCGTAGCGGCAGTCGAGCTTGGCGGAGCAGAAGAGGTCCTCGAAGCTGACCGCGACGTCGAAGAAGCCCTGGGCGGCGGCGCGCATGATGGTGAGGTCGAAGGTGACGGCGACGTCGGCGTTCTCGACGCACGGCGTGGTCAGCTGGCACGGCGAGGCGGAGGGGCAGGGGTTCATCCAGAGGTCGACGGCGAGGGGCACGTCGGTCCCCGGGCTGGCCGGGTCGTCGCGGTAGAGCGCATCGACGACGAGGTCGACCCGATTGAGGGCCTGGCCCGCGTCGGCCGCGTCGGTCTCGGTCGCGTCGCAGGTGCCGATGTAGGTCGCGTCGCCGCTTCCGCTGCCGTGCCGGTCGCTGCTGATCGCGCGGGTCCACACCAGCTCCTCGGCGTCGTTGTAGACGGAGAGGGTGTAGTCCGCGTCGGTGACCTCGGGCAGGTCGAGCGGCGCGATGACGACGCTGAGCGCGCCGGTCGCGTCGGCCGGTGCGTCGGCCGCGCCGCAGCCCGCAGCGAGGCCGACGACGAGAGGGGCGAGGATCGCGGCGCGTCGTCCAGCACGCATCAGCAAGCTCCGGCGGCCTTGGGGAACAGGGTGACAGCCAGGGGATGGTCGCACGGCGCATGGGCCGATGCCACCCCCCGGCTGTTGCATCGCGAAGGCGCGGGCCCAGCGTCGCTCAGCGCACGCGGAGCTCGCGCTCGACGACGATGTTGTAGGCGGAGAGCTTGTTGTAGAGGGTCCGCCGGTCGATGCCGAGCTGCTCGGCCGACCGCTTCTTGTTGCCCTGGTTCTCGCGGAGCGCGGCGATGATCGCCTCGCGCTCGATCTCGGCGAGCGTCTTGCCGAGGAGGGCCGCCGCCTGGGCCGGGCTCGCGCTCTCGTGGCCGATGATGTCGGGGAAGGATTCGAAGTCGCGCGGCTCGAGGGTCTGGCCCTCGGCGAAGACCGAGGCGTTCTTCAGGACCATCTCGAGCTGACGGATGTTCCCGGGCCAGCTGTAGCGCTGGAGGAGGGCCAGGGCGGGCTTGGAGATCCCGGCGACGTTGCCGAGCCCGGCGGCGCGGTTCTGCTCCAGGAAGTGCTGGACGAGGAGCGGGATGTCTTCCTTGCGCGCCCGGAGCGGGGGGATCTGGATCGGGACGACCGACAGCCGGTAGTAGAGGTCCTCGCGGAAGCGCTGCGCCCGGACCTCCTCGTCGAGCTTCCGGTTGGTGGCCGCGAGGATGCGGACGTCGACCTTGATCTCGCGCGTCGAGCCCACCTTCTTGACCTCGCCGCTCTGGAGGACGCGCAGGAGCTTGACCTGCATCTCCAGGGGCAGCTCGCCGATCTCGTCGAGGAGGAGCGTGCCGGTGTGGGCGGCCTCGAAGAGGCCCTTCTTGTCGGAGGTGGCGTTCGTGAACGCGCCGCGGACGTGGCCGAAGAGCTCGCTCTCGAGGAGCGACGGCGGGATCGCCCCGCAGTTGACGGCGACGAAGGGGCGGGACTGGCGGGCGCCGTTGAAGTGGATGGCGCGCGCGACGAGCTCCTTGCCGGTGCCGCTCTCGCCTTCGATGAGGACGGGCACGTCGTTGTCGAGGAGGCGATCCATCATCGCGAAGAGGCGTCGGACGCTCGGCGCCTGCCCGATGATGTTGTCGTACTGGTGGCGCGCGACCAGCTCACGCTGCTGGCGAATGACGACGCGGTGCGTGTCGGCCAGCTCCTGGGTGCGCGCCTCGAGCTCGCCCTCGAGGCGCTTGTTGAGGGCCTCGACCTCGGCGCGGGCCTTCTCGAGGGCCTTCTGCGCGCGCTCCTGGGCGTCGATGAGGCGCGCGTTGTCGAGCGCGATGGCGGCGAGGTCGGCGAACGCCTCCATGAAGGGGAGGTCCGCCTCGGAGAAGGCGGAGCTGCGGAAGCGGTTGTCGAGGTAGATCGCCCCGAGGACGCGCCCTCGCCCGATCATGGGCAGGCACAGGATGGAGCGGAGGCGCAGGTCGTGGACCGAGAGCTGGTCCCGGTAGCGCTCGTCCTCCATGGCGTCGATCGTGATGGCCGGCATGCCGGACTCGACGACGCGGCGCGCGATGCCGTGGCTGATCTTGAGCTGCTTGTTGCGGATGTTCTCCTGATCGAGGTTGCGCGCGACGTGGACCGCGAGGTCCTCGTCCCCGTGGCTGTCCTCGTCGAGCAGGAGGAAGCCGCGCTCGGCGTCGGTGAGCTGGATCGCCGAGTCCATGATGTACTCGAGGAGCCGCGTCGGGTTGTGCTCGGTCGCCAGGCGCTTGTTGATCTCGAGGAGGCGGTTCCAGCCGCGGTCCCGCGCCTGCGCGCGCTCGCCGGAGCGGGTCGCGGCGACGAAGGTGGCGGTGTCGGCCAGCGCCCGGCGGCGGTCGCGGCGGGCGCGGAAGGCCGTGCGGTGGCGCGCCGGGACGGCGTCGAGCTGGCTCTGGAGGAGCTGGCGGACCTCGCGGACGCGGTCGGCGGCGGCGTCGAGGTCGCCGGTGTCGCGGGCGATCCACGCGGCCTCGAGCAGGATCGGCCAGCGCGCGCCGGGGTTGTCGACCTGAGGCAGGAGCGCCAGCGCGCGATCGATGTGGGCCTGCGCGCGGTCGAGCGCGCCGTGGACGCTGACGCGCTCCACCGCCGCGAGGAGCGCCAGGCTCTGGCTCGTGAAGGTCGCGTGGCTCACCCGCTCGGCGACCTCCAGGGCGCGCTCGAGGGAGCTCCGCGCGGGCTCGTAGCTCTGCCGCTCGAGCTGGAGGCGACCGAGGTTGAGCCGGGCCTCGGCTTCCTCGGCGGCGCACTGGGCCTCCTCGGTGACCCGGATGGCGTCGAGCCACAGGCGCTCGGCCTGATCCCAGGCCTCGTCGTCCGACGCGACGTCGCCGAGGAGGTTCAGGAGCAGGCCCTCCATGTAGCGGTTGCCCTCGGAGCGCGCGCGTTCGAGCCCGATCTGGAGCACCTCGCGCGCGCGGTCGAGCTCGCCGAGGTAGCGCCAGAGGTTGCCGAGGTTGCCCGAGATCTGGACCACGCGGCCGGTCTGGGCCAGCGCCTCCGCCAGGCCCAGCGCCTCGCGGTAGGTGTCGAGGGCGGCGATCCACTCGCCGCGCTCGTGGAAGACGACGCCGAGGTTCTGGAGCGCGCTCAGCACCCGCGCCTGGTCACCGGTCTCCTCGCCGAGCTTCAGGGCGGCGCGGTAGTGGTCGAGCGCCCCGTCGAGGTCGCCCTTGCGGTGCGCGACCAGCCCGAGGCCGGTGGTGATGCCCGCCTCCTCGACGCGGTCGCCGGTCCGGCGGGCGGCCGCGAGCGCCTGCCCGAACGCGTCGTGGGCCTCGGGCAGCTCGCCCCGGAAGTAGCGGACAAGCCCCTTGGCGTAGCCGAGGCGCGCGGCCAGGGCGTCGTCGTCGCCGGCGGCCGTGAGGCCCTCCTCGGACCAGAGCGCGGCGTCGTCGACGGCGCCGGACAGGACCGCGCTCTTCGCGAGGGTCGCCAGGATCTCCGCGCGGTCGCGCGGCTCGAGGCCGTCACCCCCGCGCTGCAGGGCCTCTCGGAGCGCCTCGAGGGCCTGGGGGTGGCGCGACTGATGCGCCTGCAGCGCGCCGATGCGACCGAGCGCGCGAGCCGCCTCGGTCCCGTCTTCGGCCAGGCTCACGGCGACCCCGAGGAGCTCGAGCGCCTGCTCGACCCGGCCGGTGGCCGCCAGGATGTCTCCGCCGCGGCGCGCCGCCGCGCTCGTCCGGGGCCACGCGCGCTCGGAC
>SBGO01000602.1 GCA_006226565.1 Deltaproteobacteria bacterium | reverse complement strand
GTTGATGCTGCGGTTGGGGATGTCGATCTCGACGACGTCCCCCTCCTCGATCAGCGCGATGGCTCCGCCCTCCGCGGCCTCCGGCGAGGCGTGGCCGATCGACAGCCCCGAGGTCCCGCCGGAGAAGCGCCCGTCGGTGATGAGCGCGCACTGCGCGCCCAGCCCCTTCGACTTCAGGTAGCTCGTCGGGTAGAGCATCTCCTGCATGCCCGGCCCGCCGCGCGGCCCCTCGTAGCGGATGACGACGACGTCGCCCGCGACGACCTCGCCGGCGAGGATGCCGGCGACCGCCGCCTCCTGGCTCTCGAACACCCTGGCGGGGCCGGTGAACTTCAGGATCTTGTCGTCGACGCCCGCGGTCTTCACGATGCACCCGTCGAGCGCGATGTTGCCGTACAGCACGGCCAGCCCGCCGTCCTGCGAGAACGCGTGCGGGACGTCGCGGATCACCCCGCGCTCGCGGTCGGTGTCGGGCTCCCAGCGGCGGCTCTGGCTGAAGGCGGTCTGGGTCGGGACGCCCCCGGGCGCCGCCGAGTAGAACGCGCGCACCGCGTCGCTGGGCGAGGCGGCGAGGTCCCAGGTCGCCAGCGCGTCGCCCAGCGTGGCGCTGTGCACCGTCGGCACGGCGGTGTTGAGCAGCCCGCCGCGGGCGAGCTCGCCGAGGATGGCGATCACGCCGCCGGCGCGGTGCACGTCCTCCATGTGGACGTCGGGCTTGGACGGCGCGACCTTCGACAGGCACGGCACCCGCCGCGACAGCCGGTCGATGTCGGCCATCGTGAAGTCGACCCCGGCCTCGTGGGCCGCGGCCAGGAGGTGCAGCACGGTGTTGGTCGAGCCGCCCATCGCGATGTCGAGGCTCATCGCGTTCTCGAACGCCTCGAAGCTGGCGATGCTGCGGGGCAGGACGCGCTCGTCGTCCTGCTCGTAGTAGCGCCGGCAGAGGTCGACCACGAGGCGCCCCGCCTCGCGGAAGAGCCCTTCGCGGTCGGCGTGGGTCGCCAGCATCGAGCCGTTGCCCGGCAGCGACAGGCCCAGCGCCTCGGTCAGGCAGTTCATCGAGTTCGCGGTGAACATGCCGCTGCACGACCCGCAGGTCGGGCACGCGCTGCGCTCGATGCTCGCGACCTCCTCGTCGGTGTAGCGCTCGTCGGCGGCGGCGACCATCGCGTCGACCAGGTCGAGGGCGCGCTCCTTGCCGCGCAGCACGACCTTGCCCGCCTCCATCGGCCCGCCCGACACGAAGACGACCGGGATGTTCAGGCGGAGCGCCGCCATCAGCATGCCGGGCGTGATCTTGTCGCAGTTGGAGATGCAGATCATGGCGTCGGCGCAGTGCGCGTTGACCATGAACTCGCAGGCGTCGGCGATGAGATCGCGGCTCGGCAGCGAGTAGAGCATCCCGTCGTGCCCCATCGCGATGCCGTCGTCGACCGCGATGGTGTTGAACTCCTTGGCCACGCCGCCCGCCGTCTCGACCTCGCGCGCGACGAGCTGGCCCAGGTCCTTCAGGTGGACGTGGCCCGGCACGAACTGCGTGAAGCTGTTGGCGATGGCGATGATCGGCTTGCCGAAGTCCTCGTTCTTCATGCCGGTGGCGCGCCAGAGGCCGCGCGCGCCCGCCATGTTGCGGCCGTGGGTCGAGGTCCGTGAGCGATAGGCTGGCATGGGTCGGCTCCGGCGTGGGGAGGGGCGAAGGCGTCAGCGCGGGCGGCAGGCCCGGAGGTCGAGGCGGCCGTCGGCGACCGGCGGGCACCACCAGGCGCCGCCGGTGACGGGGCGGGTGAACGAGAAGAGGGCGTCGACGATGCCGTCGTCCTCGCCGACCATGCGGCGGCACTGGGCCTCGAACGGGTCCATCGTCGCCGAGAAGGACACGAAGACGAGCCCCTGCCCGCGCTGATCCCGCCACGGCATCGAGCGGCGCCACAGGAAGGCCTCGGGATCGAAGTCCTCCTGCGCCGTGCGCTTCACGTGGGCGCTCTCGGGGGCGTCCTCTATCTCGGCGTTGCCGTCGCGCTCGCGCCCGAAGGTGTGGTCCTGCGCGTGGCGGCTCATCGCCCCGAAGGCGTCGAGGTCGTGGACCCAGCGCTGGACCGCCAGCACGCTCCCGCCGTCGAGGCCCGGGCCGTGCCCGTCCAGCAGCGCCACCGCGGGCGCGTCGTCCGTGTCCGGGTTCTCGGTCCCGTCCTCGTAGCCGGTGAGGTCGAGGCTCGGACCGTACATGAAGCCCGCGACGCGATCGACGACGGTGAAGGCGCTCAGCGCGGCGAGCACGGCGCGCTCGCGGTGGAGCACCTCGCCCGGGTCCACGCCGCTGATTCGCAGGACCAGCGCGCTCGGGGTCCGGGGCATGCTGACGCCCGGACCGACCAGCGCCGGGAACGGGCGCATCCCCGGGATGTCGGCGCCCAGCGCGGCGAGGAACGTGGAGCCCAGCCCGACGACGAGGTGGTCGGGGTGCGACGCGGCAGCGAGCTGCGCGGCGGCCTCGAGCGGGTCGGCGCCGGCGGCGAGCTCGGCGAAGACGAAGATCGCGTGCGGCGGAACGGCGGACAGGATGGCGGCTTGGCAGGACATGTCCGAGGCATAGCTGATTCGTCCAGGCGATGCCAGGGGGCCGACGCGCGCGGCGCGGACACGCGGGCCCGCCCCGAAGCGCTCTGGGGCGCTCGACGCCCGGTGGCACGCGTGTTGCTATACTCCGTGAGTCCCCCACCCCCGGAGAAGCAGATGCGTGCGTCATCGCGTGGCATGGTGTCCCTTTCTGTCTTGGCTGCGTCGGTCCTGGCCTTCGCGGCGTGTGAGTCCGACGGCGCGAGCACCTCGGACGTGAGCACGGAGGACGTTCAGGACACGGTCCTCGGCGACACCGCCGAGGTGCCGGACGACACCTCCGCCGACACGACGGCCGCCGACACGAGCGTCGCCGACACGAGCGTCGCCGACACCGCCGCCCAGGACACCACCAGCGGCGAGCTGCCCGGCGAGACCTGCGCGAACGCCGTCGCCATCGCGGGGGCGGGCGTGCTCGAGGACCAGTCCGTCGCGGGCTATCGCGCGGACATGCAGTGGGGAGGGAGCTGCGGCCCGATGGGCGGCGTGGAGCGCATCTACAGCCTGTCGCTGGGCGCCGGCAAGCAGCTCGTGGTGACCGGCACCCCCACGGCGCAGCTCGACATCAAGCTCGCGCTCTTCGCGGGGGGCGACGCCGACGTGTGCGCGAGCGACGTCGAGTGCCTGCGAGGGGCGACATGGAACGGCTTCGGCGAGGCGGAGACGTTCCGCTACGTGAACTACGAGGAGAGCGCCGTCCCCCTCTTCCTCGCCGTCACCGGGGGCAACATGTCGCCGGGACCGGGGACCTTCTCGCTCGACATCGCCATCACCGACGCGCCCGCGCGCCCGGCCGGCGACCTCTGCACCGAGCCCGTCGCGGTCGTGCTCACCGACGGCGTCGCGTCGTTCCCGGGCGAGAGCCTCGAGGGGCACGAGAACGAGTGGGCCCACGGCAATGGCGACTGCAGCGAGTTCGTCGGGCGCGACAAGTTCTACGCCCTCACGATCCCGGCCGGCGAGCGGCTCATCGCCAACCATGTCGTGACGGGAGGGACGGAGGGCGGCGAGTGGGCCATCCTCGCCGGCGCCTCCCCGTGCGCGCCCGCGGAGGCGACCTGCGCCGTGATGAACTCCTTGGACTTCGGGGACCTCGCCGGGATGCGGCTAGCCTACGACAACGCCACCGCGCAGCCGCTCGACGTCATCCTCATCGTCGACCAGTACGCCAGCGACAACTACCCGGGGTTCGAGCCGCTGACCTACGACCTGAGCCTCTTCGTCGGCCCGCCGCCCGCAGGTGACGTGTGTTCCGGCGCCACCGCTCTCGCGGCCGGCCAGACGCTCTCCGGCGAGACCACCGTCGGCTGCCTGGGCGACTACTGGGGACCTCGGTGCGCCGGGCTGTTCTCCGATGCGTCGGACCGAGTCTATGCCCTCACCATCCCGGCGGGGATGCAGGCGAGCGTGACGGCGTCCCCCGAAGCAGACCTCGATCTCTACCTCGACCTCATCGCCGACACCGGGCCGAGCGCCTGCGACGGCCCGCTCACTTGTGTCGCGCGATCCTTCGGGGATGACCCCGGCGCGCCCAGGACGCTGACCTGGGCGAACCGCAACGACACCGATGCTCACTATCTCCTCCTCGTCTCCACGATGTGGGGCGCCGGGAGCTTCGATCTCTCCCTGGCGCTGACGACCGCGCCGGCGCGGCCCGCGGGCGACCTGTGCGACGACGCGGTGCTCCTCGAGATCCCGGAGGGGGGCCTCACCCTCACGGGGCAGACCACGGCGGGCTACGGGGAGGACTACCAGACCGACGACCAGAGCGGGTGCCTCGCCGCGCAGGCCACCGCGGGCGCAGACCGGGTGTACGCGGTGGACGTGCCCGCCGGCGAGCGGCTCGTCGCCTCGATCACGCCCGACGGCGACGCGAACCTCTCCGCCCAGCTGCTCCTCGGCGATGATCCCGCGGTCTGCGCCAGCGCCAGCTGGACCTGCCTCGCGGCGAGCGACCAATACGGGAGCGCGGCGGAGCACCTCTCCTGGCTCAACGCGGGGGAGGCGTCCCAGCGGGTCTTCGTCGTCGTGGACACCCAGGAGCTCGCGGGGAGCGCCTTCATCCTCACCGCCTCGGTGGAGGCGCCCCCGGCGGGAGACACCTGCGAGGACCCGATCGCCGTCACGCCGCCGACGACGCTGACCGGCCAGTCGTCGGTGGCCGCCGGCGGCGACTATGGCGCGCCCTTCGGCGTCAACCAGTGCACCGGATACGGCAGCGACGGTCCGGACCTCGCGTACGCGGTCGAGATCCCCGCCAACAACGCGCTCAGCGTCACCGTGACGCCCCTCGACGAGGGCTTCGACCCCGGGCTCTACGCGGTGAAGGCCCCGGCGTCGAACTGTGGGCCGGGCCAGCCCGCCTGCCCTGTCGAGACGTGCACCGACGGCACGATGAGCGTCTACTTCTGCGGCAGTGACGACGGCGCTGACGGCGAACCCGACACGCTGGTCATCTACAACTACACCGAGGCGACGGCGTCGTACCTCGTCATCGTCGACACCTTCTACGAGACCGGCGGGCCCTTCGACCTCTCCTTCACCCTCCAGGCGCTCTAGCGCCGGCCGGCCAGTGGACGGCCGGCGGCCGGTCGCCGCCGCCGACCGTCCCCGAGGCGGCCCGCCCCGTCCCGGCTGTCTCCTCGCGGAGTCGCCCGTCCCGATCTACACTGCCTCCTCCTGGAGACACCCGGCGCCGCATTTCCCGTCAATACGGGCGCTTACAAGGTGGCATCCGACTTGCCTCGGACCCTGGCACGTTCGGTCACGCCGCTCACAGACGCCGGATCGCGACGACGATTCGAGAGGAGAACCCCATGCGCACACGTTCGAAGTTCCTGATGATCGCCCTCGCGGTGCCGCTCCTGGCAGCGCCGCTGACCCTGGCGCCGAACGCCGCCCGCGCCGCCGAGGCAGACGAGTTCGACGACGAGGCCCCCGACGAGGATTGGGTCTGGGAGGACGGCGACGAGCTCGAAGACGGCACCGTCAACGAAGGCTTCTACCGGCTGCGCGAGCGCCCCGGCTACACCTGGGTCGAGGGCGGCTACGACGGAGCCGTCTGGGTGGCGCCGCACTGGAAGCCCGCCGCGGTCCCCGCCGACCAGGTGTGGGTGCCCGGCCACCGCGGCCCCGACGGCTACTGGATCCCCGGCCACATGCGCCCGGCCACCCGGGCCGGCTTCGTCTGGACGCCCGGCGCCGTCGTCGGCGGCGCCTGGGTCCACGGGCACTGGATGCCGGTCGAGAAGCGCCCGGGCATGGTCTGGGTCCCCGGCCACTGGGCGCCCGACGGCACCTGGGTCCCCGGCCACTGGCGCGCGGCCCACAAGGACGGCCACAACTGGGTCGCCGGCCACTGGCGCTACGGGCGCTGGGTGCCGGGGCACTGGCGCCCGGCCAAGGCGCGCGCCGGCGAGGTCTGGGTCGCCGGCTACTGGGGCCCGCGCGGCTGGGTCGACGGCTACTGGCGCCCCAAGGCCAAGCGCGGCCACCACTGGGTCGCGGCCGCGTGGGTCGGCGGCGTCTGGACCGCCGGCCGCTGGGCGACGGGCATGCGCCCGGTGGTCAAGCGCCGCTTCCGCGTGCACCCCGTGGCGCACATGGTGAAGACCCGCGCCCACGACCGCCGGCTGTGGCGTGAGGGCAAGCGCCAGGAGAAGCGCGGCGAGCGCCAGGAGAAGCGCGGCGAGAAGATGGAGAAGCGCGGCGAGAAGACCGGGAACAAGCGCCTCGAGAAGCGGGGCGAGAAGCTCCAGGACCGCGGCGAGAAGAACCAGCGCCGCGGCGAGCGGAAGCAGCGCCGAGCGCGCTGAGCGCGACCGGGCGTGAACGCGACGAGGCCGCGTCGGAGGGTGCTCCGGCGCGGCCTCGGCCGTCTTGTTGAAATGACCCCTCGGCGCGGCGCAGATTGGGGACATGTGGCTCCCCAACTCGCTCCTCGCGGCCGCTCTGGCGGCCGTCCTCTGCGTCCCCCTCGGCTGCGGCGGTGACAGCGCTGGCCCCGGCGACGCCGACGCGCGCGACACCACGGCCGACGGCGGCGGCGACACCTACACGCCGCCGACCGCCCCGGTCCTCGAGCGGACGCCGCACGTCGTGGCGAGCTGCGCGGTGACCTCGCCCCTCAGCCAGATCGCCGACGCGGACTGGTACGCGCGCTCCGTCGCGCGGACGCCGACCACGACCTGGCTCGCCTACGACGGCTGGGAGGGCGGCGACTACCTGACGCGCGTCGCGCCGCTCGCCCCCGACGGCACCGTCGGGGCGCCGCTGGCCCTCGACGACCTCGGGGTCCCGGTCTTTCTCGCGGCCGCCGGCGAGCACCTCGCCATCTCCTACGACCGGGCGAGCGAAGGGGGGCACACCCAGCGCTTCGCCGTCGCCGACGCCGACGGGAGCTTCGTCGTCGCCCCACGCGACGCCGACGCGACCGGCGCCCTCGCGGCGCTCGACGACGGCTTCGCGCTGATCACCCCGACCATCGACCCGGGCGGCAACGGGCACCTCGCGCTGCGCATCCTCGACGGCGCCGGCGACGTGACGGCGGGCCCGACCGAGGTCGCCACGACCCCGCAGAGCTTCCACGCCCCCGACGCCGCGGTGACCGGCATCCCGGGCGGCGTCGCGGTGGTGTGGAGCGAGGAGGATCCCCCCGGCGTCGGGGTCGCCTTCCTCGACGCGAGCGGTCAGGCCACGCGCGCTCCCGTGACGCTCGGCGGCGGCCGCGACGACACCTGGCGCGTGCCCCTCGGGCTCGCGCTGCGCCAGGTCGGCGACGCGCTCTGGGTGAGCTGGGTCGAGCTCACCTACGGCGAGGGCTTCGACGGGGGCGGGATGGCCGAGGTCCGGGTCGCGGTCGTCGACGCCGGCGGCGTCCGCGAGGCCGCGCTGTCGGCGCCGACCGTCGACGTCTACCGCACCACGCCGCGGCTCGTGGACCACGGCGGGGTGCCGGGCCTGGCCTGGTCCGAGGGCACGTTCATCTACGTCTGCGCCGGCTGCATCAGCGACTACGACGTCCGCTACGTGCTCCTCGGGCGCGACGGCGCCGGCGACATCGTCCCGGCCAGCGACGTCACCGTCATCCCGCAAGAGGGCCACGGCCTCTCGACCGCGGGGCTGGCCCGTCTCGGCGCCGACGTCCTCTTCGTCCTCGCGGAGGACTTCCACGCGGTCACGCGGCCGGCGGTGGCGACGGTGACTTGCGAGGACGCCGACTGAGGTCGCACCTGCGGCGTGGGCGCGGGTGCGGGTGCGGGAGCGGGAGCGGGAGCGGGAGCGGGTGCGAGAGCGAGAGCGGGTGCGGGTGCGGGTGCGGGTGCGGGTGCGGGTGCGGGTGCGGGTGCGGGTGCGGGTGCGGGTGCGGGTGCGGGTGCGGGTGCGGGTGCGGG
>SBGO01000441.1 GCA_006226565.1 Deltaproteobacteria bacterium | reverse complement strand
GGCGGCGGCGGCTCGGGCTACGTCGGCGGCTGCGGCGGCGTCTCCGTGTCGGGCACCACGACCGTGGCGACCAACGCGACCCCGCCCGGCACGGGCGACGCCGCCTACCAGGCCGGGGTCGGCACCGGCGGCAACCTCACCGGCGGCAACGGCCTGGTCGTCCTGAGCTGGTCCTACTGAAAATGTGAAAAGGCGGGGTCAGACCCCGCCTCATCACATTTTCACGCTCGCGCGCTCGTGCGCCCCACCGGGGCGCTCAGAAGGGGCTTCAACCATAGCTCCCGCACGCCTGCTGCACCGGCGGCTCGTAGACGGCGCCCATGAAGGTGTCGTCGAAGAGCTCGGTCGCCAGCGCGGGCTCGTGCTCGAGGCTCTCGCGGATCCAGAACTGCGTGGTGAAGGTCGGCCCGACCAGCTCGGCCGCTGCGCGCACGACCCGCACGGCGAGCGGCTTGTGGCCGGATCGCCAGAGGTCGGTCACGGCGCGGTCGAAGCCGTCCGCGCGCATCGTCGGCCCGAGGCCCCCGATGGCGAGGGTCACCGAGCGCACGTCGCCGGTGCGCGCGGCGTCGAGCGCGGCGCGGCCGACGTTGAAGACGCGCCACTTGCGCCACAACGTGCTCGCGATGACGAGGGCGAGGAACGCCCAGAAGAAGGTCTGCACTAGGCCCCCGAAGGGTCAGGGCTGGGTTTGGGGGTCGTCACCCGGACGACCTGGGCCGGATGCCTCAGCCACCGCTATAGCAGGCGGCCGGGCTCGCGGTGGCGCCGGTGCTGGCGCCGCCTCGTCCGACGGCGAAGGCGCTGAGGGCGCGGTGGGCCTCGCCCCCGCACTGGGCGCAGCGCGCGGACGCGTCACGCTCCGAGTAGCGCCGGATCATCTCGTGCCGCTGCCCGCAGGCGTCGCACACGTACTCGTAGATCGGCATCGGTCTCTCTCTCCCGCTTCGGGCTCGGGGCCAGGGATCCATCACCCCACCGAAGTGTGACGGACTTTCTGCACGCGGCCGCCTGGCTCCTCTCCCACGACCCTCCCACGGCCAGCCTTTCCGCCGTCGATCGGGATTGACGCCCCCCGACGCGTCGTTGACTGTGGTCAACCTCCACCCCAGCAACGGTGCAATCGATGAACCGACTCTTCGCGGCGCTCACGGCCGGCATCCTCCTCGCGCCCACCCCCGCCCTGGCTGGCGGTGACTGCGACCACGACCGCTTCGAGTATCCCGGCGTCAAGGCGGAGAAGCTCGCCGACTGGAAGGCGGTCTTCCGCGCCCTGCGCCCCGACACCCCGGTCCCGGCCAGCGACGACGCCATCGGCGAGGCCCTCTGCTGGCAGGCGGGGTGCCAGAGCGCCATCCCGCTCATGACCGACGTCGACGGGATGGCGAGCCTCGTCGTGGCCGCGCCCGACGGCGGCCTGTGGCTCGTCCGCGACCTCGACTTCGCCGACTTCGGCCAGTGCTCCCGCGGCGACTTCACCCTGACGCCGGTCGGCGGCGAGCTCGTGCTCGTCCACCTCGACATCGGCTGGGGCGAGCGCACCTACTGCGAAGATCTGCCCGAGGACGAGCAGGCGGACTGCCCGGGCAACTCCTGCGCCTTCGCCGGCGAGGAGTACCACGACTGGGTCTTCGACAAGAAGGCGGGCGTGCTGCTCACCAAGGCGACCTGCGGTGAGATGCTCAGCAGCGACGACCCCGACATGATCCCCGCGCCCAAGGTCGGCTACGACCGCGGCGTCTACAGCTACCGCGGCTGCGGGCGTGACATCAGCGCGTCGGTCGACGACCTCCGTCGCTGCGCCGGCGCTCGCGCGACGAAGGACGGCGGCAAGGCGATGAAGCTCGTCAACGAGGGCCGCAAGCTCACCAAGGCGAAGAAGTACGGCGACGCCATCACCACCTTCGACAAGGCCCTCGACCTCGACGCGAACGAGGCCCGCGCCTGGTCGGGGCGCGGCTACGCCAAGCTGCTGTCGGACGACCTCGCCGGGGCGCAGGCGGACTTCCAGCGCGCCCTCGACCTCAACCACGACAAGCCCTTCCAGTCGGCCATCTGGTACAACCTCGGCGTCCTCGCCGAGAAGAAGAAGGACGACATGGCGGCCGTCCTCGCCTTCGCCCGCGCCCACGAGCTGAAGCCGAGCGCCGCCGTCGAGAAGAAGCTCAAGCAGTACCAGAAGGCGACCAAGCGCAAGCTGAAGCAGGTCGAGGCGCCGAAGAAGCGCCGGTAGCCGCTACTTCGGCGTCGGGAGCGCGCGGCGGTTCCGGCCGATGCGCGTCACGTCGTGGAGCAGGCGCAGCTCCCACCAGCGCTTGGCGTCCCGGACCGCCTGCGGGTTCGGGAACGCCTGCGTCTCCAGCGCGTAGAGCGCCCGGAGGAGGGCATCGCGTCCCTTCTCCGGCGTCGCTCGCCACGCCTTGACGGCCGCCAGCAGCCGCTCACCGCTCAGGCCCTCGAGGCGCGCGCCGCTGTCGTCCGAGACCGAGCCGCCCTCGCCGTCGTGGAAGAGGAGGTAGGTCGCGCCGGCCTCGAAGCTCGGGTCGCAGTTGGTGTCGCCGACCTCGACGGTCATGGGGCCGGCCCCGACCAGGTCTTCGATCACCGTCGCGGCCCGCGGCCCGGTCGCCCGCACGACGCTGACCCGCGGCGCTCTGTCGGCCATGGTCAGGACGTCGTTGGCGACCGGCCAGTCGCAGGCGAGCGACGGCGCGGAGGAGAGCAGGAGCAGGGCGAGCGCGAGGGGCAGGGCGTGACGCATTTCGGCCTCGGGGAACGGGGTGCCTCTCCTGAACGCGCATCCTACGCACCGGTTTCACGGTCGTCTCCGCCGCGGGCCGGTTTGCAGGTGTCCCGGCGGTTGATTCGGCGGGCGACGTGACGGATCGTGCTCCGGCGCCCCGAACCCCGGGCGTGCACCGAGGTTTCCCGTGACCGTCCGAACGCTCGCCCTCGCGACCGCCCTGCTCGCCGCGCCGCTCGCCGGCTGCCTCGACGACGCGAGCCGCGGCGCCACCGCCGACACCGGGGGCGACACCGTGACGACCGAAGACGTCGGCGACACGCGTGACGCCGGCGACGACGACACGTCGGGTGTGGCGACCTGCGGTGGGCGTGGCCTCCAGTGCATGGGCACCGTGGCGGCCTACTGCACCTCCGCCGGCGAGGTCGTCGCCAGCGCCGAGTGCGCGCGCTGGGGCCGCATCTGCGTCGACGGCGTCTGCGCCCTCGAGGTGTGCACCCCCGGGGCGAGCGCCTGCGTCGGCGACGCCATCGGGACCTGCGACGCGAGCGGGACCCGGCGCACCGTGGTCGCGTGCGACCCGGGTGCCGTGTGCGTCGCCGACGACGCAGGCCCCGTCTGTGTCGCCGCCACCTGTGTCCCCGGGACATCGACCTGCGTCGGCGACGCCGTCGCGCGCTGCGTGGCCCCGGGCGAGCCGCCGCAGCTCGCCCCGTGCGAGGCCGGGAGCCACTGCGCCGACGGCGCGTGCGTGCCCGACGGGAGCTGCGCGGCGCCGGTCATCGCCGTCGACGGGCCGGTCGAGGTCGCCCCCCACGCCACCGTGCACCTGACGGCCGCTCGGACCGACCTGAGCCATCACTGGCGCTTCACCGAGCAGCCCGCCGGCGCGACGGCGATCTTCAGCCCGAACGCCACGGCCGCCGCCGTCAGCGTCCGGCTCGACGTGGTCGGCGCCTACCGCGTGGCGCTGGAGGCCGTGGACATGAACGGGCAGGGCTGCGGCGCCGCCGAGCTCGTGCTCACCGTGGTGCCGGCCGCGCCCGTCCACGTCGAGCTGGTGTGGCAGGCGGGGGCGCCCGAGGCCGCCGCCGGCGCGGACCTCGACCTGCACGTCGTCACCCCGATCCAGCCCGGCGGCCCCCAGGGCGTCGCGCTCGTGGAGCGTCTCTTCGACACCCCGTGGGACACCTCCTGGCTCACGCCGTCCCCGAACAGCGACCCGCTCGACCCCGCGGTCGACGACGACGCGCGCCTGCTCCACGACGACACCGACGGCGCCGGCCCGGAGACCGTCGCGATCGGCCTCCCCCACGTCGGCGCGGAGTACCTCGTCGCGGTCCACGGCTGGTCCGACCACGGCGCCGGGGCGAGCGAGGCGACGCTTCGGGTCTACGTCTACGGCGCGCTCGCGTTCACCGCCGAGCGGTCCATCGACGCGCTCGACCTGTGGCCGGCCGCCGTCGTGCGTTGGCCGAGCGGCGAGGTGCTGCCGGTCGGCGGCTGCGGCGACGCCGGCGAGGTGCTGTGCACCGACGCGGCGGCCTGTCGGTCCGGCGAGAGCTGCCTCCCGGTCACCTGGCCGGGCTACCTCCCGCCCCAGGTCGTCGTGCGCTGACGCGCCCTACGCGGCGCGGCAGGCGGGGCAGCGGCCGCGGTAGACGACCTCGGCGCCGAGGACCTCGAAGCCCTGGCGGGCGTCGTCGTCGAGGGTGACCCCGGGGGCGGTCGAGATGTCGCGGATCTCGCCGCACACGACGCACACCAGATGGTCGTGCGGCGTCACGGCGTTGGGGTCGTAGCGCGTCGGCCCGCGCGCGTACGCGACCTCGCGGACCTCGCCCATCGCGACGAGGTCGTTGAGGGTGTTGTAGACCGTCGCCAGGCTCAGCTCCGGCAGATCCGCCTGGGCTGCGCGGAAGACCTCGTCGGCGGTCATGTGCACGTGCTCGCCGGCGAGGGCCTGCGCGACGACGCGCCGCTGCGCGGTCATGCGCCAGCCGCGCTCGCGCAGCCGCTCGTAGAGGGTGTGATGCTGGGGGCTCGGCTCGTTCATCCGGTTTCCAGCATAGGCACCGAGGCCCCTGGAACCAAACAGTTCCTATCGGTGGCCGAATTTTGTTCCCGGAACAGAATTAGAGCCATTCCAACCGAGCGCCGCCACGCGCGTCGCGGGACCGCCGACGCGCTACTCGGCCGGCTCGACGACGACCTCGGCCATCATGCCCAGCTCGGCGTGCTCGAGGATGTGGCAGTGGGCCATCCACTGCCCGGGGTTGTCCATGTAGGCGACGAGCTCGACGCTCTCGAGCCCCGGGACGCGGACGGTGTCCTTGAGGCCGGGCTCGCCGGTCACGGCGACGCCGTTGCGCCGGACGATCTCGAAGAACTGCCCGTGGAGGTGGAAGGGGTGCTCGGGGCCGGCCTGGTTGACGAGCACGAGGCGGACGGTGTCGCCCTCGCCGCAGGTGAAGATGGGGTGCCGCCAGTTGGACTGCCCGTTGAGGCGCCACTGGAGGTTGCCGTCCTCGCCCTGGACGACGTCGAAGGCGATCTGCTCGTCGACGTTGGGCTCGCGGTCGGGGAGGGGGAGGGCGCTCGGCCAGACGGCCTCGGTGGCGAGCGCCGTGCTGGGGGCGGGGTCGAGGGTGACGACCGGGAGCTCGGCGTCGACGACCTGGTTCTGGGCGTTGACGGTCGGGATCCAGGTGACGAAGGCGGCCTCGCCCGGGCCGTCGTAGCGGACCTCGAGGTCGTAGCGCTGGCCGACGGCGATGTCGAGGCGGTCGGTCTCGTAGGGCTCGGGGAGGAGGCCGCCGTCGGTGCCCATGACGCGCCAGTGGACGTTGTCGCCGACGAAGCCGACGGTGAAGGTGCGGGCGTTCGAGGGGTTGAGGACGCGCCAGCGCTCGACGTGGCCGACGGTGACGGCGGGCGCGAGCGGGTCGTCGAGCTGGCCGTTGATCAGCAGGTGGTTGCCGGTGCGGCCGTGCATCTGCTCCATGAAGGTCGCCAACGCGGGGGCGATCTCGCCGCCCTCGATGAGGACGTCGTCGAGCAGGATGAAGCGCTCGACGTCGACCTGGGCGGGCTCGGCCTCCTCGACGACGATGGCGCCGTAGAGGCCCCGCTCGACCTGCTCGTTCGAGCGGACGTGGGGGTGGTACCAGAAGGAGCCGGCGTCGCGGAGGACGAAGCGGTACTCGAAGTCGCCGCCGGGCGGCACCGGCTCCTGGACGCGCGGCGTGCCGTCCATGGCGTCGGGGACGCGCAGCCCGTGCCAGTGGATGGTGGTGGGCTGGTCGAGGTCGTTGTGGAAGTGCACGACGAGCTCGTCGCCGACCTTGGCGTGGAGGGTCGGGCCCGGGATCTGGTCGTTGTAGGCGAGCATGTCGAGCTGGATGCCGCCGAGCTTCACGCGCTTGGCGGCGGCCGTGAGGGTCACCTCGACGACGCCGGGGAGGGGGTTCTCGTCGGCGGCGACGGCGGGGCCCCAGACCTCGGGGAGGGGGACCTCGGGCGGCAGCGCGGTGTCGGCAGCGGGCGTCGTGTCGGCCTCGGCGGTGTCGTCGTCGGCGGTGTCCCCGGCGAGGGCGTCGGCGGAGGCGGTGTCGGTCGTCGCGGTCGTCGCCGGATCCCCGCCGCAGGCGGCGGCGAGCAGGGTGACGAGCGAGGTGATCACGAGGGGTCGACGCATGCGCGGGCTCCGGCGGGCGTGAACGTGGCTGGGCGAGATGGCTGTCGGAGGGCGCAGGTTTCGCGGAAACCGGCCCGCGGGTCAAGTCCCGGGCCTGGGGCTTCCGGGTGGCCTTGACAGCCGGCGCGCGGCCGGTGAGCGTCGCGCCATGGGCGACAGCAGCGAGCAGAGCGCGGCGCCGGTCGGGCGCCTCTCCTGGCCCTGGCGCATCGCGCACTGGGTCATCATCGTGAACCTGGCGATTCAGGTCCTCTACGGCGGCTACATGGTCTTCGTCGTGATGCGGCCGGAGGGCGTGTCGGGGCCGCTCTGGTCGGCGGCGCAGCAGATCCCGCACGACTTCATGATGGTGCGGCGCGCCTACGCCTCCGAGACGTGGCTCGCCATCGTGGGGCTGTCGCTCTACCTCGGCGTGACCGAGGTCCTGCCGCGCCGGCTCGGCAAGCGATGAGCCTGACGCCGCCTCGCTCGCCGCGCCTCCGCGACCTCGTCGCGTTCGACGCGCGTCACGCCCTGCCGATCGTCTGGCGGGTGCTCCGCGGGCGCCTCGGTCGGGTCGCGACGGCACGCGTCGTGGCGCGCTATCTGGCGGCGAGCCTCGGGCGCGACCCGCTCCGGGGCGTGGCGCCGAGCGCCGACCCGCGCGAGCCCATGACGCGCTACCAGCTCCGGAGCCTCCTGCGCCTGGAGCAGGCGCTCGCGGGCCTCGCGGGTCCGTTGGCGACGGACCTCCTGCGCGAGGTCGCCTGCGAGGTGGGCGCCGCCTTCATCGCGGCCACGCACCCGCCGAGCCACGCCGAGTGGGCGCGCGCCGGGGACGCCGAGCGGCGCGCCTTCGCCGAGGGCCTGCTCCGCTACTTCCCCAACGCCGACGGCGCGGTCGTCGGCCTGGCCGCGGGCGCGCTCGACTTCGACATCTCGCGCTGCCGCTTCGCCGAGCTCACCCGCGAGCTCGGCCGTCCCGACCTGGCCCCGCTCTTCTGTGCGGCCGACACGCGCTACTACGCGCGCCCGGGCCACGGCACCCTCCACCGCGCCGAGACCCTCGCCGCCGGCGACGCGCGCTGCGCCTTCCGCATCCGGTTCGGGGACACGGGCGACCCGACCCCGTAGGCCGGGCCGGTCGCGCCGCGCACGGGGCGCCCGCTAGCGCCCGGCCGCCTTCAGCGTGGTGGTGAGCTCGGTCATCGAGTGGTTGCGCATGAGGTAGAGCTTGCCGTGGAGGACGTCGGTCTCGAAGGAGAACGGGAGGTCCTCGACGACGACGGTCTGGCCGATGTGCTTGCCCATGCGCCCGAAGAGGTCGTTCTGCCGCGTGATGTTGCGGATCTGCGGGCCACGCAGGTCGGCCCGATAGTGCTGGGCGCCCGGGGCGTTGAAGGTCACGGCGGCGAGGCCGCGCTCGGCGGCGAGGATCTGGGCCACGAAGCCCCCCTGGGAGTGGCCGGTGACGACGAGCTGGGCCGGGGCGATGGGCCGCCCGTCGCGCGTCGTGGCCGCGAGGGCCCGGTCGATGACGGTGCGCGACACGGCCAGGGTCCGCTCGGTCGCGGCGTCGATCTTCGGCCCGGCGGCGGCGCGGCGCTCGGCGTC
>SBGO01000083.1 GCA_006226565.1 Deltaproteobacteria bacterium | reverse complement strand
ACTTCGTCATCCAGGGCGCCCTCGCCGGCGACACCACCGACGGCGTGGCCGACGCCGCCAAGCGCCTGGGCGCGGCGCTCGACGCGCTGACCGCCGTCCCGATCCCCGACCAGCCGCACTTCTGGCACCGCCACGCCGGGGTCGCGACGGTGAAGGCCAAGGCGGGCGAGCTGGCCGCCGGGCCCGCCATCGCCGACGCGCGCGTGTCCTTGGCGCTCCTGAGCGAGGCGCTCGTCCCGCTGGTCGCCGCGACCGGCGTGCCCCCCGGCCTCGCCGCCGAGGTCGAGCGGGTCCACTGCCCGATGTACCGCGAGGAGCACGGCGGCGCGACCTGGCTCCAGCGGCGCGGTGACGTCCGCAACCCCTACTACGGGGCCATGATGCTCGAGTGCTACGACACGCGCGCGACGCTGCCGGCGACCGGAGGCGGGCGGTGATCGGCTGGCTCATCGACCAATCCGTCAAGAACCGCCTGCTGGTCTTGCTGCTGCTCGGCGTCCTCGTCGGCACCGGCGCGTGGACCCTCGGCCAGACGTCGATCGACGCCATCCCCGACCTGTCGGACGTGCAGGTCGTCATCCGCACGGAGTACGCCGGGCAGGCCCCGCAGATCGTCGAGGACCAGGTCACCTACCCGCTGACGACGGCGATGCTGGCGGTCCCCACGGCGAAGGTCGTGCGCGGCTACAGCATGTTCGGGTCGAGCTTCGTCTACATCATCTTCGAGGACGGGACCGACCCCTACTGGGCGCGGAGCCGCGTGCTCGAGCAGCTGAGCGTGGTCGGCGGCGCGCTCCCGGCGGGCGTCTCGCCGCAGCTCGGGCCCGACGCGACCGGCGTCGGCTGGGTCTACGAGTACGCGCTCCTGACCGGGCCCTACTGCGTCGCGCACCCGGGCGGCCTGTGGCACGACCCCGAGACCGGCCGCTGGTACCCCGAGCGCGAGGACGCGCCCGACGACGAGGCGATCCGGGCGCGCCTCGTCCATCAGCGCGTCTTCCAGCCGCCGCGCGTGGCGTACTGGGACGCCGAGGCCCAGCAGCGCTACGACCGGCCCGAGCTGGCCCCCGAGGGGCGCCGCGGCGGCCTCCGCGAGGTGGTGCTCGAGCCGGGCTTCGACGCCTGCCCCCTCGGCGGGGGGCCGCTGGCCCAACCCGACCAGGACCTCTCGGACCTCCGCGGGCTCCAGGACTGGTTCCTCCGCTACGAGCTGACGAGCGTCGAGGGCGTGAGCGAGGTCGCCTCCCTGGGCGGCTTCGTCAAGCAGTACCAGGTGGTCGTCGACCCGGTGAAGCTGCGCGCCTACGGCATCTCGCTGGGGCGGGTGAAGCAGGCCGTGCGCGACTCCAACCGCGACGTCGGGGGGCGCGTGGTGGAGATCAGCGAGACCGAGTACATGGTCCGCGGCATCGGGTACCTGGGGTCGCTGACCGACGCCGAGACGCGCGCGGCCGGGGCCGCCGGGGAGCGCCTCGAGAACGCCCGGACCGACCGGGCCCTGACCGATCTGCGCCAGGCCGCCCTCGGCGCCAGCGAGGCCGGGGTGCCCATCGTCGTCGGCGACGTGGCGGACGTGCGCGTGGGGCCGGAGATCCGCCGCGGGGTGGCCGACTGGGACGGCCTCGGCGAGGTGGTCGGCGGCGTCATCGTCATGCGCTACGGCGAGAACGCGCGGACCACCATCGCGCGGGTCAAGACGCGCCTGGCCGAGCTCGAGCGCGGCCTGCCGCCCGGCGTCACGGTCGCGACGGGCTACGACCGCAGCGACCTCATCGAGCGCGCCGCCGCGACCCTGTCGCACACGCTGATGGAGGAGATGCTGGTCGTCGCCCTCATCTGCATCCTCTTCCTGCTCCACGCGCGGAGCGCGCTCGTCGCCGCCTTCGTGCTCCCGTCGGGGGTGCTCCTGAGCCTCGTGCTCATGTACCTGCTCGACATCAACGCCAACATCATGAGCCTCGGCGGCATCGCCATCGCCATCGGCGTCATGGTCGACAGCTCCATCATCATGGTGGAGAACGCCCACAAGCACCTCGAGCTCGAGCTCGAGCGGGTCGCGGGCGGTGCCGTGGCGCGGCCGCGCGCGGTGGTCATCGCCGAGGCGGCGCGCGAGGTCGGCCCGAGCCTCTTCTTCAGCCTCGTCATCATCGTCGTCAGCTTCCTGCCGGTCTTCGCCCTCGGCGACCAGTCGGGCCGGCTCTTCAAGCCCCTCGCCTTCACCAAGACCTTCGCGATGGGCGCGGCGGCGCTGCTCGCCGTCACCGTCATCCCGGTGCTGATGGTCTACTTCATCCGCGAGCGCGTGCTGCCCGAGCGCTGGTCGCGGCGGGTGCGGCTCGGGGTGATCGCCGTCAGCGCCCTCGGCCCGGCGCTGCTGCTGGCGCTGGTCCCCGCCGACTGGTCGCCCGGGCTGCGCGTCGGCCTGGCCGTCGGCTGGGCCGTCCTGGTGGGGCTGATCCTCCTGCCGCAGCGCCTCCTGCCCGAGGCGCGAAACCCGCTCTCGCACCTCCTCGAGCGCCTCTACGACCCAGCTTTCACCTTCGTCATGCGCCACCGGGTCGGCGTCCTGGTGACGACCGTCGCCCTGATGGTGCTGACGATCTTCCCGTTCGGGCGCCTCGGCGGCGAGTTCATGCCGCCCCTCGAGGAGGGGGATCTGCTCTACATGCCGACGACCGACCCGGGCATCAGCATGTCGAAGGCGCGGGAGCTCCTGCAGCAGACCGACCGCCTCATCATGGCCTTCCCCGAGGTCGTCCACGTCCTCGGCAAGGCCGGCCGCGCGGAGACGGCGACCGACCCGGCGCCGCCGAGCATGCTCGAGACGACCATCACCCTCGAGCGCGACAAGTCGAAGTGGCGAAAGCGCCCGGTGAAGCGCTTCTTCTCGGACTGGCCGGGGGTGATCAAGTGGCTCCCGGCGCTGTTCTGGGACGAGGAGCGCACCATCACCGTCGACGAGCTCAAGTACGGCTACGACGTCGAGGGCGTCGGGCACGTCCCCGGGCTCGACGACGCCGTGCGCATCGCCGGCCTGACCAACGCCTGGACGATGCCCATCAAGACGCGCATCGACATGCTGTCGACCGGCATCAAGACGCCCATCGGCATCAAGATCATGGGGCCGGACCTCGCCACCCTGGCCGACCTCGGGGCGCGCATCGCCGACGTCGTCAAGACCGACCCGAAGCTCGCCGACCACGTCGTCAGCGCGTTCTCGGAGAAGAGCGTCGGCGGCAAGTACCTCGACGTGCGCATCGATCGCGGCGCCATCGCGCGCTACGGGCTGAGCGTCGAGAGCGTCCAGGACGTCGTGATGAGCGCCATGGGCGGCATGAACGTGACCTACACGGTCGAGGGCCGCGAGCGCTACCCGGTCAACGTCCGCTACCCGCACGAGCTGCGGGACAACCTCCCGGCGCTGCGGCAGACGCTCGTGACGACGCCGTCGGGCGCCCAGGTGCCGCTGGCGGAGCTGGCCGACTTCGCGTTCCGCCCGGGCGCGCCCATGGTGAAGAGCGAGAACGCGCGCCTGACGAGCTGGGTCTACGTCGACATCGCCAGGATCGACGTCGGGACCTTCGTCGAGCGCGCCAAGCTCGCCGTCGACGCGGCCGTCCCCTTGCCCGCCGGCTACACGCTCGTGTGGTCGGGGCAGTACGAGTACATGCAGGCCGCCAACGAGCGCCTCGCCATCGTCATCCCGCTGGCCGGGGTGGCCATCATCCTGCTCCTCTTCATGGCGACGAAGAGCTGGCTGCGGGTGTCCATCGTGCTGCTCGCGGTGCCCTTCAGCCTGATCGGCGCGGTCTGGTTCCTCTACGCGATGGACTACGACCTGTCGCTGGCGGTCTGGGTCGGCATCATCGCGCTCGCCGGGCTCGACGCCGAGACGGGGCTCGTGATGCTGCTCTACCTCGACACGAGCTTCGACCGCTTCGAGCGCGAGGGGCGGATGCGCACGCCGGCGGACCTGCGCGCGGCCATCCACGACGGCGCGGTCAAGCGCATCCGGCCGAAGACCATGACCGTCTTCACGACCTTCATCGGCCT
The DNA here is from genome assembly GCA_006226565.1 of Deltaproteobacteria bacterium. Lineage (GTDB taxonomy): Bacteria > Myxococcota_A > UBA9042 > PHBI01 > PHBI01 > PHBI01. The sequence goes on along the minus strand of SBGO01000083.1, from coordinate 3,994 downwards.
CGTGCCGCTGCTCTGGGCCGACGGCGCGGGCGCCGACACCATGCGCCGCCTCGCCGTCCCGATGCTGGGCGGCCTCTTCACGAGCTTCCTGATGGAGCTCCTCGTCTACCCGGTCCTCTTCCACACGGCGAAGTCGGTCCAGCTGCGCAAGCGCTTCCGCCTCGCCCCAGGCGTCCCCTCCCCCGCTCTCGCCGAAAAAGTGTGATAGGGAGGGGTCAGACCCCGTCTCATCACACTTTCTCGCCGTCGAAAAAGTGTGATTGGTAGGGGTCAGACCCCATCTCATCACACTTTCTCGCGCACGGGGTCTGGGTTCCGCGCGCCCTCCCGGCTGCCCCAGCGGCCGCCGCCGCGGGTCCAACCCGGCGAGCCCCACGGAGCCCGCCATGCGCCTCACCCTGCTGCTCTTCGCCGCCCTCGCCGCCGCCCCGCTGGCCGCCTGCGCCCACGCCGGGGCGGGAGCCGACGAGCCAGCTCCGGCCTCGCTCGCCGACTTCCCGCTTCACGACCAGCCGGGAAACGACGCCGACTACATCGACGTCCCGACCGCGCGCGCCTTCGCCCGCGCCCATGTCATGAGCGCCGTCGACTTCGACGCCGCGGTCGCCGCTCACCGCGCCTTCCTCGCCGCCGGGGGCGCCGGCGGCCGCTGGAGCCGCGTCTACGTCGCCGACTACATGATGGGCATCTACGGCGGGCGCATCGCCGCCCCCCTCGGCATGGAGCCGGCGCCCCCCGAGGGCCAGGCGCGAATCGAGCGCCTGACCCTCGCCGACGACGTCCCCACCCGCGCCCTCGCTCTCCCGTGGGCGACCTTCTGCGGCTCCAACCTCGCCGGCCGCGACTTCCGCGACGCCGACCTGACCGGCGGCCTGATGAGCGACGCCGACCTCCGCGGCGCCAACTTCCGCGGCGCGACCCTGGCGGGCGTCGACTTCTCCCACTCGGACCTGCGCGGCGCCGACTTCCGCGACGCCGACCTCCGCCGCGCCGACTTCGAGAACGCCGACCTCCGCGGGGCCGACTTCCGCGGCGCCGCGCTCGCCGACAGCCGCTTCCCCGGCGCGCAGCTCGACGGCGCTCGCCGCTGACGTCGCGGCGCCTCAGAGCCCGAACTTGCCGCCGATGAGGAGCTCCGCCAGCACCCCCTGCTCGGAGTCGTCGCGGTTGGAGTAGCCCGCGCCGCCGAACCCCAGGGCGACGAAGGCGGAGCGCGAGGACCACTCGGCGCCGAGCTTGGCGGTCCACCACACCGTCATCGGGATGCGATCCGCCGCGACGACCTGGCAGCGCCCGCGCGCGTACAGCGTCCACCGCCCGTGACGATGGCCCACCCCGAGGCCGACGTAGCCGCCCCTGGCCGGGATGTCCCACCAGCTGCGCTCGCTCTGGTCCGCCCCGCCGACGCCTCCCCCGGCGCCGACCTCGACGTCGGCGCGCCACCCGGTCCGGGTGCTGCCCGCGGCACCGGTCAGCTCGTAGCGGAGGCCGACGCTGCCCATCGCCCACGCGTCCCGGGAGTCGCCGACGGCCGCCGGGACCCAGTCGAACGCCACCTCGAGCGAGAGGCCGTCCAGGAGCGAGAACCCCGCCAGGACGCTGTTGGTGAGGTACAGGCTGACCCCTGTGCCGACCTCGGCACGTCCGGGCTCGAGCCGCCCGGGGGCGCCGTAGTCGAGGCTGCGCAGCGGTGGGGCGTAGACCGGGTTGCAGGCGGTCGCGAGCCCGCACAGGAGCACCAACGTCAGCGTCATCCGTGACATGGGGCACCTCCACCCCATGAGGATACGCGCCCATCACCGACGAGGAACCGGCCCCCCTCGGTTGGCTCAGCGGGCGTGCCGCGCCGTCAGCGCACCAGCATCCACACCGGGGCCGCGCGGCAGTAGCCGGCGAGGCACTTGGTCCCGCGGAGCGTCGTGTTCCCGCCCTCGAGCAGGACGTAGTTGTCCGTGGCGTCGGGGTTGTACCAGAGGTCGATCCACGCATCGCTGTCGGCGTGGTCCTCCGAGAGGCCGTACTGGTAGCGGAAGTGCAAGCGTGGGATCGTATACGGCCCGGTGTAAATCCCATTGACGGTCTTGCTGAAGCCGGCCACCGGGGTGCCGGCGTAGTCGAGGGCGGCGCCCCCGAGGAACTCCCGGAGGGCGGCGTGGGTCCGGGCGGCCCAGCGCACGGTGACGTCGGCGTTGTCGGAGAAGCGCCACAGGACGTCGTCGTAGTCGAGGTGGGGATCGACCGCCGAGGCGCAGTCGGCCGCGGTGGAGCTGGCGCACGCCGGGCTGAACGTCCCCGACCAGGTGACGAGCGTCGGGGTGACCTTGGTCTCGACCAGGGTCCAGCCGCCGCCGTCGGTGGTCATGTCGCAGTAGGCGGAGTAGGGCGCCACGCCTCCGTCGCCGTCGGGGTCGATGGTGTAGAGCCCACTGGTCGCGCTCGGGTCGGCCGCCAGGATGGCCTTGCACGAGGCCGGCGCCGCGCTCGGCGTCAGGCCGCAGGCGGCCCCGCACTCCTGCGGGTCACGGACCATCGTCCAGACCGGCGCGGTCCGGCAGTAGCCCGCCACGCACTTGGTCCCCTGGAGGCTCGTGTCGCCGCCCTCGGTGAAGAGGTAGCCGGGCGAGGGGCTCGTGTCCGGCTGGTACCAGAGGTCGAGCCACTGGTCGTTCCCGGCGCTGTGCGAGTCGGAGATGTTGGTGTTCCAGCCGTAGACGAGGTTGGCGATGGTGTAGCCGCTCGTCGTGACGCCCGACACCGTCTTGCGGAAGCCCGGCTCGCTGAACACCGCCGCGGTGATCTGGGTCCCGGTCAGGTGCGCCGACAGGTTCGAGGCCGGATCGCGGCTCCAGATCACGTTCTCCGCCTCCGCGGTGACGGTCCCGGGCCGCCACATCACCTCCGTCCACGCCATCGACGGGTCGGGCGTCGACGCGCAGTCCGCCGCCGTCGACGTGGCGCAGGCCGAGGAGAAGCTCGCCGACCAGGTGACGAAGGAGGTCGCGACCTTCGTGTTGACCAGGGTCCAGCCGCCGCCGTCGGTCGTCATGTCGCAGTAGGCGTCGTAGGCCGGGTAGCCGCCGGGGCCGTCCGGATCGATCGTGTAGGTCCCGCTCGCCGTGCCGGGCGAGGCGCCGAGGAGCGCCGCGCACGACCGCGGCCAGGTCACCTGCCCGCAGGCCGCGCCGCAGACCGAGGCGTCGCGGACCAGCATCCAGACGGCGCCGGCGCGGCACTCGCCGGCGAGGCACTTGGTCCCGACGAGGGTCGGATCGCCGCCCTCCACGAAGGTGTAGTTGTTCGAGGGGTCGGGGTTGCTCCAGAGGTCGATCCACTGGTCGCTGTAGCCATGGTTCTCGGACAGCCCCTCGCGCAGCGGCGAGGCGCCCTGGTAGCCGTAGACGAGCGAGTCGATGGTGTGCAGGCCGCTCCAGGCGCCGGCGGTGAAGCGCTCCCAGCCGCCGATCGGCACCGCCGCGTAGAGGTTGTAGCCCAGGAGGTAGGCGGCGAGGCCGCCGACGCCGTCGTGATAGGCGCGCTGCCAGGTGACCAGCGGGCTCGAGAGGCCGGCGAAGCGCCACAGGGCCTGGTTCCAGGGCAGGCGCGGATCGATGGCCGAAGCGCAGTCGCCGCTGAGGGTGCTGGCGCAGGCGAGATCGACCGTGGTGCTCGTCATCTCGAGGGTGTAGGTGGTCTTCACGTGGACCAGCGTCCAGCCGCCGCCGGCCGTGTCCATGTCGCAGTAGGCGTCGTAGGCCGGCGCCGCGCCGACGCCGTCGGGGTCGAGCCTGTAGATCCCGGTGGTCGCGCCCGGGTCGGCCGCGAGGATGTGGGCGCAGGAGAGGAGGCCGGCGGTCTGGATCGGGGTCTCGGTCGCACCGCCATCGAAGCTGTGGTCGAACGTCGCGGCGGTGTAGGCGACGGCGACGCCGTTGCCGCCGTTCACCGGGTGGGTCGTGCAGGTGAGCGCGTCGCCGGCGGTCGTGAGCGGCACGTC